>CBFGRU010000086.1:0-11325 GCA_965651255.1 uncultured Phycisphaerales bacterium
AGAACGAACACTTTTCCATCACGCCGACCGAACGCACCGTCACTTCGGGGTTGAAGAGCCCCTTGCGCACGGTGCCATCGCCTGAGAAATGCTCGTTCGCGCGTTCATCGGGCAGCTTGAGATAGGGCTGCTCAAGGCCGGTGTTGCGTGGATTGCGGGCGTGCCAGTCGTAGAAGTTGAAGCGACGAACTTTGTACGGACAGTTGTTCGAGCAGTAGCGCGTTCCCACGCAACGGTTGTAGACCATGACGTTGAGCCCGTCGTGGTCATGCACGGTCGCTGCCACCGGGCAGACCTGCTCGCACGGAGCGGTCTCGCAATGCTGGCAAGTCACCGGCTGCACAGCGACTGATTCGACCGTGTGTTCATCGAACTTCCCATCGCTCGACCGCTTGAACTTGAAGTAGCGATCGATGCGGATCCAGTGCATCTCGCGGCCGCGGAGCACCTGGTCCTTTCCGACGATGGGAATGTTGTTCTCCGCCTGGCAGGCAATCACGCAGGCGCTGCAGCCGTTGCATGCGGAAAGATCGATCGACATCCCCCACCGATAGTTCTGCTCGGTGTACTGATGTTCATCCCAGAGCGAAACGAGCGGAAACTCGTGGTAGGGCGACCAGTCCGGATGGAACGCTTTTCGACCGAGATTCTCGAAATCATGCAGGTTGGCTTCTTCAACGATCTGGGGCAGACGCTGCTGCTTGCCCTGTTCGGTCATCGCCGTCTTCATGATGTGGTGATCCTGCGTCACCGCCAGTTCGTACCGGCCGCTGGCAAGTTCCACCCGCGCATCGCCTGCCACCATCATGCCCGCTGTCGTGCGCAACCGATAGGTGTTGAAGCCCACACCATTGCCGACGTTGCCGGCGATGCTTCGGCCATACCCCAGCGGCAGCGTAATCGTGCCATCCGGATGTCCGGGCACGACCTGCGCCGCGATCGTCATGGCCGACTGACCGTTCGCCGCGATGGACACCATGTCATGACCGCTGACGCCGAGCGTTTCCGCGGTCCGCGGGCTCATCAGGGCGGCATTATCCCAGGTGATCTTCGTCACCGGATCAGGCAGTTCCTGCAGCCAGCCGTTGTTTGCGAAGCGGCCGTCGTACATGCTCGCATCCGCGATGAAGACAACTTCATCGACCTGCGCGCCATCACTGGCATTGCCCGCCAGCGTCGCGAGCTGGCTCATCCACCCGCCGCCCTGCACCGCAACGGTTGCGGTCGGCCACTCCGAGTTCATGAGCACACCGTCGTGCAGCAACTGCCGCCACGATCGCTCGAAGTCGGCCTCGCCGAGAACCGGCTTCATCGCGCGACGGACCAGGCCGTACGCATCCTGCACTTCATCGCCCATCGCGACGGCGAGCACTTCCGCCGGGGTCTTCCCGCCGTAGAACGGTTCAACAATCGGTTGCCCGATGGACAGTGTGCCATCCCAGGCGCGAGCGTCCGACCAGGTCTCAAGGAACAGCGCGCGCGGCACATGCCAGTCGGCGACCGCGCTGGTTTCATCAACCGAATCCGAGAGATGCACCGTGAAGGCGCCGGACATCGCCGTGGCAAAGTCAAGGTCGGCCGGTGCGTTGAACACCGGGTTCCCACCAAGCATGATGAGGGTGTCAACCGTTCCACCGCGCAGCGCTTCAGCCAGGGCGCGAATCGCTTCGACGTGCGAGGGTCGGCCGGCATCCGGCTCGGCGGTGTAGCTGACCGTCTTGCCGACGTTGCCGAGCGCCGCGTTCAGCGCGTGAGCCAACGAATGCACTTCCGCCGGCTGATGTTCACCCGCGCAGATGATGGATGCATGTCCGGCCGCACGAGCGGCCAGCAGATCATCCGCCGCTGCATCAAGCATCGCGTCGTTCAGCCACGAACCGCTGACCTCCGGCAGTGAACCCGCGCCGGGAACGCTCAGCCCTCTGGCAATGAGTTTCTTCGTGAGCGCCACCGCCACCGCAGGAATGTTTCGTGCCTTGGTCGCCAGTCGATGATCGGCCATCACCCCCGTGAGCGAAACGCGGCTTTCGGCCATGTACAGGCGGCTCATCTCGAAAGAGCGATCCGTCCGCGTCTCGTACCGCCGGGAATCGGCGAACTCACGGGCATGGCGAATCCACGCGGGGTGCGAGCCAAAAACATCGGCATCGAGCGAGAAGACCACCGCTGCGTTGTGGAACGCATAATGCGTCCGGTGAGGCGCCCCGAACGCCAGTCGCGACCCTTCTCGTTCGGCATCGCGGGAAACGGCTTCATACTCGAACCACTTCAGATTCGGATACGCCTGCAGAAGCCGGCGTTTCACATCTTCAAGCGTGGTGGAACTCGATGCCTCGGTGAGAACCGCGATTGATCCCCCGCCACTGCTGCGTCGGTCGGCGAATCGGGCGGCGATCGCCGTGGCAAAGGCATCAAAGGTCGTAGGATTTCCAGCCGTGCGGACCGCGATGCTGCGTTCCGGGTCGTACTGGGCGAGAATGCTCGCCTGCGCATACACGCTGGTCGCGCCCCGATTGGTCGGGTGGGCCGGGTTTCCTTCGAGTTTGATCGGCCGGCCGTCGTACGCGACCGCCAGCAGTCCTTCCGCCACGCCGCCGATTTCCAGCACCGTGGCGTACTGCTCCGTTGTTCCGGGAATTCGCCCGGCGGGTCGATGGGCAAAGGGCGCGATGTGCTCTTCGGGCCAGCGGCGACAGCCCGCGAGGCCTACCCCCCCGAGCGCGAGCGACGCCCCCATGAGTTTCAGGAAGCCGCGGCGCGTGGACGGCGTCACGACATCTTCCAGCAGACTCGGAAACTCACGCTCGACCATCGCCCGGAACTCGGGCGTATCAGCGAGGTCTTCGAGACTGCGCCAGTATTGCTTGCCGGCGTGCTTGGTCACCGATGACATGTCGAGCAGTCCGTCGAGGGTTGAATCTGGTTCGAAGCGCGCAGCAACTCGCCGACGCTCTTGTGGCTCTCACCTTCACGCGGCTTCCAGGCGAGATTGAAGATTTCACTCTGAGGCCGGAGGTTCTCATCCGGGTTTCGGTGGCATTCCAGGCACCAGCCCATGCTGAGCGGCTCCTGCTGGTACACCTTTTCCATCTTGTCCACTCGGCCGTGGCATTCCACACACGACACTCCGCGATTCACGTGGGCCGAGTGATCGAAGTACGAATAGTCGGGCAGATCGTGAATGCGAACCCACATGATCGGCTCGCCCGTTGCGTGGCTGTCCAGCAACGGCTGGAGCTTCCACTGCTGCGCCTGCGGGTCGTTCCTGTTCGGCTGAATCGCCGAATGGCAGTTCATGCAGGTTTCGGTCGGCGGAATGGCCGCCTTCGCCGCAACCTCCACCGTGTTGTGACAGTAGCGGCAGTCAATGCCCATCTCGCCAGCATGCAGTCGGTGGCTGAAAGGAATCGGTTGTTCCGGCTGATAGCCCACATCGGTCGTCTTGGGGCTGAAACCGAACCACACAATTCCCACGAAGTACACCGGCGCAACCAACAGCCCCGCCCCCAGCATGGGGATAAGACCATTGGTCCACTTGGGGAAAACGAAGTGCGACACGACTAAGTACCTTTTTTCACAATGTCTGCCAACGATCCTATTTCAGGCCCTTCCGCGAATCAAGAACCGCAGCAGCGCCATCCGTTCGGTCGGATCGGCTTTGGACCGTGAAGACTACCCAAAAACAACGTTTCCGCAACGTCAAGCGCCCCTGATTTCACCTGCTTCTCCGTAAATGAGACTGAACATCAGCGGCGCTCGCCCGCTACCATCGGCCGCTTCACCCGCGCCGCCGGAAGAAATCCGCTTGATTGACACCCACTGCCATCTTGCCTTCGACTGCTATGACGATCGCCTCGAGCAGGTGCTCGCCGAGGCGCGGGCAGCCGGAGTGAGAGGGTTCGTGACGGTCTGCACCACCACGGCCGGCGCGGCCAGAAACCTGGCGATCGCCGCCGAGCATCGCGATGTGTGGTGTACTTCGGGCGTGCATCCTCTGCACAGCGATGAACCGATCGAATGGGAAGAGATGGTTCGGGTGGCTCATGACCCGCGGTGTGTCGCGTGGGGCGAACTTGGGCTTGACAACCACTACAAGGATCCGCCGCGCGAACTGCAACGCCGCGTTCTCTCCGAGCAGCTCACGATCATCGCACGTTGCACCGATGAGGGGCTCTCCAAACCGCTCGTACTTCATTGCCGGGACGCCTTCGACGATTTGCTGTCTATCTTGCGCGAAACCCAACTCCCGCCCGACCGCTGCGTCTTTCACTGCTTTACGGGGACGCCGGACGATGCGAGGGCGGTCCTCGACTTCGGCGCGTGGATCTCCTTCACCGGCGTGGTGACGTTCCGAAACGCAAAGGACGTGGCCGAGGCCGCGAAGCTCGTTCCCGCCGACCGCATCATGGTGGAAACCGATGCGCCATTTCTGACACCCGAACCGCATCGACAGGTCAGGCCGAACGAACCGAAGTTCGTCATTCACACCGCCCATCATCTGGCTGAACTTCGTGGAGTTGATGCAGGCGAGTTCGAGCAGACGCTCGATGCCAATGCGGAGCGATTCTTCGGTATCACCCTCCCGCCCGCGGCGATGCGCGCATGAGCGGATACGCCCACCTCTTTGCGCATCGACCGTGGCTCATCGCGATCTTCGCGATCATCATCACGACTATCGCCTCGTTCGGCGTGCCGCATCTGACCGTCGATGATCAGCCACGCAATCTCTTTCGCGCGGATGATGAGCAGTCCCGCGCGCTCGAATCTCTGCACCGGACGTTCGGGTCGGATGATCTCGATTGCCTGATCGTCCTTGATGGCCCCGCGCTCTTCACGCCCGATGGGTTCTCGGCGCTCCGCACGCTCGGCGAAGAGTTGCGCGCACTGCCGGACATCGCGCAGGTGGTCAGCCCGCTCGACATTCCTCAGTACGATGAATCACTCGGCCGGGCGCGGCCCATCTTTCCCGGCGATCCTGCCGGTTCGCCCCAGCAGGACATCGATGCAGCGCTGGCGGAAGCGCGGCAACATCCGCTGCTGGGCGGAACGCTCATCGCGCCGAATGAACCGCTCATCCTGCTGGTTGCGACGCTGGCGGGTGAGTCGCTGTCGATCGATCTCATCGAGCCGGCGATCCGCCGGATCAATGAACTGACCGAACGCATCACGCGCGAGACGCCGGGACTCCGCGTTCGGATCACGGGCCTGCCCGCCATTCGGATGGAAGTCATTCAATCCGTTCGGCGCGATCAGATTCGATTCTTCATCATCGGAACTGCGCTCGGAATCCTCGTGGCCTTTGCGCTCTTCCGGCGGATCGCTGCGGTCGTCGTGGTGGCCTTGCCGCCCATGATCGGGGCGTACTGGGCGCTGGGGTTCATGGGGCTTGCGGATGAACCACTGAACGTCATCAATACGGTTCTGCCCACTCTGGTCGTGGTGATCGGTTTCACCGATGCAGTTCATCTGGGGGTTGATATTCGTCGCTCGCGTGCTGCGCATGCATCACCGATGGAGGCCTCTGCGCTCGCGCTGCGCCATCTCGGACCGGCCTGTGTCCTGACCTCACTCACCACCGCGATCGGCTTCGCATCGCTTTCGTTCGCAGGAGTAGACGTCATCCAGCGGCTCGGCCTTGCGTGTGCGATGGGCTCGGTGTGCGCGCTGATGTCTGTTCTCACGCTGGTTCCACTCTTTGCAGCCATGATGCCGCGCGGTTGGCTCGTCGCGCGACGGGCAGATCAACCCCTCTTCGAACGCCGCCTTGCACCGACTTCGCTCATCCGCCCGGTACTCGCCCGCGCACGACTCGTTTCGTTCATCGGCCTTGTGCTGACAATTTCGCTCATTGGATTATCGTTTCTGACGCTCCGGCCGGATCATCGCATCACCGAGTCGCTCCCCCACGGACGAGATACGGCCCGAGCACTGCATGATGCGGATCGTGCGCTCAACGGCGTGCTGGCCGTCTACCTCATTGTTCAGCTTCCCGAGGCGCAACCGCTCGAATCACCTTCGACGCGCAACCTGCTCGACACCGTGCACACTGCGGTACGCGAGACACCCGGGTTCGCCGCCGATCCGATTTCAATCCTTTCCATCTGGCGGGCGCTTCCCAACGAAGCCAGCCCGATGCTCTGGCGGTTCCTGACGCCGCCTTCGCTTTCCGAACGTCTCTGGCATGAGCCAACGCGCGAGCTGCTCATCACCGCGCGCATTCGCGATGTCGGCGTCCGCAGGAATCGCGCTTCGTTCACCGAACTCGAAACCCGGCTGGATGTCATCCGGAACGAACATCCCGCTGCGACCATTCAACTGACCGGGACGACCGTCCTGGCATCGCGCAGCGTTCACCGCATGATCAGCGATCTCGCGATCAGTCTGTCGATGGCTTCGGTCGTCATTTTCATCACCCTGTCGTTTGCCTTCCGCTCGCTGCGCTTCGGGCTCATCAGCATTCTGCCGAACATCTTTCCGCTCGCTCTGACCGCCGGTCTGCTCGCGATCACCGGCCAGCCGCTGCAGATCACCAGCGTGATCGTTTTCTCAATCTGTCTGGGAATCGCCGTTGATGACACGATTCATGTGCTCGCGCGATATCGCCGCGAGCAAAGGCACGGTCACGAAGGAGATGATGCCATCGGCCGAACCTTCACCGCCGTCGGAAGCGCGCTGCTGACCACGACGATCGTTCTGCTGTGCGGATTCGGAACGCTCGCTTTCAGTCAGGTGCCGGCAATTCGCCTCTTCGCGATCCTCTCCTGCATTGCGGTGACCGCGGCGCTCATCGGCGATCTGCTGCTTCTCTCGGCGCTCCTGCGCGTGTTCGGCCCTCGATCGACCGCAGCAAGCCAGTGAGTCCATGACTCACTCGTTCCCAACGGTGAATCGACCCGATCCCTACGGCATCGCCCGATCGGAAATCCGATCGGGCGATACGGCCGGCCGAAGCGTGTATTTCAGCCGACCCACCTCGGGAAGGTGCTCCCCTCAATCCTTCCCGATGGCGCAACACACTCGCTCTCTCTCCTCACCGCGCGGCGGTTGCGCAGGATGCGTCAGGTTTCCGATCGCCGCTTGCGTGAACGCACAAGCAATCCCGCCAGAGCCAGGAGCGCGATCGCGCCCGGGGCAGGCACCTGCACCACTTCAATCTCAACCCGGAACGATTCGGGTGAACCCGCTTCGCCGAAATGCAACTCAAACGGCGCATCGCCCTGACCGGCGAACTGCACGTCACTGAGGGTTGCGGACAATCGGCCTTCATCACCGAGCGACAGCCACATCATGCCTTCCAAGCCGCCCGCGCCCCAGTCCAGGTCCCAGACGCGCTGCTTCCACTGTGCTTCGGTTTCGTTCTGATGCATCTCAAAGGGACCGTCATACAGATACGACACATCAACACCTGTGCGCACGTTGAAGAGGCGGAACAGATCGATGTCTGCACCGGGAGAAGAGGTGTAGATGTTCTCCCCGGTATCGATAATTGAAACAGACTTCAAACCCCAGCCGCTCCCCAGACTGCTCAGCAGGCCGTCCAGATCGAGGATGATGCGCGTGTGCTCGTTATTCAATCCTTCCGACCCGGATGAGAGATACGCCGCATAGTTGCCCTGGTAATGAATGTCGCCGGGGCCGGCTTTCTCGAATCGACCGATGTCGATCACATCCGCAGTGGTGTGCAAGCCGATGGCGAGCGCACCGATCGCGCCGAAGGTCATACGTGCCTTCATGCGTTGCCCTTTCTTTCAGTGTCGATCCGTCGGTGGGAGTCATCGCGCGGCCCGTCCGCCGCGCTGCACCTCAACCATGTCCCGACGGCATGAGTGAGCAAACCATTCCGCTTCGCAATTGCCCGCGCTGCCCATCACGGATTGCTCTGTGCGGGCCGGTCAATCTGGGCAACCCGAGGGACTCGTCCGAGAATCTGGACCACACGCTCAGCGCATACACTCGCTGCATCATGCGTGTTGTGAGTCTCCTGCCTTCTGCCACGGAACTGCTCGCTGCGATCGGAGCGGAAGATCTGCTCGTCGGGCGATCGCATGAGTGCGACTATCCCCCTTCCGTCCTCGATCGACCGATCCTGACCGCCCAACGGACCAGCGCGGAGAGCAGCCCGGAGATTGATGCGCAGGTCCGGGAATCGCTCCGCGCGGGCGAATCGCTGTACACATTGGATGCTGATCAACTTCGGGCGCTTCAGCCGGATGTCATTCTCACGCAGGACCTCTGCGAAGTTTGTTCGATCGACCTGAACACGGTGCGCACCGTCGCGGCAGAAATGTCCACACCGCCCCGGGTGATTTCGCTCGACCCGAAGTCGTTGGAAGACATCTTTGATGATCTGCTGAAAGTCGGCCGAGCGGTGCAACGCGAAGATGATGCGGAAAACGCCATGGTCGCCCTTCGTGAACGGTACTGGACCGCGCGGGACTATGTGAACCCGTACATCGAAGGGCCCGAGGTCGCGTTTCTTGAGTGGATGGCCCCCCCCTTCGTTGGCGGGCACTGGACGCCGCAGCTCATTCGCGATGCGGGCGGCCGACATTCCCTGAACGAGCCCGGCGCCAAGTCGCGCGCGGTGCACGGCGAAGACCTCATCGAAACGATGCCCGATCGATTGATCATCTGCCCGTGCGGCTACGCGCTCGAAGTCGTGGAAGCCCGATTGCACGAAGCCGCCAGCCAGCCGTGGTGGCCGCTGTTGCCGGCCGTTCAGGAAGGCCGCGTCGCGCTGGTCGATGGGAACCAGATGTTCAATCGCCCCGGCCCGCGCCTGGTCGATGCGTTCTGCTGGCTGGTGGGTTGGCTGAACGATCGACCGGAAGTCATCCCGCCCGCATTTCCCGTGAAACTGCTTTGACGTGAAGGCACGCAGCGCGCGATACTGCTGCGATGATGTGGCGGTCTCGCACTCTTAGGGAATGGCAGCTCTTTCTGCTCACCATCATGTGGCTCGCCACCGCGCCGGTGGTCGTGCATGCGCAGTGGCGAAGTCAGTTCGATCCGGTTGACACCGGGTTGGTTCAACGAGAACTCTTCGCAGCAGTCGGCGACGATGCGTCGCATCGTGAGATCATCGCAACGCTTCTCGATGAATATGTCGAGCAGGTTCGACTGCTTGACCAAGGCCGCGCGGAGCTGAGCGCGTGGTTCGATGCGCGTGCGGTGCCCGCGCCGGGCGCATTCAGGCGAATGAACGCGCACTTCGGTACCGATCAGTACATCATCATCCAGGCAGAGCGCCGGATGATGACGATCCTCTCCGATCAGCTTTTTGGCGACCTGCATCTGGTTCTTCCCACGCTTGAAGCGCACATCAGACGATTGGAGCAGGATGCGCGTCGTCGGCGCGTGCTGAACCCGGCGAACTTCGAGAATACACCTGCCGGCCGGGATGCCATTTTCGATGCGATCGCCTGGGCGATGAGAGAAGTCAACGAACCGGATCGCTTGCGCACGATCCGAACCGCAGTGGAAGATCAACTCGCTCGCGCCGATGCACTGATACGGTCGTATGAGCATGCGCTGCCGGATCGTACGACGCAGTTTGCCCTGTTTCAGTTTGAACTGAGAAGCGCCGAGACGCTCGACGCCCGAGAGCGCATTGGCGATGAATGGCACGCCATGAACAGAGACATGCAGCGTGATGTTCGCCTCATCGGCAATGCCATGGCGGAGATCACCGAAGTGATTCGACCTTTTCTGCTGCCAGAGGAGTTGAAACGATTCGATGCGGATCGCATCCGAACCACGCGCCAGTGGATCGGCAACAATCAATTCGAGTGGAAGCTGGATATCGTGCGCAAGCAACTGGGTGAAGGTGATGCTGCCCTTCGATCGAAACTGGACGATCTCGAGTGGCGATACCTTCGTGCCAAGGATGCCGCCGCCGTGCATCTGCGCGAACCGTTCGAGCATTATGCGTACGCCCGGTACTGGATCGATGCACGCATCCACCCGACCGATCCTGAGACCGCCCGTATCGATCATGAAGCCATTCAAGCGCCCTACGCGGAAGCGAGCGCTTCGTGGACCCGCGCAATCGACGCCTTCCACCGTGAACTGGAACAACTTGCCCTCGATCAACTGGAGACATCGCATTGAATCAGCTCCAGTTGATCATTCTTGTTCTGACGTTCATCGCCGGGGCGGCCGAGGCCCAGTGGCGGTCGCCTCAGGATCCATCGCACCCATCCATCAATCGTGAATCATTGGAACAGATTCTCGAAGCGCACGACGTCGCCGCTGAAGATATCGAACGCGCGCTGGCCGCATGGGATGCCCTGCAGCGTGACTATCAGGCCGCGCATGATCGCGCGCGACTTGGATATCTGCGCACATCAGAGCGGCGCACGCAATGGCAGTTGGAGAACAATGCGTTCGAATCTCCCGACATCTCTCATGGTCTGGACTTCGGCTCCGGTGCAGTGACTGCACAGATGTTGCGCGATCGGTTCACCGCAGAACAGGCATTCCACCACACGCTGTCTGCCCTACCTTCAATCGCGCCGAACGAATCGCTCCGAGCGGCGATCCTCGAACCGGAAGTGCGCCGAACCGTGCAGACAGTGCGGTACTTCACGTTCAACGCTTCACCCGAGTTCCGCGGCCTGTTCTTCATTGGCGATATCTTCGACGCGGTTGAACTCCGCGACACTTCTCGGCACGCGCTTGGTCCGGTTGGACATCGATACATCGCTGACCTCTGGCCGGTCGTCCGCGACTGGCACATGCAGCAGGCGCTGACTTCCGAGCGATACGCCGGAATGCGAATCTCCCGACTCGACCTCGGCACGCCCCGCGAGCAGCGCGTTCTGGAAGAGATGCGCGAATTCCTGAGGGCACGAAGTGCCATTCTTGAGCGATTCATTTCCATCAATCGCAGTTACCAATCGCAAGCGTTGGCTGCGATCAGCAACGATGACGACCGCCAGACTCTTCACGAGGCCTTCACCGCCGCGCGGTATCCGGAGTATTTTCAGGAATCACCCGCTCACATTGTCCTGCGGGCACTGAACAATCATCCGGGACTTGATGAAGAACTGGCCGATGCCGTCGCCCGATTCAGCGATGACTTTCACCAGCAATGGGAGGCGCTGCGTGAACGATTGATCAACGCCAGCCGACAGGGAGAGTCGCCTTCATTCATTGCCCAGTGTCTTGAAGTTCGCATCCTGATGTATGCCTACCCCGAATCGATTCTCCCTGAATCAATCGTCATTCCGGAGATCATTCATCCCTGTGAGCCGCTGATCTTTGAACGCGACGCGATGGTCCGAGGGACTTTGCGCGCACTGAGCCGCCTGCTCCCCGAGCCGC
>CBFGRU010000087.1:0-11279 GCA_965651255.1 uncultured Phycisphaerales bacterium
CCGATTGAAATGAATACCGTCGGCGATCGAAAGATCGCCGACGGACTTGACTCGTGTTTCGATGATTCAGGAGACCAGACAATGACTCGCCCGAAGTGCCTGTTCGCTGCTGTGCTTGCATCAAGCGCAATGTTCATCACTGGCTGCGGTACACCGAACAGCCAAAAGGTGCGTACCGAAGCGAACGAGCGTGTGATGTTTGTCAAAGCGCAGTTGCACTTTGATCAGGCAAACCAGGCGTTTGCAACGGGGCAGCTCGACAAAGCACTCCGCGAAGTGGAAACATCCATCGCAGTGTATGACAAACATGCACCTTACTTTGTGCTTCTTGGCCGGGTCTACCTGGAAACACATCGGCTTGAACTTGCCATGAAGGCATTTCAGCGTGCTCAGGAGATGGCACCGACATCGGCTGAGGCCCACTACTTTGCCGGGATTGTGAATCAGCGCTGGTCGCGACATACGGATGCAGCTGAGTGTTACCTCCGCGCGTATGAGCTCGAGCAGGAGAATCCCCAGTATCTCTTGGCGGCTGCTGAGGCATTCATCACGATCAAACGTTTTGCGGAAGCAGAGCGACTCGTGGTGTCAAAGCTGTCGTATTTCGAGCACAATGCTGCGATGCGTCAGTTACTTGCGCAACTGGCACTCCTTCAAGGAGACCCGACCCGAGCGACAACGCTCTATCGTGAAGCACGAACTCTGAATCCCGAAGATCTGCTGCTTCACGAGGAACTGGCACGCGCGGAGTTTACTGCGGGGCAGTTTGCGCAGTGTCTGCACAGTGTGCGTCAGATCATGTCACGACTCGGCGAGAAGCGGCCGGACCTTCTTCACCTTGAAGCTCGGTGCCTGACCATGATGGATCAGACGACCGATGCCCGAAACGTCTACCTGGAATTGTCTCGAGTTGCTCCCACGAACATTGATGTGTGGATTGAACTCGGCAATCTGGCATATGCGATTGGCGATTTCACCAGAGTTGCCCAAGCCGGTGTCCAGGCAATAGCCATTGCACCGGAACGCTTCGAAGGTTACCTGCTCAAGGGTCTCTTTGAGCGACATCGTGGACGTCTGAACGAATCACTGGTTCTCTTCGAACAAGCCGCAACGCTGTCGCCGGACGCAGTCATGCCGCAGCTCATGCTTGGATCAGCCCTGGCTCAGAACGGTGATTTGGATGGCGCAATCGCGGCCTACGGACGAGCCGTGCGGAACGACCCTGACAATGCCCGCGCACGAGCGATGCTGGATCAGGCCATCAGGCAATCCAGTGTCATCGCCAGTGAACCAACCGACCGCTCACGTTGAGTACAGCAGGGGGAGGGTGCAAAGTGCGATCCGGAACCGTTGGCGGAATGCTCATGGCAGTCGTCTTCAGTCTCGTTGCCTTCGGCGGCGTCCTGTTGACGATGTGGCTCCCGATTGCCGAAGAAGTTGGTCCGTTCATGTTCTCCGCACTTGTTGCGGGTGTGGTACTTGTCCTTGGATTGATCATTCTCGCACCTGCCGGTGTGATGCTCGATCGCACGTTGCGGAACTCTGCAGCAGAACTTCGCCGGGCGCTCGAACAGGAAGCTCCGCCGAGCGCGATCTCGACTCGGTGGTGGAAGGGTGTGGCCGCCGAGATACAGGGTGTGGTTGCCTCTGCCTGCGAACGACGCCGTGAACTGCAATCACGAATTCGCGATCTCGAACTGTTGCAACGCGCCACTGATGCCGAGCGGTCACAGTTGCAGGGCGTGCTGGATGAATTGCGCGACGCGGTGATCGTCACGGATGCATTTGATGAAGTGCTGATCGCGAATCGTGCCGCGGCAGAAGCGCTTGGGTTCTCTCGCGAGGTGGTTCGGCGGAAGCCGGTTGGGGCACTGGTGAAAGATGCACGACTTCTGCAGGTGATGCGCGATGTTCGCGAAGCAGGGACGATCGGCGATCGCCGGACGTTTGAGCATGAGATTGCTCAGGCGGATGGTCGTACGCCGTATGAAATCACAGTGTCCTGCCTGGCCAACATGAAACATGAGGTCGGTGCAGTGGTGACGATCTTGCACGATCAGCGTCGGGAGCGCGAGATTTCACAGATGAAGTCAGACTTCGTCTCGAAAGCGAGCCATGAACTGCGAACGCCGCTGTCATCCATTCGCGCATACGTGGAAATGCTGGTTGATGGTGAAGCCACCGATGAAGAATCAAGGCATGAGTTCTACGGGGTGATTCAGAACGAGACCGAGCGGCTTGGGCGGTTGATCGACAATATGTTGAACATTAGTCGGATCGAAGCAGGCATTGTACAGATCGATCGGGAAATCGTTGACTTCCGCGATCTGATTCAGAGGGCAATTGATACACTTGAGCCACAGGCCAAGTCAAAGACGATGACCCTCAATGCCAAGATTGCACCGGTGGATCTGACCGTAGAAGGTGATGCGGACATGCTGTACCAGGTGATCCTGAACCTGGTTTCAAATGGAGTGAAATACACGCCTGAGGGTGGACGAATCACCGTCAGCGCGGACTCGGACAATCTGACCCGAAGCGTGGTGGTATCCGTTTCAGATACCGGACTCGGTATCCCCCCCGACGCATTGCCCAAACTGTTTGACAAGTTCTTTCGCGTGGAAAACTTCAAGCGAGTTGCCAAAGGCACAGGGTTGGGCCTCAACCTGTGCAAGCACATTGTCGAAACAGTACATCACGGGCAAATCGGCGTTGATTCAAAGCTCGGCATGGGATCGAAGTTCTGGTTCACGATCCCGATGCGGTACGCAGGTTCGCAAGCCGCGGCCTGATGTGGAGGCAGGTGATCCATGGGAGCCCACCGAATCCTGGTTGTTGACGACGAGCCGCACATCGTGCAAGTCGTGAAGATGAAACTGCAGAATGCAGGATACGACGTCATCACCGCCGTAGATGGTGAAGAGGGCTTTGAGCTGGCTGTTCAGCATCAGCCGAGTCTTGTCATCACGGACTTTCAGATGCCGTATATGACAGGTCTGGAACTCTGTCAGGCGATGGCGGGAAATGCGGAAACACGTGGAATCCCGGTCATCATTCTGACTGCACGCGGGTACGCGCTCGATGATCAGGACTTACGAATCGGGAACATTACGGATGTCCTGAGCAAGCCGTTCAGCCCGAGGTCAATTCTGGAGCGGGTCGAGGAAATTTTGCGCAACGCGGGGGGGCAATCTGGGGGACGTCAAGTGGATGACCCTTCGCTGGAGGCCGCGTGAGTTACCAGAGTGCCCAACACAGCGAAGGAATGGCGGAGGGAACGGCGTGCACCAAACTGCGCGAAGCCGGCCTCCTTTTGCTACACAGCTCGCTTGACGGAACCCTGCGAAGAACACCGCTGAGTTCGCGCGATTGGCTCGAACGCATGGTCGTCGTCGCCCCGCTCGTCCAGCGTGGTGTTACAGCCGCAATCAAGGAGTGGAATGAGGAGTTACAGCCCAGGCCTCTCGAGATTCTCCCGGGCCTGTGGGCAGCGGCGATTCCTCGTGTTGAGCGCAGGAAGCGCATCGGGTACGCAGTTCTTTTCATCCCGACCGAAGAGTTTCTCCAATCCGAGTTCTTGTCAGCGTGCTGTCAGGCGTCACGCCAGGACATTGAGTTGATTCGCCGGTTTCTGCAGCAGATGCAACTGCCGCGCGTTGCCGATGTTCCGCGCCTTGTCATGTTGGGACAGGCGATCTACGAAAGGGAATCGCAACTCAACAACTCGCAAGAGACGATGGAGAAGGTGAGCCAGCAACTCGCAGAGAGCTATGAAGAAATCAGTCTGCTCTATGCGCTCAGTCAGAACATGAACGTAGTGCAGCGCCCGAACCGGTTTATCACGACGGCGTGTGAGGGTCTGCTTGCCACTCTTGAGTACGAATGGATCGGCGTGCAGTTTGCAAGTACGGAGGGGCTGGTGCACTCTCTTGCGGGCCGCTTTGTGGTTGTGGGTAAGCCAAGCGAGAGCTACTACCGCGTTCATCGGCTGACTCGTCAGTTGCTTGAGCATGTGCAGCCCGATACGCCATTGGTGATTGACGCAGAGAATCAGTCGAGTTTCGCCAATCTCCGCGCACTGGGGCGCCCTCTGTTGGTCCATCCGATGATGCGCGAAGGGCGAATGATGGGTCTCGTATTGGCCGGTGGAAAACACGGTGAAGATTGTCAGGCATCGTCCGCCGATATGAAACTGCTCGGAGCAGCTGCGTCGTACATCGGCATCTTCCTTGAGAATGCCGCGCTGTACGAAGACATGAACGCGATGTTTCTTGGCACGCTTGAGGCCCTGACGGCGTCAATTGATGCGAAAGACCGTTATACTTGTGGTCACTCGCAACGTGTCGCTCACCTCAGCCAGAAGCTCGCCGCGGCAATTGGACTGGATGAAGAAGCAGTCAATCGAGTTCGTGTTGCCGGCCTCGTTCATGATGTGGGCAAAATTGGTGTTCCCGAGTCTGTGCTGAGCAAGCCCGGCCATCTCACCGAGAGTGAGTTTGGACTAATCAAAAAGCATCCGGAGATCGGCTACCGCATTCTCAAGGACATTCCACAGCTACGGGACATTTTGCCCGGTGTCCTCCATCACCATGAACGCTGGGATGGTGGGGGCTATCCACATGGATTGAAGGGAGAAGACATTCCGCTCTTCGCTCGAATCATTGCTCTTGCGGACAGTTTTGATGCAATGAGTTCGACCCGCACATATCGAGAAGCACGTGACCGCGCGACGGTTCTGAGTGAAATGCGCAGATGTTCAGGAGTGCAGTTTGACCCGGACCTTGTTGATGCGTTTGTGACCCTCGACTTCTCGGAATTTGATCGAATGGTCACAGAGCATCGAGCAGCCGAAGCGCATCCTGCGCGGGGAGGGAGGGCAGCATGAAACTGAGCTATGAAGATCATGCACGCACCACGGTGTTGACCATGAGCGGTGAGTTCAGCGCGGATCAATCAGACAGTTTTCGTCGAAGTTGTCAGGAGCGCTTTGCAAATGGGATCTGCGATATCGTGATCGATATGGAGAATCTACGGCTGATCGATTCTGCCGGACTTGAGTCGCTGCTGTGGTTACGTGATGAAACCAGTCAGCATGGTGGACAGATGCGGCTTGTGAAACCGGATCCGACGATTCGGAAGATTCTGGAAGTGACACGACTCGAACGACGATTCGAGCAGCATGAAAGTATCGAATCGGCTGCGCGAAGTCTGCGGACCTAAGGAGGGGGATGAGCATGCGGTCGCAGGAACACACATCGTCAGCCGATCTTCTCGTGCGAAAGCCGTTGGGTGAGGCCCTCGTTGAGAAGGGGTACATCAGCCAACAGCAATTGGTGCAGGCGCTCGAGTACCAGTCTGAGAAAGGGAGACGGAAGCTCGTCGGTGAGATTCTTGTTGAGCTGAACTTCGTGACCGAGCAGCAGGTCCTCGAAGTGGTTGCGGAGTCGTATGGCGTGCCGTTCGTGCTTGACCCCGCGCGAATCGCCGATCCGAAGGTCATTGACTTACTCCCTCGCGACTTCATTGAACAGCACACCATGTTGCCACTCTTTCGAGTGCGCGGGGTGTTGACGGTCGCCATTTCGGAGCCGGCAAATCTTTATCTCGTTGAAGAGATCGTCCGCATTTCCGGCGATGAAGTGCAGATTGTTGCTGCGACAACCGCAGACATTCGCGCGGCATTGCGATCGTATCTTCCGGAAGCGAACGTATTTGTCATTGATGATATCTATGAGGAAATCGACGATGAGGACTTCAGTCTCATCGAGCGCCAGGTTACAGAGCTTGCCGATCTCGAGGAGGTTGCAGGCCACAGTCCGGTTGTCAAGCTAGTCAACTATCTGATCTTCTCGGCCGTGCAGGATGCAGCAAGCGACATTCACATTGAACCAGATGATCGCCGTCTGCGCGTGAGGTATCGCGTCGATGGGCGTCTGTTTGAGAAACTGTCTCCACCCTACCAGATGCAACCCGCCATTGTCAGCCGTATCAAGATTATGGCGAATCTGGATATCTCCGAACGACGTGTACCTCAGGATGGCGACATCCATGTCATGCTTGAGGGCAGGCCGATCGACCTTCGCGTCTCGACGATGCCGGGCAAGTTCGGCGAGAAAGTCGTCATTCGCATCATCGACGCACGCAGCACTGTGGTGTCGATGGATAAACTCGGATTCGCACCGGACATGCTTGAGCGGTGGAAGCAGGTTGTTCATTCGCCGAACGGCGTGGTGCTGGTAACGGGTCCGACCGGTTCGGGGAAGAGTACGACGCTGTACTCGGTCCTGCACATGCTGAACTCGGATGACTTGAACCTTGCGACGGTAGAAGATCCGATCGAAGCAAACATCCCTGGAATCAATCAATCACAGGTCAACGAGCGAGCTGGCTTTGACTTTGCATCTGCACTGCGAGCACTTCTACGCCAGGATCCTGATGTCATGATGGTGGGTGAAGTGCGCGATGAAGAGACGGCAACGATCGTGACTCAGGCCGCGCTGACCGGCCACCTTGTCCTGTCCACTCTGCACACAAACGATGCGCCGAGTGCGATTACTCGTCTGGTGAACATTGGAATCGAGCCGTATCTGGTCGCCGCGACGCTTCGGGGTGTCCTCGCGCAACGGTTGGTGCGCAAGATTTGCCCGCATTGCAAAGAGTCGTACGAGCCAGATGCCTTGGTGCGAGAGTCTGTTGCAATATATTGTGGTCAGATTGAGCAACTGCATCGTGGGCAGGGGTGCGTGCGTTGTCGTGGAACAGGGTTCGCCGGGCGTATTGGTGTATTTGAGTTGCTGATTCCAGACGAGGCAGCGCTGGCAGCTGTGGCATCCGGTTCAACCCTTCAGCAGATTCGCGAGATGGTGAATGCACAGGGATTTGAAACGCTGCGCGCAGATGGCATGAAGAAGGTGGCCCAAGGCCTGACCACCGCAGAAGAGGTCTTGTACGCTACGAGTGTCTGAGGTCTGACCGGAGGTGATTTCCATGCCCGCACAGGCAACATTCACATTTCGTGTTCGTGAATCCGGCGGGGAAATCGTCAGTGGTCAGATGTCCGCGGCAAGCGCTGATGAAGTGGCACTTCGCTTGCGGAATGATGGCAAGTACGTCGTTTCGATTGAAGAACGCGGATTGGTTGACTTGCCGCGGCTGGATCGCGAGCAGATTCGGCGGAACGAGGCGGCCAAGCGGATCAAACGCGACGACGTGATTGCGTTTTCTCAGCAGTTGGCGGTCATGCTCGACGCTGGCGTGCCCCTCGCAGAAGCACTTCAGACATTCTGTCGCCAATCTCGCAGCGCGGAGTTCAAGGCCGTACTGGGCGTACTGTCTGAACGTGTCTGTGCCGGTGAACCGTTGAGTACGGCAATGGCGCAGTGGCCGCGCGTGTTTCCACGATTGATGGTCAGCTTGATGAAGGCCTCTGAAGCGTCCGGCACCCTTGCCATGATGCTCAGTCGCGTCGGTGGGTACCTTGCCAAAGAGCGAAAGACGGCCAAACAGATCAAGAGCGCGATCAGTTATCCGCTCTTCATGCTCACCCTGGGAGTGGCCATCACCGTCTTTCTCATGTCAGTGGTACTCCCGCGATTTGCCAAATTGTATGAACAGCGCTCTGCAATGCTTCCCGCACCGACTCGAGTGCTGTTGGCAGTGAGCGACTTCCTGACCGGACAATGGATGTACTACGGTCCGCTATTGGGTGGCTTCGTCATCGGGTTTCTGGTCTGGCGATCGTTTCCTTCGGGGCAGCGCACACTTGATTGGCTTCGCCTTCATGTACCGATCCTTCGCACGCTGTATTCACAGTTGTATCTCACGCGGGCGACTCGTACGTTGGCAACTCTCCTGAGCGCAGGCGTTGCGTTGCTTGATGCAATTGCGATTACCCGGGGTGTCACGGCCAATGTCTATTGGGATGACTTGTGGCGTCGCGTCGAGGGGGGACTGCGCGAAGGGCGCAACTTCGGAGATCTGTTTGCCGATGCTGAGGTTGTGCCGCCTAATGTCGCATCCATGATTGTTGCCGGCGACAAGGCAGGAAAACTTCCTGAAGTGCTCAACAAGATCGCTGCGTTCAGTGAGGAAGAACTGGACTCCGCGGTCAAGCAGACGACATCCTTCATCGAGCCGCTGATGATCTGCCTGATGGGTCTGGTGGTGGGTGGTGTTGCGATCGCCCTACTCCTGCCTGTTTTTACGATCGGCAACGTGATGTCGGGGCAGCACTGAGTTCCGGCAAGACCGCTTCACGCCCCATTCCGCGCGTTTGCGATGAGCCGCCGCTTTTTACCGCAAAATCAGAATTCCTCAGTTGCCCATTGCAGATGTATTCCGCATATTGAATATGACAGAGTCCCGTTCGCAGGATGTGCGAATCGGGTTGTTTTTCAGCGTGCCATCCACCCGCCGCCGATCAGGACAGCGTCCTGACGGCGGTTTTTGCATCTCGTGCACGTGTCGAAAAAAAGCAGCCACCGCGCAAGCGGAGGCCGCATTCAATTCAGTTCATTTGGACCGGCGGTTGAACCGCTGGTTGATGTTATCAGCCGTCGATCGGCATGCCCTCGGTACCACCGGGGGTCGGAGCGTTTTCGCCAGTACCAGTACCGTTCGTGTTCGCCGGAGGCGGAGTACCTGCACCATCACCGCCCGAGCTGCCGCCGCCGCAACCGGCTACAAGGCACAGTGCCAATACGCTCAAACCTGCTGCAATCGTTCGAATCATGATGTGAGTTCCTTTTCTTACGGAGTCCTGGGAGAACACCCATCGGCAATTCACCCGGTAAGAGTATAGCGGTTCGAGAAGTGTTGGGGAATGTAGTCCGCACCAATCAATCATTCACAGGTGCAGCAGCTTCGCGGCGTTGAATCCTGAGTGGCAGGCCTTCTGGTGTAAGCCATCGCCATTGAGTGTGGTACGTCTCGTCGTTGTCAGCCACGCCGACGTTTATGGCCATGGTCTCATCACTCCATGGAATGGAAAGTGTCACTTTCCATGTGCCGTCTTGGTCTCGTTGAACGGGTTTCACCATTACGTTCGGAACGGACTGCCCCGGGGGTGTCAAGGGCTCGATTCCTGTGTCGCCAAACGGCTGGACAAGATAGCTGGTCGTTTGGTCGTTCATCGAGAGCCGCAAGGCGATTGAGTCGGACATCGGATCACGCAGTCGACGTGCTAATGGACGATCATCTTCTGTGTGGCTGATGGTCTGATCAGGTACCGTCACTTCAACGACGAGGTGCTCCGCTTCTTCCCAAAAACGTGCGGTGGGATTCGGCTCTTCCGTGTCATAGACCGATGGTACCCACGCACAGATCGGATACGCCGGAGAAGGGGTGTCGATGGCAGGAGTCAGAGTCCGCGCAATGCTGATTCGTCGCCGAACGATAACAGGGACGCTCCGCTCATGCGAATCAGTAAACGTGAACCGAAACCAGAGCTCACCCGGTGCGATCGGCTGCTGCTGCGCTTCACATGAGATGGTGAGTGTTGTTCGGAGTGATTCACCGGGACTGATCATGGTCGGCTCGATTGACTCATCAAGCTGAACTGCGGTGTCTGCCTCCGTCACGAATGGATTGAACATGTCATGATTTGTGCGTGACAACCACATGGCATCCCCCCAGGTCGTTGGTCCAGGTACACCATCAACAAGGCGGACATCGACTCGAACCGGAACATCAACCGGATTGGATATCTCAACGTCCAGCGTTGTCTGCGTCGCTTCGTGAAGTGGATCCGGCAATGCGCCGTGAATCACGAGTTCACTTCCCATCGTCTTCAAACGGAACGCTCGCTCCTGATCGGCGGCAATGATGAAGTTATCCGGCAGGGTGACGCCGACCGGCTGGTGGTAGATCGCAAACTCACCGCCGTCATTGATGTGGAGAAGCGTCAGATGTTGAAACTGGCCGGTTAATGGATGCTGGTCGATCATGCCGCCACACACCGCAACGAGATGATATTGCACGCCGTCTCGATCTGGATCACGTTGCATCGAATGAAAATGGCCAGCGATCACGGCATCTACACCGGCATCAACGAGCAGTGGGTGGATCAAGTCATTCCAACCGCTCTGGCGTGAACGCCAAAGTGGTCGGTGCAGCAGGATAAAGATCGGCAGCTCTCGTTCTTGAGCGTTCTTCAGTGCGGTTCGCAGCCAATCAAGTTGGTCAGGACCGATTCCTTCCGGACGATTGGAGAATCGAAGGTCATCACTGAATAGGCAGATGACAGTTCCCAAATCAAAGTCAACCGAATAGTACAGCGGACCAAATGACTCCCGATACATTTCTACAAAAGTCTGGTCGCGCGGATCACGGGTTCCAGAGACGACCTCATGATTCCCGGGAAGTGGGTAGAACGGCATACTTAACTGTTGAACGATCGACTGGAACTCATCGCGCTCCCGGTTCCACTGCTCGGTCGATCGAGTGTACCCTTGGATCATGTCACCGATGGAGAGCACTGCGTCAGGGGTTACACGATTGAGATCCTCAACAGCCATCCGCAGGTACTTCAGTCCCCAGTTGCGGCCCGTTGTACGATCCGGAAGGATTGCCAGGCGCAACTGTCTTTGCGGTGGGGTTGGCTCCGGAAGCGCTTTACCGGTGGTGCCAGGATTGATTCCAGCCGGTGGTGATTGCTGAATCGGACCAATGCCGAGTGCCAGGGTACAAACCAGGGCAGTCGATGAGAAAACGATGTACTTCATCATGCTTCACGATCCGACCTGGCCTACGACGAGTCAACGCCACGGCCTTGACAAAACAAGTGAAAACCCCGTCACTGCACGTGGCAACGACGGGGCGGAGGGGAGAAAGATCACGCTGATATGCCTGCCATCGGATGAACACCATCTGGAACACGATTATTTTGACTGATATCACAATCGTTCGGGTTGGTGACCATACGATCTTTCGACGTAAGTTGATGCTGAGCAATTGGTTAGATGAATTCACCGATTTGAGACCAGTGGAATGGCGTTGTCGTGCAGAATCCGTTGATAGAGGTCAGCACGGACGCTTGCCGCGGTCGATGAGGCATGATGTTCCCGGATCCATGACCAGGCAGAGAGGCCGAGACTCTCTGACCGATCTTGATCGGAGGTCAGGGTTGCGATGGCATCTTCCCACGCACTGGGTTGACTTGGGCGACTGATCACAACCGCTCGTTCAGAATGAATCGCATCCATCGAAGGATCAGCGACTGAGATCACAGGAATTGCGCGACCCATCGCTTCGAGAAACAGCGGTCGCACTTCACCGCCATG
>CBFGRU010000088.1:0-11064 GCA_965651255.1 uncultured Phycisphaerales bacterium
GGGTCAGTCGATGATTCATTCTGGAGGTACGTGAGGAGTCGTCGGCTGCGGAGCAGCCATTCCGCGTGCCACGAATAGAGCACGGGTACGACGAAGAGGGTGACAAGTGCGACCGTCATGCCGCCGAACGTTGGAATCGCCATGGGTACCATGATGTCCGATCCGCGGCCGGTCGAGGTGAGCACGGGCAGCAGCGCGAGAATGGTTGTCGCTGAGGTCATGAGCGCAGCGCGGATGCGCAAAGTAGCGCCGTCGACGACGCTTGCGCGCACCTCGTCGATGGTGGTCGGTTCCTTCTCTGCGAACGACTGTTCGATTCGCGTCGCCATCACAACACCGTCATCGGTCGCGATGCCGAAGAGTGCGAGGAAGCCGACCCAGACGGCGACGCTGAGGTTGAACGGCCTGATCTGGAAGAGCTCGCGCATTTCGATGCCGAACGGTGAGGCGTCCATGAACCACGGCTGCGCGTAGAGCCAGAGCATGATCATTCCCCCGCCGAACGCAACGAACACGCCGCTGAAAACCATCAGCGTGACGCTCACTTTGCGGAACTGGAAGTAGAGAATGAGGAAAATGACGGCCAGCGAAAGCGGCAGCACCACGCTCAGGCGTTTCGCAGCGCGGACCTGATTCTTGTACGACCCGCTGAACTCGTAACTCACGCCCGGCGGAACGACGAGGTCGCCCTGATCGATCTTCTGCTGAAGGTACGAGCGAGCATCGTTCACAACCTGCACTTCCGCGTAGCCGGGGCGCTTGTCGAAGAGAACATACGAAACGAGAAACGTATCCTCGCTTTTGATCATCTGCGGCCCGCGCCGGTAGATGATGTCCGCGACCTCGCGCAACGGCACCTGCGTGCCACCCGGCGCGGGGACGAGGATGTCGCCGAGGGTCTCGAGTTCATCGCGCAGTTCACGCTGATAGCGCACGCGCACGGGATAGCGCTCGCGTCCTTCGACCGTCATCGTGAGCGGCCGTCCGCCGATCGCGACTTCGATCACCTGCTGCACATCCGCGATCTGGATGCCGTAACGCGCGATGCGATCGCGATCGATTTCGATTTCAAGGTACGGCTTGCCGACGACACGATCGGCGAAGACCGCGGCTGGCTGCACCGAAGGAACTTCTTTCAACAGGCGTTCCAGTTCAAATCCGAACCGTTCGATCGATTCCAGCGTCGGGCCGAACACTTTGATGCCCATCGGCGCGCGGAAGCCGGACTGAAGCATGACAATGCGCGTTTCGATCGGCTGGAGCTTTGGCGCGCTGGTCACGCCGGGGACGGCGCTCGCGGCATTGACGATCGCATCCCAGATGTCCTGCGGGCTCTGAATCTCATCGCGCCACTGGCGGTACGGCAGGCCGTCCGGATCCTGGATGAGTTCACCCTGCGCATCGCGCTCGAACTCGCTGCGTTCATGGTCATACCGGAACATGAGTCGATGACCGGATGCATCCGTGCGGTATTCACTGCGGTACTGGATGACCGTTTCCACCATCGACACCGGCGCGGGGTCGAGCGGGCTGTCCACCCGGCCGATCTTGCCGACCGCCGTTTCGACCTCCGGCACCGAGAGGATTGCGCGGTCGAGTTCGGCGAGGATGTCCACCGCTTCGCCGATCGAGGCGTGCGGCATGGTTGTCGGCATGTACAGGAAGGCGCCTTCATCGAGCGACGGCATAAACTCGCTGCCGAGACCGGGGAAGGCATGCGCGACCTGCACCACTGACTCGCGCTGCCGAACATCATCCGGCAGCCAGCCGAACACACGATCGAACCCGAGCCAGATCGTCGCTCCGCTCAGGACAATCATCGCCGCCGGTGAGAGCGCGACAATCTTGTGCCGCAGCGCCCACGCGAGCACATACGGATACATCATCCGGAACAGCCAGAAGCAGGCGAGCAGCACCGCGACGATCACACCGATGAAGAGCGCGTTGCCGAACACCAGCGCCTGCGGGCCGAGCGGTTCCCACGCCTGCGCCAGCACGATGAGAACGATCAGGACAGCGACCAGGTTGGCCGACCACTGGACTCCGCGCGCGAGGATCGTGGGCAGGATCGGGCGCGAAAGGTAAAACGCGCCGAACAGGGTGATGATCAGCCCGCCCCAGAAATGGACCGCCGCCGCCATGACCGCGCCGAAGACGGTCAGAACAATCGCCGCAAACTGCCTTACGCGCCCGCTGCGAATCCGGACGCCAAGGAGCGCGTGCGCGAGCGGCGGAATGATCGTCAGGGTGAGCACGATCGACGCAATCAGCGCGAACGTCTTTGTGTACGCCAGCGGCCGGAAGAGTTTGCCCTCCGCCGCTTCCATCGTGAAGACCGGAAGGAAGCCGACGATCGTCGTCATTACCGCAGTAAGCACAGCGCTGCCCACTTCGCACGATGCGCGGTGGATGACTTCGAGTCGCGATTCATCCGGCCCAGCTTCATCCAATCGGCGCAGAATGTTCTCGCAGAGCACGATGCCCATGTCCACAATCGTGCCGACCGCGATTGCGATGCCGGAGAGCGCGACGATGTTCGCATCCACCTTCGCGAGCTTCATGCCGATGAACGTCATCAGCACCGCGAGCGGCAGGAGTGCGCTGATGAGCAGACTGCTGCGCAGATGCAGCACCATCAGCACGACGACGATGATCGTGATCAGCACCTGCTGTTCGATCGCGCTGTTGAGCGTGCCGAGCGTCTCGCGGATGAGTCCGGTGCGGTCGTAGAACGGGGCGATGACGACCTTGCTCACCGTGCCATCCGCGAGTGTTTTCTCGGGGAGACCCGCCGCGATCTGCTCGATCTGCTGCTTCACGCGCTCGATGACTGCCATCGGGTTTTCGCCGTAGCGCACGACGACGACGCCGCCCACCGCCTCGACGCCTTCTTTCGTGAGGGCGCCGCGCCGGAGCGCCGGCCCCTCGCTCACGGTCGCGATGTCGCTGATAAGGATCGGCAGGCCGTCGCGCGCGGTAACAGCGGTCTTTTCGAGATCCTCCACATCCTTCAGAAATCCGAGCCCGCGCACGATGTACTCGGCCCGGTTGATCTCCAGCGTACGCGCACCGACATCCAGGTTGCTCTTGCGCACCGCGCCGATCACCTGTTCAAGCGTTACGCCCGCCGCGCGCATCGCATCCGGGTTTACATCGACCTGATACTCGCGCACGAACCCGCCGATCGACGCCACTTCGGAAACGCCTTCCACCGCCGAGAGTTTGTACTTGACGGTGAAATCCTGAATCGTGCGCAGCTCTTCGAGGTCCCAGCCGCCCGCGGGGTTGCCCTGTCGATCGCGTCCTTCGAGTGTGTACCAGAAGACCTGCCCGAGCGCGGTCGCATCCGGACCGAGCGCCGGCGCGACGCCCTGCGGAACCGTCCCGGCGGGGAGCGAATTCAACTTCTCCAACACGCGCGAGCGCGACCAATAGAACTCGACCGACTCGTCGAAGACGATGTAGATCGAACTGAACCCGAAGACCGAGTAACTGCGAATGTCCTTGACGCCCGGAATGCCGAGCAGGGCGACTGTCAGCGGGTAGGAGATCTGATCGTCGATGTCCTGCGGGCTGCGGCCGGGCCATTCGGTGAAGACAATCTGCTGGTTCTCACCGATATCGGGAATCGCATCGACCGGCACCGGATCGCGGGGAAGATCGCCAATCTCCCATGAGAACGGCGCAACGAGCACGCCCCAGAAGATGATGCCGATGAGCAGGATCGCCACGACGAGTTTCTGCTCGAGGCAGAAACGAATGAGCGAGGCAAGAGGTCCGCGCATCGGATCGGGCGCGCGGGTCGGGATGGGGGGATGCCCGTTCATCATTCTCCGCCTCCATCGCGCGCATGAAGCGGCAGAATCGTCGCGCGGAACTCGCCGCAGCGCAGCATCGCAGCCCCGAAGTACGGATTGATCAGTTCATCGCTGCGCTGGAGCCATTCCGCGCCGGCGTTATCGAACGCCATCGGACAATACGCCAATTGCCACGCCTGCGAACCGTGGTGGCCGAATGTGTGCGCGAGTTCGATGATGGCCTTCGAGGCGGTCTCGAAACGAGCGCGCGCGGTCGCGATGTCGGTTGAAGTGTCTTCCGCATTCAGTTGCGCGCGCAGTCGCCGCCACGTCGCGAGCGGAGGGCCGACAAGCCCCGTTTCGCGCACGAGGTCGATCGCCGTCCTGAGATCGCGCGCCCCTTGTCCGTAGCCGGCCAGATCATCGGCGGCAAGCGACTCCTGCATCTGGAAGTACGCGGCATACACCGGCTTCAGTGCGTGGATGAATGAATCCGGCGCACGAATGACCTCGCCGGCAGATGATGTGGTCGTGCCACCGTGTGCATGACCGGACCTCTCACCGCCACTTCCACCGGGCGACATCATGCTCGACTTGCCCGCGATCTGCATACTGCTGTCGATGCGGAACGCGCCGTTGGTGACGACTTCCTCGTGTTCCTCCAGGCCGTCGCGTACCACATAGAAGTCGCCAGCGCGCGAGCCGAGTTGAATGTCGCGCGCTTCAAAGGTCGGCTTCTGCGCATCCGGTATCCGCACGTAGACGACCGCACGCGCGCCGGTAATGAGCACCGCACTGCGCGGGATGACCAACGGCACCACGATGGTCGTCGGATCACCGACCACACCCAGCGACTCGGCCGAAACAAGGTCCATCCCGCAGACATCGCACGTGCCCGGCTCATCGCGCACGACCGTTGGGTGCATCGGGCCGACCCACTTGCCGGCCAGCGAATCGGAGACGATCGCGCCGTGTGCATCGACCTTCGTGCGCACAATCGCCGTTGCGAACATGCCCGGCTTCAATCGTCGATCCGCATTCTCCACCGCAACGCGCACCGCTGCCGTTCGCGTGCGTTCATCGACCATTGGTTCGATGAACGAAATCTGCCCTCTGAACACTTCGCCCGGTTGCGATTCGACGGTAAACGTCACGGACTGTCCCCAGCGCAGGAGCGGCAGTTGCGATTCGTACGCTTCGAGGTCGAGCCAGAGTCGCGAGAGGTCGGCGACCGTGGCGATGACCGTGCCGGTCTGCACGTAGTCACCTTCGCGCTGGCCGAGTTGCGTGACGATGCCGCCAAGCGGCGCGTAGATCGTGAAGCGGTCACTCGACATCGTGTTCGATTCGACTTCGCGGATTTGCGCTTCGGTCAGGCCGAACAGGCGCAGCTTCTCGCGCGCCGCGAGGAGTGTCTGCTCGGTGCTCTCGCGCACGAGGTTGCTTGCGTTCTCAAGCTCCTTCACCGCGCGCGCGGATTGACGCAGCTCCTCAAACGCGGCGAGCAGTTCCGGACTGTAAATCTCCGCAAGATGATCGCCCCGATTGACCGGAACGCCGACATAGTTGACGAATAACCGATCGAGTCGACCGGGGAAGTACGCCGTCAATCGCGCAACGCGCGTTTCATCAACCGCCATTCGGCCAAAGAGTCGAACCTGCGCCTCCGGAAGAAACCGCGCGACGGGCGTCGTTTCAATGCGCGCGAGCGCCGCGGCAGATTCGCTCAACGTGATGCGATGTTCACTGCCTGGCTCGGAACTCGAATCCGTCACCGGAATCAGATCCATGAAGCAGATCGGACATTTGGCGTCGGGATCGGGCAGCCGCACCGTCGGGTGCATCGAGCAGGTGTACATGGGCGGCTCGGCGGACTCCGGCTGATCGACGGAATCCGCTGTGTTCGCCGCCTTGTCCGCATGATCGTGCTCCTCCGGCGCGCTCCCCCGTCCGATGCTGATGCCGATGAACAGCGCCAGCACGATGAGCGCGAGGGCGATGACTGCTGAGGCATGTCGCCAGATCGTCACACCGATCGTCATGAGCGTGTGGAAAATGCTCGATTCATTTGCGGTCGTCATGGGAGTTCCTCCGATGTGCCCGGCACGGTTCCGCCCGTGAGCGTTTCGAGTTTGGCCAGCGTGATCGCGCGATCCGCCCGCGCGCGCTCTGTCATCAGGCGAAACTCGAGCAGGGTGCGCTCGGTGTCGAGCAGATCGAGAAAACTTGCTTCGCCCGTGCGAAACGCACCGAGTGAAGCGCGCAGCGATTCATCCGCCTTGGGGATGAGCGTGTTCTCGTACAACTCGATCCGCCGCTGCGCATCCTCGTACTCGAACGCAGCGCGATGAATCTCTGCTGATAGTTGATTGAGTCGGTCCGCGTGTTCATGGCCCAGGGCAAGACGCCGCGCGACTGTTTCGCGCACGCCGGCCTCGTACTTCTCCCGCCAGAGCGGGACACTGAATCCAACGTTGAGAATGACCGGATCGTCGCCGCTCTCATTGATGGAGGAGTTCATCGCCTCGCCCGTGAAGATGTAATCCAGACCGACGGTGAATTCGGGATACCCGTCGAGCCGGGCGACTTCGGTCATCGCACGCTCCGCTTCGATCTGCTCCAGCAGCGCGGCCAGTTCCGGGTTCGACGTCCGCGCCGCCTCCACGAGTGCGTCAATCTCAAGTGGCGATGCATCGTGCTCGATCCCCGCCAGTGACGGAACCGCTGCATCCGCCGGTCGGTTCAGCGCGGCATTCAATTGCGCGATGACAACCGGGCGCAGATCGCGCAGCCGTCGAATGCGATCCTCCTGCTTTCCGAGTTCAACCTGCACGCGCGCAAGGTCAGGGTGCCCGCCCTGTCCGACGCGATATCGCGCCCGCACGATTTCCTCGAACTGCTGAAGCAGCGCGAGATTCTCCTCGTTCAGTGCCATTGCCGCATCGAGATACCGCGCTTCATGCAGCGCGGCCGTGACGCGCTCGACCGTGACGAGTCGGCGCGCCTCGAACTGCCGGTACGCCGCCATCGCGTTGCGCGACGCGGTATCCTCGCGCGCGGCAAGCTTGCCGAACCAGGGAAACATCTGACTGACGCCCATCCGCGCCTGTTGCGGGCCGACGCGCGTCTCGACCTCGTTCAGAAACACGCCGAACATCACGCGCGGGTCCGGCAGCGCACCGACCTGGGGAACCCGCTCGGCCGCAGCCAGCCACCGCTGATACGCTGCCTCGATGCCGGGATTGTTCAACAGGGCATACCGCCGATAGTCCGCGAGCGTCGCGTGCTCATCCAGCGCGGGCAAGTCCGTGTCATCGGGGTTCGCCATCGTTGCATCACGATCATCGCGCCACACCGAAGGTGGTGGAGCATCGACACCGTGCGGCAAGGCGCGTGAGCGCAGCCAGTTGTCAGATTGATTGGGATCGAGCGGGCTCGCACAGCCAACCGTAAAGATTACGGCAGAGGCCGCCAGCAACCAGCGCATAGCAGGCATGGAGATTCCTCGGGATGGAGGTCAACGCGGGGCGCCGGTGATCGCGAGAGAAATCCTGATCACCTTCGCCGATGAACTCAGCGCGCAGGATGAGCGCGATGTTCGTTCTCTATGTGACCCAGACCCCGATGGACGCCCGGAAGTGCTGTCGCCGATTGGACGTGTGTCGCTCCGTCTCGCGCGATTCGACCAGCCGAAGCCGCAACGAGTCGAACGGAAACAACTCGACGCGCGGCCGCGCATTCGCAACGAACACGATCGGCCGCACATCAATCAGCCGCACCGCCGGCGGCAGCGGTTGATCATCGCGATCCGGTTCCTCTACCACGCAGCAGCAACCGCGCGAAGGCCCTGCCTCGGTGGGCGGCATGCATCCGCAGGGCGACGGCCCATCCATCGCGCACGACTCGACCACCGCACTTGCCATCGCCTCGGCCGGCATCTTCGCTCCATGGCTGACCATCCCCGCAAGGATCATCAGCACACCGAGCAACATGGTTGGAGCGAATCGACACATCAAGTCGTTTGACTCCTGTCCGGCAATTGGCTCATTCTACCATCAACAAAGTTGGGGTCATCAGTTATTCCAGATGGGCATTCCCGGCCGATGGCGGCCGGTTCGCGATTCAAACCCGTCCGATAGGATTGGCGTACAGATCGCATCATCCCACGGCGCCCTTCCAGTACCGCAGGCGCAACGCGTTTCCGATGACCGAAACCGAGCTGAAACTCATGGCGGCGGCCGCGATCATCGGGCTGAGCAACACGCCAAAGAACGGATAGAGCAGGCCCGCAGCAATCGGGACGCCGGCGGTGTTGTAGGCAAATGCGAAGAACAGGTTCTGTCGGATGTTCCGCATGGTTGCGCGGCTGAGGTTCCGCGCCCGGACGAGGCCATTCAAATCGCCGCCGACGAGCGTGATGGCCGCGCTCTCGATTGCGACGCCCGCGCCGGTGCCCATCGCAACGCCGATGTCCGCCTGTGCGAGGGCTGGCGCATCGTTCACACCATCGCCCGCCATCGCGACCGTCTTCCCTTCCGATTGAAGAGACCGGATGCGCTCCGCCTTCTGGTCGGGCAGCACCTCTGCCTCGACACGGTCAATGCCAAGTTGCTTCGCGATCGCTTCAGCCGTTGTGCGATTGTCACCCGTGAGCATGACGACGGACAGGCCTTCTTTATGCAGCGATTCAATCGCGGCACTGGTCGTTTCTTTGATCGGGTCGGCCACACCAATCAGCGCGGCGAGCGCGCCATCGATCGCGGCAAACATGGCCGTCCCGCCCTTACGCCGATGTTCTTCCGCCTGCTCGCGCAGCGATTCCACATCCACGCCTTCATCCTGCATCAACGACGGGGAACCGATGGCGATGCGCACCCCGTCAACCGTCGCGACGATTCCCTTGCCGGTCACGCTGTCGAACTCATCCGCGCTCAGCCGCGAGTCGGTCCGCTCTTCGAGGTCGGCCACGATCGCCTCGGCCAAGGGGTGTTCGCTGCCGCGCTCAGCGCCAGCGATGAGAGCCGCTGCACGCGACTCTTCAAGCTCTCCGAGCGTCTCGAAGAGGACCAGTTTCGGCCGACCTTCGGTGAGCGTTCCGGTCTTGTCAACAACGACGGTGTCAACTTTCTCAAACGCTTCGAGCGCCGCCGCGTTCTTGATGAGAACGCCCTGTTTCGCGCCCTGGCCGGCGGCCACCATGATCGACATGGGCGTCGCCAATCCCAGCGCGCAGGGGCACGCGATGATCAAGACCGACACCGCCGCCACCAGCGCGTAACTGAACGCAGGCGACGGACCCACAAGCAGCCACACCACGAACGCGATGATCGCGACCGCCACGACCGCCGGCACGAACCACGCCGCGACCGCATCGGCCAGGCGTTGAATCGGCGCTCGTGATCGCTGCGCCTCAGCCACCATCTGCACGATCTGCGCCAGCGTCGTTTCCGATCCGGTGCGGCTGACCGTCATCACGAACGAACCGGTCTTGTTTACCGTCCCGCCCGTCACCTCATCATCGGCCTGCTTCTCAACCGGCACCGGCTCACCGGTGAGCATCGATTCATCGACGGTGCTGCGCCCTTCGACGACTTCGCCATCAATCGGAATCTTGTCGCCCGGCCGCACGCGAATGCGATCACCCGGTTCGAGTTCCTCCACCGGAACCTCATCTTCCGATCCATCCTCGTTGATGCGGCGCGCGGTTTCTGGCGCGAGTTCCAGCAGTTCGCGAATAGCGCTGCCGGTACGCTGCCGGGCGCGAAGCTCCATCACCTGCCCGAGCAGAACGAGCGCAACAATCACCGCTGCGGCCTCGAAGTACACGCCGACGCGCCCCATCTCGTTGCGCAGCGTCTCGGGAAAGAGTTGCGGCGCAATCGTCGCGACGACGCTGAAGATGTATGCGATCGACACGCCGATCGAGATCAGCGTCCACATGTTCGGGCTGACCGCGCGGATCGAGCGCACGCCGCGCACGAAGAACGGCCAGGCACACCAGAGCACCACCGGCGTCGCAAGCACGAGTTCCAGCCACTGCGACACGGCTGGCCCGATCGCATGTTCGAGTCGATGGGCAGTGAACATGTTGAACATCACGTATGCAACGAGCGGCGCGGTAAATCCGGTCGCGATCCAGAATCGACGCGAGATGTCGCGCAGCTCCGAATCGCCCTGCTCGGCCGTTGCGTCGAGCGGTTCGAGCGCCATACCGCACTTCGGGCAGTCGCCCGGCCCGATCTGCCGCACTTCCGGATGCATCGGGCACGTGTAGACCACATCGGTGCGCTGCGAATGACCGTTCGAGGACTTGCTTTTCTTCTTTTCACCGGCGTCATCGCCATGCGAGCAGCATGAGTGGTCGCCCGATGTGTGCTCGTTCGGCGAATCGTCCGCATACGCCGAAGGATCGGCGCGAAACTTCTTCGCGCAGTGCGTGCTGCAGAAGTGGTACTCGGTTCCGTTGAAATTGACAGTGTCGGCGGCGGATGCAGGATCAACATCCATGCCGCATACGGGGTCGCGAGGCATGGCGGCCTCCTTCTCGCGCGATCAGCGCGCGTTCTTGTAGAGCAACTCAATCAACTCGTCACCGGCCTGGTCGAGCGCCTTGTCGCCGCGTTTCGCCGCGTGGCTGACACAATGCTTCAGGTGGTGGCGCAGTAACTCCCGGCCGACCGACCGCAACGCCTGTTGGGCGGCGGCGATCTGCGTGAGCACATCAACACAGTAGCGGTCGTTCTCGACCATCTGTGCGATGCCGCGAATCTGGCCTTCAATGCGCTTGAGTCGGGCGAGGTTCGCGGCACGCTCGGCGGGCTCGACGTTCATCGCGGTACGGACTGGCTTTCTGGTACTCATACCCCCTAAGGGTATCATCAGGCCCGGCGAAGTCAAGACCAGAGCGCGCAATTGCTGGTCGCTGCGCAAGCCGCCCGCCCCAGCCGCTGACCTGATTCCCCAACCCCTGGTGCGGCCGCTCGTCCATCTCGCGGCGGGGTACGAATCGACACTTGCAACACCTCTGGGGACTTCGGTACATTGATGAGGTGATCTGGCACCGTGAAGATTCGAACGGCGGTGGACCATGGACCACGCGCATCGCCACCCGCCTGGGCCTCGAATCCACCCTGAGACCACGCGGCCGACCAAGAAAAGGGGCGTAAAGCCGGTGACGAGGAAGGCGGGCATGAATATCAAGAAAAGACTTCCGACCTGCTCCGTAGAAAACCTCTGCCTTGACGCCTGATGATCATGATGTTGTGCG
>CBFGRU010000089.1:0-11031 GCA_965651255.1 uncultured Phycisphaerales bacterium
TCGCCGCCGAGCATGCTCGAGCGCGTGAAGAAGCTCGAAGCGAGCGGCGTGATTCGCGAGTACGTGGCGGTGCTCGACCCCGAGCCGCTGGACAAGGCGATCATGGCCATCGTGCACATCTCCATGCGCGAGCATTCCGCGAAGACGCTGCAGACGATGAAGGATCGGCTGAGCGCGCTCGAAGAAGTGCTCGCCATCTGGTACTGCGCGGGTGATGAGGACTTCATTCTGAAGGTCGTCGTCAGCGACATGCGCGAGTACGAACGATTCATCAGCGGCAAGGTGGCAAACGTGCCGGGCATCGGCAAGATCAAGACGAGCTTCGTGCTTGATGCGGTGAAGGAGACGACGCGCCTTCCTCTGGAGCCGGACAGTTCGGGTGAAGATGGGGATGACGATGCATCGTGATGCGGGGTTGCATCATGTATCGGTCGGGTGAGCGGTCGTCGGCGGTCAGCGTGGGTCGAGATCACCGCCGCTCGAGAGGTGCAGGAACTGTTCGTAGAGTTCGGCGTAGCGTCCGCCGCGCGCGAGGAGCGTTTCGTGGGTGCCGCGTTCGATGATGCGGCCGTGTTCCATCACCAGCACGAGGTCAGCGTGTCGAATGGTGCTGAGGCGATGGGCGACGATGAAACTGGTGCGATCGCGAACGAGGCGTTCGATGGCGGTTTGAATCTTTGCCTCAGTAACGGTATCGACGGCGCTGGTTGCTTCATCGAGGAGGAGCAGCCGAGGCCGGGCGAGCATGGCCCGCGCGAAGCAGATGATCTGCCGCTGGCCGAGGGAGAGATTCTCACCGCGCTCGCCGACTTCTGAATCAAGGCCGCGCGGGAACGAGTGAATCGTTTCGAGGCAGCCAAGATATTCGCAGATGCGCAGAATCTCGGCATCATCGGCCTCGGGTCGGGCGAAGCGGATGTTGTCGCGCACCGTACCGGTGAAGAGGAAATTGTGTTGCTGCACCATTGCCATCTGCTCGTGCAGATCGGCGGAGGCAATGTCGCGCATGGACACACCGTCGATGAAGATGTCGCCCGCGGTCTGTTCGTAGAACTTCGCGAGCAGGGAGATGATCGTCGTCTTGCCTGCGCCGGTGTGGCCGACGATCGCGATGGACTGCCCCGGCTCGACGGTAAACGTGCAGTCGCTGAGGACGGGTCGATCCTTCACGTAGCCGAAGGCGACATCGCGAAACTCGATGCGCATGCCATCGTCGCGGCGCGGGAGCGGAGTCGGCTGGGCTGGCTCGCGAATCGTCGGGGGTGTATCGAGCAACTGGAAGATGCGCTCGCCGCCGGCCATCGCCTGGAGTGTGAGGTTGTACATCTCGCCAAGCACGGTGATCGGCTGGAAGAATGCGCGGGTCATCAGCATCACGCCGATGAGGGCGCCGAGGGTCATCAGCCCCTGCTCGACGCGCCATCCGCCGACGATGAGCGCAATGACGATGAACACCTGCCCGGCGAAATCGAGCGTCGGCACATACAACCCCTGCGCGCGGGCCTCGCGCAGGTGATTTGCGCGGTGCTGCATGTTCAGGCCGTGGAAAATCTCGGCGTTGCGATCCTCGCGCACGAACGCCTGCGTAATGCGCATGCCCGCGATCGATTCCGCCAGGTTTGCGGTGAGTCGGCTGTAGCTCGCGCGCACTGCGCGATGGGCGATCGACAGGCGATTGCGGAAGTACCAGTTCAGACCGTACACCAGCGGCGCAATACCCAGCAGGATCGCCAGCAGCACTACATCCCACAGCGCGATCGCGATGACGGCGTACACCATCTGCAGGACCGCAATAACCAGCCGGGGAATGACCTGGCTGACCGCGCCGCGCACCTGTTCGATATCTCCTCCGCCGCGCGCGATAATCCAGCCGACTTTCGTCCGGTCGAAGTAGTCCATCCCCAGCCGCTGCAAGTGGTGAAACATGCGGCTGCGCAGGTCGTGGGCAACACGCTCGGCCATCAGCGCCACCGCGAGGAAGCGGAAGCGCATCACCACCACCCACATCAGCCCGAGCGCTGCGACCCCGCCTGCGCCGAGCCAGAGGCCGGTCGATGCACTCACGCCGAAGCGGGCGGCGAACTCCTCTGGTTTCTCAATCGGCCACGCGATGACCAGCCCCGCCAGGTGCGGCAGTGCGCCGTTGAGCAGCGCAATCAGAATTGCGAGCATCATGATGATGATGAACAGCCCGCGGTACCGCCACATGTGTCGAATCAGCCGACGGGAGATTTCCCAGTCCAGGGGCTTCACACGCTGGCCGGTGTGGTCGGCGGCGCTCGCGATGGCCAGCACCTCCTCCGGTGCGTGCGCTGCTGTCGCCGCAGTGGGCCGACGATCGGATTGGCGGTGGTCTTTCTTCATCACCATCATCACGTTCGCTCAGCGCTCCGCCGCCCCTCCCTGCTCTTCATTCATTTCATGGGCGAGTTGAATCATCGCCGCTTCGCGGTAATGACCATCCGTTTCCATCAGCGCCTCGTGCGTTCCCTGGGCGACGATGCGCCCCTGTTCAATCACCACCACGCGGTCGGCCCGGCGCAACGTGCTCAGCCGGTGCGCAATGATCAGCCGCGTCTGCGTGCGCCCGGTCGCATCCAGCGCGGCCTGAATGCGCGCTTCGGTCGTCGCATCCACCGCGCTCATCGCATCATCGAGCAGCAGAATCGCCGGATCAATCAGCACCGCCCGCGCGAGTGAGATTCGCTGACGCTCACCGCCGGAAAGTGTGACCCCGCGCTCACCGATCACCGTGTCGTACCCTTCCGGCAGCCGCGCGATGAAGCCCGATGCATCCGCAAGCGTGGTACTTGCGCGAATCTTCTCCATCGGCGCATCGGCGTGACCGAACGCGACGTTCATCGCGATCGTGTTCGAGAACAGGAACGGATCCTGAAACACGAATCCGGTCGCCCGCCGCAGTGTTGCCAGGTCTCGTTCGCGCACATCGATCCCATCCACCAGCACCTGCCCCTGGGTCGGGTCGTAAAACCGCGCCACCAGTTGCAACAGCGTCGTCTTGCCCGAACCGGTCGGCCCGACGATGGCGATGGTCTCCCCCGGCTCAACGATGAGGTTGATCTCGCGCAGCACCGGTTCCTCCGGTGTGTAAGCGAAGGAGACATTGCGGAACTCGATGCGGCCGCGCACCTCTCCGCGATCAAACGGCCTCGGCGCGCGCGGCGAGGCGATCGCCGGCTCGGTGTCGAGAATCTCGAACACCCGTTCTGCGCCGGTCAATGCTTCGGGCATCTGCCCCGCGACGCGGATGATCGACTCGGTCTGCGCCGCCAGCGAGCGCAGCAGGCCGAAGAAGATCCACACGGTGCCCAGCGCGATGCCCCCTTCCGCCGGCCCCAGGTGCACGAGGTACCCACCGTAGCCCAGCAGCGCCGCGACGCTGAGCCAGCCCGTTCCCATGATCCACGGCAGATGATTGCCCATCATCCGCCAGATGTCGTAGCGTTGATCGCGGGCTTCCTCGCTGCGCCGATCGAACCGGTCGATCTCCTGCTGCTCGCGGCCGAAGGCGCGAATCACGCGCATGCCCTGAACCGCTTCGCTTAGTTTCTTGATCAGATCATCCAGCAACTCCCGCTGAATCTTGAAGAGCGGCCGCACGACCTTTGCGTAGCGCGCCATGACGATGATCTGAATCACCACGAACGCCAGCGAGATCAGGGTCAGCCGCGCATTCAGCGCCAGCATCGTGACGACATACAGAATGAACGTCGCTCCGCTCGTGATCGCCCGGATCAAGACCCCCTGGATGAACGCCCGAATCGACTGCACATCGCTGGTGACGCGGTTGATGATCGTGCCCGAATCGTGCGTGTCGTAGTAACTGAACGAAAGCATCTGCAACCGTTCGTAGACCCGGTCGCGCAGGTCCACCACGATCGCTTGCGCGAGCAGTTCATCCGTCCACCGCGTCAGGTAGTACCCCGCCGCCCGCAGCACGCTGAAGAGCAGCACCGCCAGCGCCGCGTACAACAGCATCGTCATGAAGGGCGTGGCCGCCGCCGGCTCCAGCCCGAAGGGCCACTTCGGCGGCGGAGCCGTCTCGTTCACCTGCTGCCGTAGCACATCGATCGCCAGACCCGAAGAAAACAGTTCGGCGATGACCATGACCTCCATCGCCACGGTCACCAGCAGCGCCACCGCCAGCCGGCCCTGATGTTCAAAACCAAGCAACAGCAGCCGCCAGATGAGGCGGGCAGTGGACTTTTCACCGCCATCGCTCGGTCGTGGTGCTTGACTCGCCGCGGAGGTTGCGCGTTCTCTCTCGGGCATCATGAACGCGACGATGATAGGGCAACGCCTCGCGTCGGGATCGACCGCCCGGCCGCGGGGACCTTACTGATGGCGATGCGGCTCACTTTGGAGGGTTGCCGCTTGTTCGAGCGCGCGGTGGGCATCGGTGATGAGCAGTTCGACCTCCTGGGGCAACGCAGCGGATTGGTCTTGCTCCTGCCAGATCGCGCGCAGTTCCCCTTCGCTGCGCTGAATGAGGATGGCTGCCTTGTCGCGGGCGATGGGGTGCTCGATGAGGGGCAGATGTTCGAGGTCGGCAAGGGCGAAGGTAACGGCCTGCAGATTGATGATCGGCGCGACGCTCGCCTTCCAGCGGGCGGATTCCGGATCGTCGGCGGGCAGGGCGACCGATGCCTGAGCGAACTCGATCCACCGACCGAGCAGCGCCGTCCAGGTCAGGGCTTCGGGGTTGAGCGGTGCGGGCGTGGTCATACTCATCATGCATTGATAGGCAGGTGGTTGATGCGGAAGCGCTGCGGGATGATCGAGTGTGTTTGTTTCCGCCAGCGAGATGTTCGCGGGCTAGAATGCGCGCTCCAACATGAGCGATGCGATTCATCACGAGTGCGGCCTGGCGGTCCTTCGGCTCCGGAAGCCGCTGAGCTACTACACGGAACGGTATGGCGACCCGGGTTGGGGGTTGCGTCGACTCTATCTGCTGATGGAGAAGCAGCGGAATCGGGGGCAGGACGGGGCGGGCATCGCCGTGGTGAAGTTCGACATGCCCGAGGGCGACCCGTACCTCGTGCGCTGTCGCTCGGCCGGCCGCAACCCGATCGACAGCGTGTTTCGTGTGGCGATGGAAGGCATCGGCGCGGTGCAGCGGAAGGTCGAGCGGGGCAAGTTCGACGAGATCAAAGCCAAGCGCAAGATGGAACATCTTGGTGAGCTGTACCTGGGTCATCTGCGGTACGGCACGCACGCGGGGCATTCCAAGAGCAACTGCCACCCGTTCGTGCGTCGAAACAACGTGCCCAGCCGAAACCTCGCGATCGCGGGGAACTTCAACATGACGAACTCGCGCGAGCTGTTCGAGAAGCTGGTGGAGTTCGGATTGCACCCGGTCGGTGACAGCGACACGCAGGTGATTATGGAGAAGATCGGGTACAACCTCGATCTGGAGCACGATCTGCTGCGCGCGACGATGGGACCGGGGTCGTTGCAGAACCTGGAAGGAACGCCGCTGGCCGAGGCGATCTCGAACGATCTGGACCTTTCGCGCGTGCTGCGCAAGGCCGCGAAACACTGGGATGGCGGCTACGTCTTCGGCGGGCTGGTGGGCAACGGCGATGCGTTCATCTGTCGCGATCCGGCGGGAATTCGCCCTGCCTTCTATTACGTCGATGATGAAGTGCTCGCGATGGCCAGCGAACGGGCCGCACTGGTAACGGTGTTCGACCTGAACCCGGATGCGGTGCAGGCGGTGACGCCGGGGCATGTGTTGATCATCAAGAAATCAGGCGAGATTGACGAAGTGGCCTTTGTCGATGAGTTGCCGGTTCGTCAGTGCACGTTCGAGCGAATCTACTTTTCGCGCGGCAACGATCGTGACATCTATCGAGAGCGCAAGGAACTGGGGAAGCAGCTCGCGCCGCGCGTGTACGATGCGCTCGGGGGTGAGATCGAGAACGCGGTATTCAGTTTCATTCCGAACACGGCCGAAAGCGCGTACATGGGCCTGGTGGAAGAACTGGAGCGCATCACCCGCGAACACGCGGCGGAGGAACTCTGGAAGAAGATTCAGGCCGGCTCGGTCGAACGCAGCGACCTCAATCGGCTGCTGAACGGCCACCCGCGGCTCGAAAAGGCAGCGCACAAGGATCAGAAGCTGCGCACGTTCATCACCCGCGATGACGGCCGCGGCGATATCGTCAGTCACGTGTACGACATCACACCCGATGTGGTGCACCCGGGCGATACGCTTGTGGTGCTGGACGATTCGATCGTGCGCGGAACGACGCTGCGAGATTCGATCGTGACCATGCTCAGCCGGTTGAACCCATCTCGAATCATCATCGTTTCGAGTGCGCCGCCGATCAAATACCCCGACTGCTACGGCATCGACATGAGTCAACTGGGCCGATTCATCGCATTCGAGGCGGCGATTTCGATGTTGCGCGAACGCGAGATGGAGTCCGTGATCGAGGAAGTGGAGCACCTCTGCCGCGAGCAGCAGAATCGCCCGCCGGAACAGATGAAGAACCATGTGTCGAAGATCTATGAACCATTCTCGCTGGATGAGATCAGCCAGAAGGTCGCATCACTGATTCGCTCACCACAACTGGCGTGGAAGGGCCGACTTGATCTGATCTATCAGTCGGTCGATGGTCTGCGTGCATCGATGCCTGATCACACGGGCGACTGGTACTTTACGGGCAATTATCCGACGCCCGGCGGTCTGCGGGTGCTGAACACCGCCTACCTGAACTGGCGTCGGAATGACGACAGCCGCGCGTATTGAAGTACGACTGCGCAGCGGGTTTCGGTCGGATGATGACCGCTCCGTTTGACCGCACCGACTGTCAACCAACTCGTTCCTGGAGAGACCGCCGGCATGACGATCCTGATTCTCTACGCGCTGCTGGGACTGGTGGTTTCCTTTGCGTGCTCGCTGCTTGAAGCGGCGCTGCTGAGTCTGCCGCGCAGCTCGGTGAAGCTGCTGAAAGACAGCGGTTCGCGCGCTGGTGCCCTGCTGGCACAGATGAAGGGGAACATTGATCGCCCGTTGGCGGCGATCCTGACGCTGAACACCGTGGCCCACACCGTGGGGGCAGCAGGCGTCGGCGGCCAGGCAGCGAAAATCTACGGAGACACGGCGGTCGGCATCGCCGGTGCAGTGATGACGGTGCTCATCCTTCTTCTGAGCGAGATCATTCCAAAGACCCTCGGCGCGGTGCACGCGAAGAAGATCGCAGTGCCCGTTGCCTATGTTCTGCACTGGATGATCTGGTTGATGATTCCGATCATCATCCCGATTGAATGGTTCAACCGATTTTTCCGTCGTGTTGAGCACGGTGTACAGATGAACCGCGCGGAGCTTCTTGCGACGCTGCAACTCGGGCAGGTCAGCGGCGCACTTGATGATCGCGAGTTCACGATCATGGCCAACCTCATCAAACTTCGTTCGGTAACGATTGAGGAGATTCTGACGCCGAGGCCCGTTGTGTTCTCACTGTCCGCCAATATGAGCGTGCAGGAGGCCCTGGACACGCATCATCCGATTCGATTCGCGCGGATTCCGGTGTATGAGGAGTCGCTGGAACACGTGATCGGCTATGTACCGCGGTTCGCCATTCACGCGGCCCACTCCGCAGGACAGGCGCAGACCCCGCTGCGTGACTTGCTTCAGCCGATTACGGTCCTGCCGGAGTTCGCCAAGGTTGGTGAAGTGCTGGATTCGTTCATCAGAGAAAAGCGTCATCTTGCCATCGTGGTTGATGAGTACGGCGGGCTTTCCGGAGTGGTCAGTCTGGAGGACCTGCTCGAAACGCTGCTGGGCGATGAGATCGTCGATGAATCCGACCCGGTCATGGACATGCAAACCCTGGCCCGTGAACGTCTGCAACAACGAAACGCACAGGAATTGGGCGCGAAAGACTCCCCGGAAAGGGAGTGACCAGCAGTACACACGGAAAATCTGCTGCATCTTGCCATTGGCGCTTTATTGCGGGGTTCGTCGGGTCGATACCTACACCGAGTCCGTTCACTTGGCGGTGTCATGGGAAAGACAACGGAATTCATCGCGAGGTTGCTTCGGCCCAGCCGTGCGGTAAGCGCGGCGGAGTGCATCGAAGTGATTGCCCACCCGCTCGATGCTTCCACACCGATCAGGGGTTCGCAACGAGGGGCAGCGCGAGAACTGGCTCGAGCCATAGATGAGGCACTGCTTCGCAATCAAACAATGCGCGGTGATCGACTCGCCGCCTCGGCGGCGCGGCTTGCTCCGACATCCGCGCGGCTGACCGAGAGTCTTGCCCGCTGGCGACTGGCGACGGGAAAGGCGGAAGCGGCTCTGGCCATGATTGAGGCCTGTCGGCGGCGACCATCATCACTGCGTCTCTTGCGGCTGGTCTGCCTGATCGAGTTGGGGCGAATCGGTGAAGCGCATCTGGACCTGAGCGCGTGGAGTCAGGATCGGTCGATGCCGCTCGCTGCGAAAACGCTGCTGGCTCTTGCGGAATGGGAAGCCGGCGACCACACAACGCCCCTGAAACTTCTGCAGGACAATCTGGCTGAAGTTGAAGATCCGTTGACGCTGAAACTTCTGATGGTCCTGGCGATCATCGAAGGTCGTGACGGCCTTGCCTCGATGGTGTCCGGCCGACTCGAGCGTTACAGCGTGTATGCGCGAGAACGTGAAGAGCTCGAAATCTTCTTTGTCGCGCTTGGACGTTCCCGGCCTGCTGCCACTGAGCCGCCCCGCCATGACCTTGCCCGCCTGCGACTTGAGCTGATTGCCTGTGAAGCAGCGCTGCCGGTGCTCGTTGATGCACAAGAACGATCCTTCGACCCGCCATCCTGCGCATTGCTCATGACCGCAGTTGAGGGAGTCATCGGCGAACTGAACGACCCGGCCACTGCGATTGCGGGCATGGTGCGCCTCCACCGCCTGTTCGGTCACGTCAGTGAATCTGAGCGATGGCTGGAACGAGGACGCAGAGAGTACCCCATGGCAGCAGTCATCGCGCGATTGGCGGATGAGAGCAGTGATCGACCTCACTACCCAGTCCACCCGATGCGTGGATCACACACTCTTCGAGACGAAGCAGCATGAGTACGTCGGATCGGCAAGCGGCGGCACAATACCTCCTCGAAGCTCGCGCTATTCTGCGCGAGGGCGGAGAAAGTGCGGGCGAGATGGCCGCTGAGGCCGTCTCCTGGGCACGCTGCTCGTGGCCCGAGAGTCTGGCGGCGCGACGGCTGGAAGTTCGCCTCGCGATCGATCACGGCCATGCGGACTTTGCCGATTCCCTTATCGCCCAGGGCCTGCTCCTGCGACCGGCTGATCGTTCGCTCCGGCGTGCCTACGCGGAACGACTGATCGCCCGCGGCAGTCTGGCAGATGCGAGAAACATTCTTGACGATCTCCTCAAACAGCAGCCGAACCATGCCGCCACGCTGCGCCTGGCCGCAAGAGTCGCCGAGCGGCTGGGACAACACATCCGTCGCGTCGAACTGCTCCAGGAAGTGCTGTTTCTTCGGCCGGGTGATGTTGCCGTGCTGCACGAAATGATTGATGCCTACCTCCAGGCAGAATTGCTGGATGATGCTGAGCGATTGATTGCCATGTGCAAACCGCCGGTGCCGTCGCTCGAAGCGCGCTGGCTTGTTGCGAAGGGCCGGCTGCATGATGCGGCTTCGCAACTGGAGCGGGTGTACGCAAGTGGATCGTTGGATGAAGCCGGCACGATCGTACTGATCGACCTGTTGGAAGAGCTTGGTGATTCTGTACGCCTGCGCGCGGTGCTGGATGCGGTCACCCCTGCCCAGCCGAGTGCGCTGCTCCGTGCATCAAGAGCGCGCCTGCTGCTCGGGGATTTCGATCGTGTGCAACGGGATCTGGCCCGAATCTTTGCGACCTCAGCAAACCGGCAGGAAGCGGCTTCGCTGCTCACAGCTGCTTCGTGGGCTTCCGGTCGATTCGACGCCGCCCGAACGTGGCTTTCACGGGCCCGGGAGGAAGGGCATGGCGAACCGCTGGTGTTTGCTGAGATCTGGCGCCGAACGCTCTGGGGCCGATTGCGAAGCACTCACACTGATCCCCGACAAGCAGGAGCCGATCCTGAGTCCAGCCCGCTGAATCGCATGCTCCGAAGTGCGCTGGATATCTTCTCGGAGGATGCAGAGCGACAGCCCCACGATGAGGAAGCCCGGCTGCTGCTGGAGCAGACTCAGTCGCTTCTGGGCGTTGGAAGCCGAGCGGGAACCGTGGCGCCGGCGGCCTGAACGGGTGCTTCAATCATCTGCCTTTTCCGTTGGCGGCCTTGACTTCAACCCGGATAGCTGATTGACTGTCAGTCTGGCGCGACCCCCTCTACAGGAGGTCGCTGACTGTTTATTTCTTCATGGCTTGAGTAGAGGCAAGGTTCTCCCGCATGGCCCGATACCTCGGTCCGAAGTTGAAGCTCTCCCGTCGCGTCGGCGTGCCGATTGCTGACATCCCCAAGCACACTGCCAAGCGGCAGCTCACCCTTCCGGGCGTGCACGGTTTCCGTGGTCGTCGGCCGAAGGATTACGGCGTCCGCAAGAACGAAAAGCAGAAGCTTCGTTATCACTACAATGTGCTCGAACGACAGTTCCGCCGCTACATGGCGGAGGCAGCACGATCGAAGGGCAATACCGGTGAGTTGTTGCTGCAACTGCTCGAGCGTCGACTGGACAATCTTGTTCGCCGCGCTGGCTTTGTTCGCACGATCTGGGCTGCCCGCCAGTTGGTCGTACACGGGCACGTACTCGTGAACGGCCGCAAGCTTGATCGCCCCAGCTTTCCCATCAGCCCCGGCGATGTGATTACCTTCAAAGAGAAGTCACACAAACTCATTCGCGAGAATATGGAATCGATGGCCGGCCATCAGGTACCCGGCTGGGTCGATGTCAATCCCGCGGAATTGTCAGTCCGCGTGTTGACAATGCCGACCTCGGATCAGATTCCGTTTGATGTCAATACGAATCTCATCGTCGAGTTCTACCGCTGATCCGGTGGAAACGGTCGAACCG
>CBFGRU010000090.1:0-10833 GCA_965651255.1 uncultured Phycisphaerales bacterium
GGTGGATTCCTGCGCGTCGGTCATCGGTTCAACGGCAGACTGAGTTGCCCGACACCCCGTTGCCGAGACGAAACCGACTCCGCACACCAGACAAATTCCAATCAAAATTCGCCTCACGGAGCCGTCCGGGCAAAAACTTCCAGCGGATTCAGAAACGCACCGAGACCGCGTTTCTCGCCCGGAAAGCGGGGTCAATGCTCGATTTCGGCCGTGAATCGGCGTCCATTGGCGACGAAGAGGACATCCGTCGATCACCTGCTGACGTATTGGTTTTCGCCGGAAGAGCCGATACCGTATGCAGTTCCAATGACCGAGCGGAGAAGGCACGAGCCACCCCCGTTTCATGGCAAGCGATACGACCCGAACCAAACCTGCTGCAGGCAAGAGCGAGATGCGTCGAGCCGAACTTCGGCGCGTTTTGCCGCGCCAGTCCTTCGATGTGCGGGCGCTGCTGCAACGGCGGGATCTTGTCAATACGGTTGTCGTCACGATCTTCTTCATAGCCATCGGCGGACTGGCCCTGGTTTGGAGTCAAGGGACACCTCATTTGTATGTCGGCCAGATTATGACCGACACGCGCCTCAAGCGGGTGGATTTCGATGTCGTCGATGAGTCCCGGACGCAACGAAACCGTGATCTCGCGCGGGACAGAGCGCCGCGCGTTTACCGGGTGAACAGCGAGTACCTCAATCAGCTCGAATCGGCGCTGACCGGCCTTCCGGTCGCGCTTGAGAATCGCGAAACGCTGGAAGAGATCAGCGAACGGCTTCGGCAGGAGTTCAGCATCACCGTTGAGTCACTTGGCGCCATGCAGTCATTCGTTGCCGATGGTCGCGCCACCGATCAATGGCGCACCTGGGTACAACGACTCGTTCGGCAGACGCTGATCGAGCACCCGATCGTCGAGAGCGAAGCATGGCAGGTCGAGTTGACGCGAAACAGCGCCCCAGAGTTTCGAGCGGGTGAGCGAACGCTCCGGCCTGATCCAAACGATGCCTTGATCATTGAGTTGAACAGCCAGCGCGGTGAACTTGATCGCGCACAGGTACACCGCATCGTCGAGATGGCGGGCTTTCCGGCGGATCTGGTCCCCGTTATCACCTCGCGTATCGCGCACAATCCGCAGCCGATCTTTCTCTACGATGCCCGCGCCACGCAGACCCTGCAGGAAGCGGTTGCCCGTGTCGTACCGGATGTTCTTACCGAACACCGCAAGGGTGAGATCATTTACCGCCGCGGCGAAGTGCTCACAGCCGGCCAGTTCGAGTTGATCGAGATTGAGCAGGCGCGGTACCGCGCGGCCGCCTCCCTCCGTGATCGATTCAGCGCGTACGGAGGCGTCGTCGGTCTCGTGACGCTCGTCGGTGCGTTTGTGGGAGCGTACCTTCTGGCCTTCTACCCGCGCATCGTACGAAACCCCTGGCGACTGACGGCCATCTTTGGATTGATGCTCGGTTTGCTGACCGGCGCGATTGCGCTGACAGCGCAGATGCCGCAACTGGAAGTCCTCGCGACAATCAGCGCAACGACCTTTTTCTCGCTCGTCCTTGTCATTGCTTATGACCGCCGGCTCGCGCTGGTCCTGACGGCAATGCTCGCAACGCTCGTCGTCCTGGCGGTGAATCAGTCAATCGCATTCTTCTTGTTCCTCGTCGTCGCTGCGGGCATGGCCGCTGCGCGCATGGCCGAAGTGCGTCACCGCAATTCATTGATTCGCGCTGCCAGCGCATCTGCCCTCGTTGCGGGTATCGTCGCCATTCTCATTGGGCTGTATGAGATTCCAGCCGTCCCCGGCGCCTGGCGCGTCATTGCCGGCAATGCTGGGTGGGCGGTCGCCGGGTCGCTCGCGGTCGGGTTTTTCCTGTTGGGCCTGCTCCCGACCATTGAGCGGGTTTTTGACATTACGACCGGTATGACGCTGGTTGAACTGCGCGACCCGAAAAACCCCCTGCTCAGACAATTGCAGGAACGCGCTCCGGGAAGCTACACCCATTCACTGACCGTGGCGACGATTGCCGAGGCCGCGGCAGACACCATCAGCGCGAACGGACTGCTTGTCTATGTAGGTGCGCTGTATCACGACATCGGCAAGATGAACAAGCCCGACTACTTCGTTGAGAATCAATCCGGGGGGCCGAACAAGCACGAGAAGTTGAGTCCAGCGATGAGTCTGCTGGTCATTGTCGGCCACGTGAAGGATGGGGTCGAAATGGCGCGCGAGTTCGGCCTGCCGCGGGTCATCACGCACTTCATCGAGTCGCACCACGGCACGACGCTGGTCGAGTATTTCTATCATTCCGCCCGAAAAAGCGCGGAAGAGAAAGGCGACCGCGTCACCGAGGTCGAGTACCGGTATCCGGGGCCGAAACCGCGCACCAAAGAAGCGGCGATTCTCATGCTTTGTGATGCCTGTGAATCCGCCACCCGCGCCATGGCCGAGCCCACTCCCGCGTCCATCGAAAACCTCGTCAGAAAGCTCTCGCGAAAACGCTTGACCGACGGTCAGTTCGATGAGTGCGAGCTGACTTTCCGCGAACTGCGCCAATTGGAAGATTCGATCATCCGCTCGATCTGGGCGCTTCACCATGGCCGAATCACCTACCCGACCGATGAACCCGCTCGGCTGAACGACTCAGAGCAAGAGCTTGCCCAGAATGGGGCAGGTCGCAACGGAAGCAGTTCGCCGCGCCCTTCGATGGTTGGATGATGCCGACCCATTTCCTTGCGAAGCCCACGAAAACACCCTTTCGGGGCACTTGGCATACTCAGGAAGCGACGTCTATACTCCCGCCCGATTCGGGCTTGTAGCTCAGTTGGTTAGAGCGCACCCCTGATAAGGGTGAGGTCGGAGGTTCGAGTCCTCCCAGGCCCATTTCTTCAACGACGCGATGCCGATTCCCGGCGTCGCGTTCGTTGTTTCTGAACCGCTTCCGACTCATCTCGACGGCCATGACTGCCGCCGGTACGCTTCCCGCACCTGCTTGCGGAGTCCCGTGTGCGCCTGTCCATCCGCTGGAAACTCATTGTCGCTATTGCCGGGCCGCTCCTGGTGATCTCCACAACGGTGATCGGTATCACCATTTACTGGCTGCGCTCCGAAGCCACCGCGCGACTTCGCAGCGATGTGGAAGGCGTCACCGCCTCCATCGCCGGAGAGTTCAACGGCACGCTCGATCTCGTCGCTCAGGTCGCGCGAAACACGGCTGCCACACTGACCATTGCCACTGAACTCACCGATGAGCAGCTCTACGCCATGGTGGAAGCGAACGTCCGGCAGAATCCGCTGATCTACGGTTCGTGCATTGCGTTCGCGCCGGAGTTTGCTGGCGACGACCGACGGCTCTTCGCACCCTATGCATGCCGCGAAGGCGACTCGATTGTGCAGATCGACATTGGACGCGAAGCGTACGACTACACGAACGGTCAATGGCAGTGGTACACCGAACCCGCCACGCTGGGGCAGCCCGTTTGGACCGCGCCGTATTTTGATGAGGGTGCGGGCAATATTCTCATGTGCACCTACTCCGTGCCATTCTTCACGCGCGACGGTGTACTGCGAGGCATCGCCACGATTGATGTCCCCGTCGATGAGATACAGAGTCGAACGGGAATCAGTCAAACGGGCTACCGCACACACATGATCGTGGATCGGGACGGTCGATTCATCAGTCATCCAGATCCACAGAGTGTCATGGATGAGACAATCTTCGCAATGGCGGAGCGCGAAGAATCGATTGAATTGCGACGTTTGGCGGAGACGCTCACCAACCAGGTACCTGGCAGTCGTCGCGTTGCAGATATCGGCACCGGTGAACCGGTCGTCGTCTTTCACGCGCCGATTGAATCCACCGGCTGGACGTTCCTTTCTGCCGTCGGAGAACGTGATCTGACATCGCTCTCCAGCGAACAGATCATGCGCGCCGCCGCGGCGACCATCATCATCGAAGCGATGATTCTCATCTGCGTGGTGTTGATCAGTTCGCACTTCACCCGGCCGCTCGAACGTCTCGCTGCGGCCGTGCGCCGCGTCGGCCGGGGTGATTTCGAGACGCGAGTCGCTGATGTACGCTCGCGCGACGAGATTGGCGATCTCGCGCAGGCATTTGACGGCATGGTTCAACAAGTGCGCGCCCATATGGCAGCGCTCGAGATGGAAACGACAGCGAGGCAGTCGGTTGAGAGCGAGCTCCGCGTCGCACGTGACATTCAGACTGCGCTCCTCCCGCACTCTTTCCCTCCGTTCCCTTCGCGTGATGAGTTTGAGTTGCATGCGTCCAACGGCGCTGCGAGGCACGTCGCCGGAGATTTCTACGACTTCTTTTTCGTCAGCGAACATGAACTGGTCATCGTCATCGCCGACGTTTCGGGGAAGGGCGTGCCGGCTGCGCTACTCATGGCCATTTGCAGAACGGTCGTGCGCAACTTCGCGCAGGAAGGACTCTCACCCGCTGCCATCCTGCACCGAATGAATGCATTGCTGGCTCAGGACAATGCCGAAGCGATGTTCGTTACGATCTTCCTCGCCAGCTACCGCACCGACACGGGGGAACTGCTGTACTCGAATGCGGCTCACCCTTACCCGCTGAGGCGACGTGACGATGGGCGCGTCTCGCGCTTTGGCATTGTGAACGGCGGCCTCGTTGGGGTCTTTGGAGACGCGATGTTCGCCGACATGCTCGATCGGCTCGAACCAGGCGAGACCCTGTTGCTGTATACCGATGGTGTCACCGAGGCACATGAGCAGTCGCAACGATCGCGCGGTGACTTCTTCGGCGAAGCGAGGCTCATCGACGTCGCGGCTCGACCAGGAATGGATGATCCCAGCTCACTCTGCGAAGCGGTCGTCGAAGCAGTCGATGAGTTCCAGCACCACCATCGCTCGGACGACATCACTGTCCTCGCGCTTAAGCGTGTGCGGTAAAGTCACTGACCGCCCGGCGCGAGAGTTCATGTCGTGGCCCATCCAAGATACTTGGAGAGTGGCGATGGTGCGCGACTGCGACGGGCCGCCGTATACTCCGGACATGTCTGAACCACTTACGAGTGAACAAGTCAAACACGTGGCGAAGCTTGCACGACTGCGTCTGCCGGCAGATGCCGTCGAGGGCTATCGGCGCGAGCTATCAAACATACTTCAGTATGTAGAGAAACTGCAGAAGATTGATGTGGAGGGTGTGGAGCCGATGGCCCATCCACTCCCGATTACCAACCGCCTCGGGGAGGATGAGGTGACCGAGCCAATGCCGCGGGAAGCGCTACTGCGGAATGCGCCGGCGGTCGAGGGTGCGTTCCTGGCCGTGCCCAAGGTGCTTGATGGTGAAGGAGGCGGAGCGTGACGACGACGCTCGATTTTGCAACGCTGTGCGATGTCCGCGATGCGATCCGCGAACGACGGATGAGTGTCTCAGATGTCGTACGACACTATCTGGACCGTATCGACGCTGTGGACAGCTCGCTCAAGTGCTATCGCGAGGTGTACGCTGATCGCGCGATTGAACGCGCTGCAGCGATGGATAACGACCTTCCGAACGGACCATTGGCAGGAGTCCCAATCGCACTCAAAGACAACATTGTGACAAGCTTCGGGACCACATGTGCCGGCTCAAGGATTCTTGATGGCTACCACTCTCCGTTCGATGCCACGGTTGTAGAGCGGTTGGAGGCCGCGGGTGCGATTATCCTTGGCAAGACGAATTGCGATGAGTTCGCAATGGGTTCATCCACGGAGCATTGTGCGTTCGATCAGACGCGCAATCCATGGGACCGGTCGCGTGTCCCGGGCGGTTCATCAGGCGGAAGCGCCGCGGCGTTGAGTGCGGGACTGTGCGCCGCATCACTCGGAAGCGATACGGGGGGATCCATCCGGCAGCCGGCTGCGTTCTGCGGGTGCGTCGGCATCAAACCGACGTACGGCCGAGTAAGTCGATACGGCTTGATCGCGTTCGCGTCAACTCTCGATCAGATCGGTCCATTTGCACGCACCGTTCGAGATGCTGCTGCACTCCTGGATGTCATATGCGGCCTTGATGAACGGGATTCCACGAGCGCCAACTACCCGGCCTGCTGTTTCGAAGCGGCGCTCGAAGAACCGTTCAAACAACCCCGGATCGGCATTCCGCGAGCGCTCCTGCGAGGTGACAACCACCCTGCGGTCAATGCGGCCGTGGAACATGCCATCAAGGTACTGACCGATCTTGGCGCGACCATCGTTGATGTGGAACTGAACCTGACGGACTACGGGATCGCGACGTATTACATCATCGCACCTGCGGAAGCCAGCTCGAATCTGGCGCGTTTCGACGGTATCCGTTACGGTCATCGCGCTGAACTGGATACCGGCGAGAGTCTGTTTGACCTCTATGCGCGCAGCCGCGCGGAAGGTTTCGGGCCGGAAGTGCAGCGACGGATCATGCTTGGCACCTACGTGCTCAGCGCTGGCTACTACGATGCCTATTACCAACGGGCACTGCGGATTCGAAGGCGCATCAAGGAAGAGTATGACATTGCATTCGAGAAGTGCGATGTCATCCTCGGACCGACGACGCCGGGAGCAGCGTTCCGTGCTGGTGAACTGACCGACCCGCTCGACATGTACCTTTGCGATTACTACACCGTCGGTGCCCCGATTGCAGGCATTCCGGCAATGAACATTCCTGCGGGAAGCGCCATCGTGGACGGGGTCACACTTCCGATCGGTATTCATCTCCAGTCGCAAGCGTTTGCGGAAGAGTCGATGTTCCGCATTGCTCACGCCTTTGAGCGAGCCACCGATTTTCACAAACTTACACCATCACTCAGTGTGTAGACCTGGCCGCTTCGATCTGGTTGCCGAAGATGTTCAGAAGCGATTGCTGACGAAACTCAAAGATTCGTCGCACATCGCGCTCGACGAAGATTTGATTGACGATCGTTCCGCCGGGGACTCCGTAATGTACGGTGTCGCTGCACCAGGTCCCGTCGGGGTGATCTTCAAAACGATGTTCGTGTATCCACCATCGATACGGACCACGTAACTGACGATCAACAAACCGATTCGGCGGATCCCACACGCTGATTTCCGTGCGCCATGTGACCGGAATGCCGCGAATGCGAATGCGGTAGTCGATCAGCGTACCGGCCGCCATCGTGATTGGCAGTGGCGTCAGAATCTCAAAGCGAAGCGAATCAGGCGTGATTCGTTCGAGATTGGTCGCATCAGCAAAGAATGGAAACACATCGTCGCGTTGATGCGGGAGCAGCAGCCCGCAATCGAGTTGCCAGCCGCGATCTGCACGTTTTACCGTCACGGGAACGAATGACGCCATCGTACTCGTCGATTCGCTCGTCACATCGCGCTGGTTTCATTGGTCGGTGACCGCTTTTCACGCGCGCGACTGGTAACTGCCATCATCGGTAGAGATACGCACCGTTTCCCCGATCTCGATAAACGGGGGCACGCGCGTTTTCAATCCGGTTTCGAGCGTTGCTTCCTTGAGCTGATTCGTTGCGGTTGCACCCTTGATGCCCGGTGGGGTTTCCGTAACGATCAGGTCCACAGTCTTTGGCAACTCCAACGTGACCGGGTTCCCCTCCGATACCAGGACCGTCGCTACCGTATTCGGCTTGAGGTATTTAATCTGGTCACCCACGAGGTCTTCGGACAGAGTTACCTGGTCAAAGGTCTGCTGATCCATGAAGACGTGGCCACTCGCCTCGGAATAGAGATACTCCATATCTCGGCGATCAAGATCCACCCGCTCGATATCCTCTCCCGAACGAAGGCGCTTTTCGATGTATGAACCCTCGGGCACCTTCTTCAGCTTCACCTGCACGAATGCGCGCAGATTACCCGGCGTGACGTGCTGGTATTGGGCAATAACGTAGAGATTGCCGTCAATCTTGACAGCCATGCCGGGACGAAGATCAGTGGACTTCACAAGTGACTCCTGCTCGAGAAACGTGAGCCGGGAGTGTAGGTCGCTCACCAGCGCACGTCAGCTCACCGTATCCACCGCCGCCAGTGGTTCGACGCGCGGAAAGAGTGCAACCTTCTCAACGCGCGTACCCGGGGGTAATCCTCCCCAGGCCGCTAACTGAGAAAGCCGATCTTGGGTCGGATCGATCTTCAGCCCGAGCGCGCTCCACAGTTGCGGCATCCGCTCAGTACAGATCGGATAGAGCAGCAGCGACGCGATGCGAACGACCTCCAGAGATTGGTACAGAATTGCGCCGACGTGATCGCGGAGTGATTCATCCTTGATCTTCTTGAACGGTTCGGTGCCATGTATGAAGCCATCGACCTTCCGGATCAGACCGATCGCTTCTTCGAACGCGCTTTCGAGATCAAATCGCTCAATCGCCTCGATTGCGCGCGACACTGCCTCGTTGGTGATAACCGGCCAATCAAACGAATCGATCACGAGTCGCCGGTTGTGTTCATCTTGCTCACCCGGCACGATGCCATCAAAGTACTTCCCAATCATCGCAGTGACACGACTTGCGCAGTTCCCGACGGTGTTGACCAGATCAGCCGAGTAGATTTCATGGAAGTGCGCCGCGGAGAAATCCGCATCGGTCGCGCCAATCGGACCCTGGGTCACCATGTAGTACCGCCACGCATCCAGCGAGTACTGCTCGATGTATCGCTCGATCGTCGGCAGATCAATGAAGTTTCCGAGCGACTTCGACATCTTCTGCCCTTCGCTGATCCAGAACGAGTGGCAGTAGATGAACGAAGGCAGGCACACCCACTCATACCCCGGTCGTCGCCGAAGCGCCAGCAGCATGGAGGGCCAGATCGCCGCGTGAAACCAGAGAATATCCTTTGCGATCACATGCGCGGCGCCGGATTGCCAGTAACGACGGCGAGCATCGGTGTCCACCGTCGAGAGATAGTTGAACAATGCATCAATCCACACGTAGATCGTGTGCTGCTCATCGCCGGGGATGCGAATCCCCCAGTCACCCGCACCTTCGGAGGCCAGCCGTGAGATGGGAACATCATCCATTTCGCGAATTCGATGGATAATCTCGTTCTTGCGAACATCGGGGCGGACCGTAAACCGTTGTCCGCTGACTTCACGCCCACTCTCCAGGAGTTCGAGCAGCGGTTCCCGATATGCGCTGAGGCGGAAGAAGTAATTATGCTCGCGTTTTCGTACGAGCGGCTTGCCGTTGAAGGGAGACTTGTAGTCGTACTCCTTGGCCTTGCTCTCGGGGATGTACTCTTCCTGACCTGCGTCGTACCAACCTTCATACTCACCCAGATAGACATCGCCCGAATCGAGGAGCGCCTGGACATACTGTTGCACGCGATCTTTGTGGCGAGTCTCCGTCGTTCGGATGAAATCATCATTCCCGATTCCGATGGTTGCAAACGCTGCACGAAAAGCAGCCGCGTTCTGATCAGCCCACTCCAGTGGCGTCAAGCCACGTGCTGCGGCGGAATCCACGACCTTGGCGGCATGTTCATCAGTTCCGGTCAGAAAAAAGACGTCACGCCCAAGGAACCGCTGAAAGCGAGCGGCAACGTCGCAGATCGTCGTTGAGTACGCATGGCCGATATGCGGCTTGTCGTTGACATAGTAAATCGGTGTCGTGATGTAGTACGGCTGGGGCGAACTCATGGCGACGCGATTGTAGTGAAAGAAAAAGACGGCGGCCGTAATCGGCCGCCGTCGCTCGGATTTTCATCAGGAGAGGATTCCGAGGTCGCGACGAATCATGGCGATTCTTCACTGAACTCGTCAATCGCGTCGCGATAGGCAAGCTCCAGCGCATCGGCTGCATCCTGTACGCCAGTTTGCATTTCCTCCCAGGCCTCAGCGCTGGCATTCTGCAAACTCGACACCTGATTCCGCCACGTCACGGTCTGTTGTTCAAGCGAGCTGATGACGCCGTTGATCCGGAGCCGCGCTTCGCCCTCGAGCTCTTCTGCACGGGAGCGGAGCGTTGCCAAATGATCATCAAAGTTCTCGGATTGGCGGTTGATTGCGGCCAGGAACTCGTTTTTCTTCTGTTCCAGCAGGTTCCCTGCGGCATCGGCTGCTTCACCCATCTCCCGCTGAACATCATTCATGGTGGTCCCGGTTCCGGTTCCACCCGGGGTGTTGGGTGCCTGTCCATCCCCCTCACCCGAGCAACCACCCATCGCCAATGTCGCCACAACGGCGCCGGCGAGAACGCTCGTGAAGTACTTCATGTTCTGTTCCTCCTTCAATCTGGGGTGTCGCGGCTCAGCGCGTGCGCAGGCCCGATGTTGAACCCCTGCTGGGCCGCGTGAATATGGAGAATGGTAGGGAGAAGAACATGGTGGGAACATTTTGCCCCTTGCTTCGGTACAATCCGCACCCGCGGGGCGGCCTCATTGGTCGGATTTCGCACACAGCAAGGATCGCCTGCCCGTGGATCGCGGCCAGTTTGAAGAACTCGCGCTGGAGCACCTCGATGCGGTCTACCGCATGGCCATGCAGCTTGCGCGCCATCCGGATGAAGCCAGCGATCTCGTGCAAGAGACGTATTTGAAGGCACTGAATGCAGCCGACGGGTTCGAAGAACGCGGTGCCGGCATTCGCGCCTGGCTGTTCAAGATTCTGCACAACGTATTCTACAGCCGTGCCCGGCGTGACAAACGCGGTCCGGTCAATGTCGATGCGTTCCACGAGGGGGACGAGTCGATCATCCCTCCGGATGAGCCGGAACCGGCGTGGGATTTGCGTACACTGGACTGGGAGCACGTCGATGACCGGTTGAAGCGGGCCATTGAGGACCTGAAGCCGGAGTACCGGTCTGTGCTCCTTCTCTGGGGGGTGGAAGGTATGAAATATCGCGAGATTGCGGATGTCCAGGAGATTC
>CBFGRU010000091.1:0-10802 GCA_965651255.1 uncultured Phycisphaerales bacterium
AACGATCGCAGCGCCCGCTCATCAAACTCCTCCCCTTCCTTCATCTCTACAAACGCCACCGCCACCTCACCCCGCAGGTCATCCGGCGCACCGATCACCCCTGCCGCCTGCACCGATTCGTGCTGCTCAATCACTTCCTCAATCTCGCGCGGAAACACATTCTCACCCCCGATGATCAGCATCTCCTTGATGCGACCCGTGATGTACAGAAACCCATCCTCATCGAACCTGCCCATGTCGCCCGTCCGAAAGAATCCCTCCTCATCAAACACCGCTTTCGTCGCATCCGGCAGTTTGTAATACCCCTGCATCACGTTCGGACCCTTGATACAGATCTCACCTTCCTCGTTCGGCCCCAGACGCTTCCCATCCGGCCCCACGATCTTCTCTTCCACGCGCGGCAGCGGCTTGCCCACCGACTTCCGCTTCTCTTCGTACGGCCGCAACCAGTTCGTCACCGGGCTCGTCTCCGTCAAGCCGTACCCTTCCTTCAGCATCACCCCGAAACGCTCCCGATACCCGTCAAACACCGCCGGCGAAAGCGGCTCCGCGCCCGACACCAGGAACTTGATCGACTTGAAATCCTCCGGACCCGCATCCTTCACACTCAACAGCGCCGCATACATCGAAGGAATCGCAACGAACACACTCGGACGATGCTCGCGCATCAAACCGATGATCTTCTTCGGCAAGAACCTCGCTGTGTACACCGCCTTGCAACCCGCGCGCAGCGGACACAGCGTCAGCACCGTCAAGCCAAACGAGTGAAACTGCGGCAGCACCCCCAGCATCACATCGCTCCCATCAAACTCCGCAAACTCACAGCACTGCGACACATTGCTCGACAGGTTCCCCGCACTCAGCATCACCCCCTTCGGACGACTGCTCGTTCCGCTCGTGTACAACAACGCCGCCAGGAAATCATCACCCATACGCTTCGCCCGGCGAAACGGCGGAACACCCTTGAACTTCATGTCATCCAACCGCAGCGCGGTGACCCCACTCGGCAACTCGTTTCCGGGGGCGCCCCCGATGAACTCCAGCATCTTCCCCACCGTGATCACCACATCCAGCTCCGCATCGGCGATCATGTACTCCAGATCCTCCCGCTTCACCAGGTAGTTCAGCGGCACGATCGTTCGCCCAAGCATCCACACCCCCATCGCCGCCGCAGGAAACAAGCCGCTCGTCGGCAGCATGATCCCCACCTTCTCTCGATTCGTCATCCCCTGCACCGCCCGCGCAATGTGCAGCGCTGCGATGTACAGCTCGAAGTTCCTCCACGATTTGAAATCATCCACCACCGCCACCCGCCACGGCCGCAACACCATCTTCCGAATCATGCCCAAGAGAAGTTTCATCGCACACTCGCATCAGGTTGGATGGAACCGCAACGCAGAACGTACCATACCCAAAGATCAACGCCGCGCCTCAGCAAACGCCGCCTCGAGTTCAACACCCAAGGACACCGCGACGATGCGCCCCAGACACCACTCCCATCGCGATGCCAACCCCCGCGCCATCCTCTTCCTCATCCTCACCACCATCGCCGGCCCGCTCGGCTGCAACGGTCAACCATCCGCCGCCGGCCTGCCCCTTGCCATCAGTCAATACGAAGCCGGTCGCTACCGCGAAGCGTTCGAAGCCGCGGTCCGCACCCAGCGCGCCGCTTCCGATCCCGAACGATCGAGCGCTGCCTACGTCGCCGGCCTCGCGGCCTATCACCTCAACCAACCCGATGAAGCAGAGCGACGCTTCCTCATCGCTCGACAATCACCCGATTCACAAACCCGTGGCCGCGCCGAAGCCATGCTCGGAACCATCCGCAGCGAACAGGATCGTCCCCTCGACGCCGCGGAACATTTCAAATCCGCTTCAAGACTCCTCACCGGCCGCGAAGCGAACGAAGCCGCCTACCGCGCTGGACTCGCCTACCAGCAGGGCGGCGATCCCGCCAGCGCACGCACCCAGTTCACCATCGCGGGCAGCAGCACATCCGCTTCGCATTCGGCTTCCGGGGGCGGGGGCGGGGGCGACCTCCGTGCACGCGCCAACGAACAACTCGCACGCACCGGCTTCACGATTCAGGTCGGCGCGTTTCGCGATCGCGAGAACGCAGAAGCCGCAGCACGCGAAGCACAACCCATCGCCGATCGACACGGCCTCGGCGAAGTCCGCATCATCCCGCAAGCCGACCCCCGAAGCACACGCGCCCAAGGAAATCCTGCGGTCCTCTACCTCGTCCAGTTCGGCCAGTTCGGCACCCGCAGCCGCGCCGATACCATGCGACAACAGATCGGCAACCTCCGCTGGATCGTGACGAGGGCAGATTGATTGGGGAAGGCATGAGGCACTAGGCATGAGGCATGAGGCACTAGGCATTAGGCACTAGGGAAGAGTTCCCGTTTCGCCGCGAGCCCATCATCCGGGGGGGCGAGCGCTTCCCCGGAGCCGGAGCGCGCCGGGTGACACATCGCCCTGCCACCACCCGCCGCGCTCCGCTGTCGGGCGAACACATCCTCCAATGACTCTGCGCATCCTCGGGAGACTCTGCGCATCCTCGGGAGACTCTGCGCATCCTCGGCAGAGTCTTATTATCCTGCGCAGAGTCTTATTATCCTGCTACGACTCGTATCATCCTCGGGAGAGTCTTCCTATCCTCGGGAGAGTCGTATGATCCTGCGGAGTGGCAGTTTCCGGGGGCGACGTGCGTGGGGGGAGCGATCAAGGATCAATCGGTGCGGGTTGTGGGGTGATGCTGTTGACCCAGTGTCGGAGGATGTCGATTTCTTCTGCGGTGAGTCGATCTTCTTCTTTGGGGGGCATCTGGAGGAAGGGATCATCGTAGGTGGTGGCGATGATGAGGAGACTCTTCTCCGCATCGCCGGGGATGATCGCGGGGCCGGTTTCGCCGCCTTTGAGGAGTGAGGCGATGGTGGTGAGATCGAGCCCGCCACGCGGCCCACCACGCCGACGGGGATTGTGACAACTGAAGCAGCGATCTTCGAGCAGCGTCGAGATCTGGAGCGCAAAGCGGGCAGCAAAGGGATGAGCAGGATCGGTCAGATCCCCCACCACCCCGCCCCCGGAAGTAAGACCCCCGCCCCCGGAAGTTTCGCCTTCGCCCCCGGAGGTGTCGCCTTCGGCCTCGGAGGTTTCGCCTTCGCTGGTGTTGTCATCGTTGTCTGAATCATCAGGGGAGTTGTTGTCGTCGCTGGTGGTGTTGTTGTTCTGGGTGTTGTCTCCGGGGGTTCCGGGGCTTCCGGGGCTTCCGGGGGTCTTATTTCCGGGGGTTCCGATGCTGTGGATGTAGACGAGTCTTCCGCCGTGGTGAGCGGCGATGGCGACCCAGCCGGCGGTGGTGATACTGGCGAGGAGTGCGATGATGATGGTGAGTCGTCGGGTGATGTCATGCGGGATGAATGATCCGAGCATGCATGCGGCGACGATGGAGCCGAGGATCCAGATTCGTTCGGCGAACCATTCGTGGTTGTCGAGTTCTGCGATGACTTCGGCGGGCGCATCGTAGGGGACATTGCCTTCGACCTGTTCGCCGGCCTGTGCGGCGAGGAAGGCGGTGAGCATGAGGGCGAGGTAGGCGGCGATGGCGAGCCAGCGGATGGTGTGTGATTTGGGTGCGATGAGGGCGAGGATGATGAGCGGCAGGCCGAGGATGGAGAGCGCGATGGGCAGGTGACTGAGCGCGGCGTGGAGCATTTCGGGATGATTGAATGTTTCGGTAATCGTCATCGTTCTGGTGCCCGTGCTCGTGGTGATGGTGGTGATGGTTGCGTGGAGGTTCTAGCGCGCGAGGTTCTGAATGATGGTGGCGAGCTGTTCGTACTCGGCGGGTTGATTGTAGATCTGGCAGGAGATGCGCAGGAGCCAGCGGGAATCGAACTCGTGGATGGGGACTTCGATGTGGTGTTGATCGTAGAGGATGGCTTTGAAGTGTTGCGGCGACTCGGCGAGGCGGGTGATGGATTCGGGGAGTTGGATGGCGGCCATCGAACCGAGCATGGAGCCATCGGCGGGCGAGAGCGGTTCGACGTTCCACGCATCGCAGAGGAGTTGGTGCGCCCAGCGCGCGAGTTGGCGGTTGTGATGGCGGATGGCGTTCCAGTCGAACTGGTTCATCCATTCGATGGCTGCGGGGACGGTGAGCCATGCGGAGACATCGCGCGTGCCCTGCCAGTTGAACTCGTTGAGGAAGCCCTCGTTGACGAAGTGACTGAGGGTGGGCGGGTGGAGATCGCGCTGGCGATCGGGGCGGGCGTAGAGAAAGGCAGAGCCCTTCGGCGCGCAGCACCACTTGTGGAAATTGCCGGTGTACCAGTCGCAGTTGAGGGAGGCGATATTGAGATCGAGCATGCCGGGCGCGTGGGCGCCATCGATGAAGAGGGGCAGATTCTCTGCGCGGCACCAGGCAGCGAGATCCTCGACGGGGTAGATGAGGGCGGTGGGCGAGGTGATGTGATCGATGAGAATGAATCGAGTGCGCGCGGTGCAGGCGTTCTGGATGGCGCGGAGGATGTCGGTCGGCGCATGCACGGGCAGCGGGATGTGGACTTCGCGGACGGAGTCGCCAGCGCGGCTGGCGAGGTAGTTCATCGTGCGCCGAACGGCGTTGTAGACATGGTTGGTCGTGATGATCTCATCACCCGGCGCCAGGTTGAGCGAACGGAAGGCCGCATTGACGCCGGTGGTGGCGTTGGTGATAAAGGCAAAGTCATCGCGCGGCAGGCCGAGGAACGGGGCGATCGCGGTGCGTGCATCGGTGAAGTGGCGTTCAAGGGTGCGGTCGAGAAACTCGATGGGCCGCGCTTCCATGCGCTCCCGCCAATGACTTTGCACCGCGAGAACTTCACGGGGGCAGGCACCGAACGAGCCGTGATTCAGAAAGATGATCGAGTCATCGAGCAGCCAATGGGAGCGGAGATCCGGCCCGATCGGCGCGGGTGGTTGTTGATTGCTGGTCATCATGGTCATGAGGCAAGCGTATCGGGGAGGTCAGCAGGATGCACATCGGGTTGAATGCCAATCCATTGACCTATCAAGCAGCACGAGGGTTATTGTCCGCAGGAATGAATCGCGGAGATTTTCTCAAGTCCGAGAATGGGCGGCGGCGCGGGATGGCTTTCGGTGAGCCCCGATAAAAAATCCAATCATCACCCGAAAATCCTTCGAGTTTCCCCTTGATTTGCGGATTCCGTTCAGGTAACATGTCCCAAACAATTGTCGCTACGTCGTGTGGACGGCAGCGATGAAGATGGTCGAAGTCTCCGGCATCACCTGCTGCCGCCAGATTTGGTAGGTCGGAAGCGGGCTTGCACAACGGAGAGCGTACTGATGATACCACTCGTTCAAACTGGCCCTGGTGGCGACTATCGACGGGTTTATGTGCCGCTTAATGGGCGGCTGGTGGCTTTTCCGGGGTTGACGGGAGGGGCGAACGCATCGTCCTCTCTGTCAGACCAATCGATGGATGATGGTCGGGGCCGGAGCGCAGATTCCTGGTGGCATCGTATGAAGGATGCCGCCCGGCCGCGCACGTTGCTCGATCGTTTGCTCGGCATCGATCGAGTGGAGCTGAGTGAGGAAGCCGAGACCGCATTCACATCGAGCGCACCGCTTGGTCAAGCCGGTGATGAGAAACCCGCTTGTGGGACGGCAAAGGCCGGTGAGAACGGCCAGAACGTGCCTGCGGATATTCGATTCGCGCGCTTCCGGGCGATGCATCTCTCGCTTGCTGGCCAGCGCGGCGTCGTTTCGCTGCTGCGTACTCGAGCGGCACAGAGCGCGTGTGCCCTGAGTGACCAGTCTCCACGGTTCGCGACGGGTGGAGAACAGGCCCCTGCTTCGTTCGGTTTTCGGTCATATACTTACCTACAAGACGCTCAATTCGTGTTCAACGGAAAGGATGGGGGCCAACGACGACACGAGGAACGTGCCGTCTCCATACCACGCTTCTCCCCCGCCTTTCGCACACAGCCGCAGCTTGCTCAGACTGCGATGAAGGAGTTCTGTCATGAATCTCACACCGAAACAGCTTCGGATTCTCAAACTGATTCGCGATTCGCGAATTCGCAATGGCTATTCACCGACCATGCAGGAACTCGCCGACGAACTCGGCGTAAGCAAGGTCACAGTCTTCGAACATGTCGAGGCGCTGATCAAGAAGGGGGCACTGAAGCGCGAGCCGAACAAGGCGCGCTCTTTGTCACTCGCGGATGATGCGATCGTTCCCGATGAGGAGCAGAATCTCTCCTTCCCTCTGGTCGGCAGGATTGCCGCGGGGTATCCGATCGAGAAGTTCGCCCAGGATGACCAACTGAGTCTTGAGGAGATCTTCGGGCCGCGTGTCGGTCATCGTGCAGGATCGTTCGCGCTGCAGGTTGAAGGCGACTCGATGCGCGATGAGGGAATTCTGAGTGGAGACTATGTCATCGTCGAACGGCGCGAGACCGCCCGAAACGGAGAGCGTGTAGTCGCGCTCCTTCCCAACGGCGAGACAACGCTGAAGACATTCTTCCGCGAAGGGGATCGCATTCGCCTGCAGCCCGCCAATCCGGACTTCGAACCGATCATTGTCAAAGACTGCCGAATCCAGGGTGTCGTTGTGGGTGTCTTGCGAAGATATTGACCTTGTTCGCACAGTTCACTTGGTAACGCTTGTCGCAGCGTATCACTTTGCTTGCCCAACTGACCGCCGCTCCTCGCCAGGCGCGGCGGCTTTCTTTTGCCAGGGGGTTGGGGCGATTCTGTGGTGCACGATCATTGACACGCTGTCACCTCTCCTCTACGTTGCACGCTCGATACCCTACGAGGAGACACTCGAATGTCGCGTTTGCCGCAGTCGCACTTTGATCAGCATCATGCAGCCCCGCGTCCACGCGGTAACTCGCTCGGAGTTGCGGGATTTGTGCTCACGATCATCGGCCTCATCGGCTGCTGCATTCCGCCGGTCCTGCTCCTCGGCGTGATCGGAGGAATACTCTGTTTCTTTGGACTCTTCCGTTCACCACGCGGGCTTGCCATCGCGGGCTTTATACTTGCCCTCTTTCAGACCGCAATATTCACCGTGCTTCTCTTGATCGTGGGCGGAGCCATGTTCGCTGTTCAGGAACTTCCTGGCTATTTCCGCTCGATCGTCACGGTGTTTGAAGTGGGACAGAAAGTGGAAGAGTATCGCATTCAAAACGGAACCTTGCCTACCTCGCTTGATCAGCTCACCGGTGTGACCACAACCGATGGTTGGGGGAACGCGCTCATCTATGATCTGGATGCATCCGGAAATGCGTATCGCATCATCTCGGCCGGACCCGATGGTGTTGCCGACACCGATGACGACTTGGAGTTCGATTCAGAATTCTTCAGAAGCATGGCAGGGTCATCCGGTGCGACTTCATTCCCCATGCCGCCGGTGAATGGTGAATCAAGTGGAAACCTTGACGGTGAGACTGGTGACACTTCCAACGGTACCGACGGTGAAGACGAGAACTGATGAGCTCAACCCCGTGAAGTGAGGAGTAAGCCCCATGCGGCTGGTTGCGCTGGCATGATCGCGGTGCATCATTGATCGGTGGCGACCAAGGACCGCAGGAACATCGAGCGGTTTAGGTCTCGTCCCTATGAGTTGCGCGCCCCAGTTTGACCCCTCTCGTGTCGCGTGCAAGCACATTGCGGATCTGCAGAATGGTCAGGTCGGCCATCAACTCCGCAATGGGTCGTTGTGTCTCTGCCGCGATTCGGTCGATATCAACCGCCTCTCCGCCTGCGTTGGCGACAACATCAACGATTGCACGCTGATCGTCGGAGAGCTGGCCGTCAAAGAGTGATGCATTACTTTGCTTTACTTCTCGATCCTGGGCCTCATACGCGCCAGCCACAAGATGACGCGCGCCATCAAGTTGTCGCAGAACATCTGCGTGATCAAGCACAAGCGTCGCCCAACCATCACGCACTGCCTCGAGGCAGCCGATAGATGCTGCGGAGTCAATTCGCCCCGGAAGACACATAACGTCGCGTCCGTGGTCCTCCATTGCCTGGCGAGCCGTGATAAGCGCGCCGCTCCCCTTCCCGGCCTCGATGACAAGCACACCCAGACTGAGGCCCGAGATGATGCGGTTTCTCCGCGGGAAGTGCTCTCGCCGCGGCTCGGTGTTCATTGGATATTCACTGATCAATGCGCCACCTTGAGCTACGATTCGCTTGAACAGATCTTCATGTTCAGGGGGATACGTTACCGCCAGACCACACCCGAGCACACTGAATGTTCGGCCACGCGCACGCAAAGCGCCTCGATGAGCTTCGCCGTCAACTCCGCGAGCTCCACCCGAGATGACTGCCAATCCGCTGGAAGCCAGAAGAGCTGCAAATCGATTGGCTTGTTCACGGCCGTACGCCGTGCACCGGCGAGACCCGACAATGGCTATTCCCAATGGTTCATCACCTGCCTCGTTCTGCAGGGAACCCCGAACCCAGAGTGCAACGGGCGGATCAGGAATCGCGGCCAGAAGTGGCGGGTATGTCGAATCACCATACATGATCAGCGAGACGTCGAAGTCTTCCATTCGCGCAACTTCAGACGCAACATCAAGCGTATCCAAGTCTCGGCGAATCGACTGCGCTCGTGCACGACCGACTCCTTGCACCTCTTCAAGTTCGTGAACCGATGCATTCATGATGGCGGCATGATCGCCAAATCGATCTCGCATTCGACGATACGTTGCTGGGCCAATTCCTTTAGCCATTGCAATGCGAAGTGAGATCTCTCGCGGATCGTTCATCTCGGACTCGCATACCACTGAGTACGGAAGCCATCCAGCGACGACCCGATCGGTGTCGTTGCACTGCGCCAGCATGCTACTGCAGATTCAAAGCGACCTGGCGTCAATTCTTCGAATCAGTCAGCGAATCTTCCCGCGGCGCGGCAACAGACTGAACACGAGGCGCGTTGCCCGAATCGTCCAACAGAGAGTGATGTTCTGCTGATTCGGTCGCCATCGTCGCCGAGAGTGACACTGGTCGTTCGGGTGGAAATGCGACGCGGGCCGGGCCAACGGATGCAGCGTTCGATTGGCCTGGTGCTTTCACACCACTTTCGTTTACGGTTACTTCGATGGCAACTCCGGAAGGTTCTTCGACTTCACTTTCTCCTTCGTCATCATCTTCATCCCAGTCGTCCTCGAACTCATCCTCGTCCTCGTATTCCCATTCTTCATCAGACTCTTCAAGTTCAGCATCATATTCTTCATCATCGTCGTCATCATCACTCACCAACTCATCCTCAGAACTGTCTTCTTCATCGTCGTATTCCCCTTCCTCTTCATCATCTGCTTCCCAGTCAGGACTCTCTTCATCTTCATACTCATCTGATGCAGCACTGCTCTGCAACTCGATCAAGTCCTCAACATCATCATCATCCCCTGAGCACTCAGCTGTGCCGTGCGTCACTTCTCCTCGTAAATGATCTGCGGAGCGACCAGTCAACATCGTTACGTCATGAGTGCCGACCATAGCAAGGTTTGCTGCGAGCGACTCCGACTCGTCATCACCATTCAATTCATTGTTAGCCGGTGCAGCGCGGCCAGATCGGGCGGGGCCGAGGATGAGTCCGGCAAAGACACAGAACACTGATGCAGCAATCACCCATTCTCGATGTGAACCGGTTACAAGTCTGACGAGTCTGGATTCCGGATAAGCGGATTGGTCGCTCTGTACTGGGATGACCGTCGCATCGATCCAATCGGTCAACGGCGCCTCATTGGTGGTCGCAACCAGAACCGGGCGCTCCCCCTTGCGAATCATGTTGAGTTGCGATGCAGCCAAACGGGCAAGAAGAGTCGGGTCATCCTGCGCGAGCAGGTCCCGAAACGCTGCATGGGCCTTGAGTCGGGCCAGCACCGTGGCCTCATCCGCATGCATCGCATTGACCTGAGTCCGCATCTGATGCAGTTGACGATTGACCGGCAAGATGACCGCTGCGCTCATCATGGCCAGCCCGGCCAGCAAAAAGAGCCAGCCGGGATCGGGGTCGAAGAGAGGTCGAGTCACTCGCATCGCGGTGAAGATTATCGGCGACTGCATAGCTATTAGCCCAGAATCGAGTATCGAGATCGAGCTTTCCGCCAGGTTGAGGTAAACCGCCTGAAGCAAACACCCGATACCACGAGAACGATGTGGTACAACCCCCGCAATGATTGCATGAAGGCGGAGGATCCTGGGGAGAACCGGCGCCAAAAGGGCCGGCTTCGACAGGAAACTCTCCGCTGTACGCTCGGTCCGGTGCTCGACTTGTCAGCAACCGGAATGCGCGTTGAATTGCAACAGAAACTGCCCAAGGCGTTTCGGGATCAACCTTTCGACATTGAACTCCGCGGGATTTGTGAAGGCCTCACATTGCGGGCGGAGGTCATATGGATCAAGGGCGGCACATTCCGAAAGAAAGAGGTGGGGATTCGATTCCTTGACTTGACGCCTGAGTTGACCAGCAAGCTCACCCAACTCTCAGTCGAGAATCGCCTTCGCCGCCATCTCCACGATGGCGATCTGGCCGCGTGATCTCGTCAAAGCCATCCCAACTCACTTGACCGTACTACGGCGAGCGCTCTATCCTCTGTGCTCTACTGCAACAATTGCGGGGTAGAGCAGTCTGGTAGCTCGTCGGGCTCATAACCCGGAGGTCGTAGGTTCGAATCCTACCCCCGCTACCTTTTTTCGTGGTGATATAGCTCAGCCGGTTAGAGCGCTTCACTCATAATGAAGAGGTCGGTAGTTCGAGTCTACCTATCACCACAGTA
>CBFGRU010000092.1:0-10698 GCA_965651255.1 uncultured Phycisphaerales bacterium
CAGCGGCCGTGTGGCACACTTGTTGCCTTTTCGCACGGTGCGCCCGGCCCCTTCTTTCTGCGCGGACGCTGAATTGACACGGAACGCCTGATCTGCTTCGATCGTTTGTATGACCAGTCGTGTGATCGTGACCAGAACGCACAAACTCTTCATCAACGGCGCGTTTCCGCGCTCTGAATCCGGTCGATCGTTGCCTGTCGCCGGCGCGAAAGGTGAAATCATCGCGCACCTGTGTCTCGCTTCGCGCAAGGACTGGCGCGAAGCGGTCGAGGCGGCCGCGAAGGCGCAGCCGGGCTGGTGGAACCGCACCGCGTACAACCGCGGGCAGATCCTCTACCGGCTCGCGGAGATGCTCGAAGGGCGGAAGGCGGAGTTCATTGATGCGCTCAAGAGCGTGCCGACGCGCGCGAGGGGCAAGGCGAATACGGGTGCGATGACCGCTGCGAAGGAAGTCGATCTCGCGATCGACCGGCTGGTCTGCTTCGCGGGGTGGTGCGACAAGTTCACGACGATCCTCGGCGGTGAGAATCCCGTCGCCGGACCGTTCTACAACTTCACGACGCCCGAGCCGATCGGTGTGGCCGCGCTCGTCGCGCCGGATCGGCCGGCGTTGCTCGGCCTGATTTCGTTGCTTGCGCCGGCGCTCTGTGCGGGGAATGCCTGCGTGTTGTTCGCGGGCGAAGCGAACCCGATTCCCGCGTGTCTGCTTGGCGAAGTGTGCGCGACGAGCGATGTCCCCGCGGGCGTGGTGAACATCCTCACCGGCTCGCGCCCGGAACTGTTGAAGGAAATCGCGAACCACCGCAACGTCGGCCTCATCGCCGCTGCGGGCTTGAACGGCGATGATCGCCGCACGCTCGAACTCGGCAGCGCTGACAACCTCAAGCGCGTGACCGTGTTCGACTGGAAGGAAGCGGACTACCGCGATCCGGATGTCTGCGAGAATCCCTGGACAATCGAACCGTTCGTCGACCTCAAGACGATCTGGCACCCGAGCGCGATGTAGTGAAGCGCGAGCCGCATCGTCTCCGATGCGGTTCGTGTGACCTTCCTAAGAAGTTCATTGCACATCAACCCGCCGCCAGGCGGCGACGCGAAACGCATCACAATTCTGCGTTTTCCCGATTTGAGATTCTCAGATCGTCGCTTCGGTCACGCGCAATACTTCTTCAACGGTCGTGCGGCCCTGCTGCACCTTGTTGAAGCCGTCCTCGCGCAGCGTCACCATGCCGCGTTCCGTGCAGATGCGGCGGAACTCGGTGACGTTCGGGTTCTTCGCCACCTCATCGCGCAGGTAGTCATCGAGCACGAGCAGTTCGTACAGACCGACGCGACCGGCGTACCCGGTTTCACGGCACTTTGAGCAGCCCTTGCCTTCCTTGAGCGTCTCCGCCGTCACGCCGTGCATCACGAGGAAGTCCATCATTTCGTGTTTCACCGGCACATCCTGCATGCAGCCCTGGCAGATGCGGCGCACGAGTCGCTGCGCCATCACGCTGTTGAGCGCCGCACCGATGAGGAACGGCTCGATGCCGATGTTGATCATGCGCGTCACCGACGACGGCGCATCGTTCGTGTGCAGCGTGGAAAGCACCAGGTGGCCGGTGAGCGCGGCCTGGATCGCGATGGTCGCGGTTTCCATATCGCGGATTTCGCCGACCATGATCACATCGGGGTCCTGTCGCAAGAGCGCTTTGAGCGCCTTCGCGAAGGTCATGCCGATCTTGTCGTGCGTCTGAATCTGCGTGATCGCGCCGAGGTTGTATTCCACCGGGTCTTCAACGGTCGAAACGTTCAGCTTCTGCGTATCGAGCTGACGCAGCGATGAGTACAGCGTGGTCGTCTTACCCGATCCCGTCGGGCCGGTGACAAGAATGATGCCGTGCGGCTGCTCGATCTGGTTCTTCCAGATCGTGAGCGCATCCTGCGAGAAGCCGAGATCGTCCAGCGAGACCTGGATCGAGCGGTTGTCGAGAATACGCATGACGGTCTTTTCGCCGTGCGCGGTGGGCAGGGTCGATACGCGCAGGTCGAGCTTGCGGCCCATGACCGTCGCGCGGATGCGGCCGTCCTGCGGCAAGCGGCGCTCGGCGATGTCCAGGTTCGCCATGATCTTCAGGCGCGAGGTAATCGCCGCGTGCATGCGCCACGGCGGATTCATCATCTCGAACAGGATGCCGTCGATGCGGAATCGCACCTTCAGCTTCTTCTCACCCGGCTCGATGTGAATATCGCTCGCGCCTTCTTTCAGCGCCGTCTGGATGATGTGGTTCACATACCGGACAACCGGCGAAGACTCGGCTTCCTCAGCGAAGTCGCCATCTTCAAGGTCTTCCTTGACGACTTCGACATCGTCCTCATCCACATCGGCGAGGAGTTCATCAACGTCGTACTCCTCGGCCTCTTCCTCGTTGAAGGTTTCAATGACGCCGCGAATGTCGTATCCCGTCACCAGCACCGGCTTGATCGACTGCACATGACAGCGACGGGCGACCTCATCCAGCAGAAACACATCGTGGGCGCGGGTTGTGCCGACAACGAGACGAGACCCCTCACGCCGCAGCGGCATGACCAGGTGTTCCTTGCAGAATTCAACACCCAGCCGGCGGAAGGCGCGGCTGTCAACCGCGTGATCATCATCAAAGTCGATGCGTTCAAACGGCATGCCGCAGAGCAGAGCAACCGCCTGCTGCACTTCCGTTTCATCAACGCCCATTTCGATCAGAACCTCACTGATCGCCTTCCCCGGTGATTGCTTCTGCACGCGACGCGCCGTCGTGAGCAGATCGGGCTTGATCGCGCCGGACTGCAGCAACGATTCGCCGATGTCTGCCTGAGTCGCGACAGCGGCTTCCGGCTGATACATCGCCAGCAGTGTGGGGTGGGTCTCCAGCGACGCGAGCGCACCGGCATTGAAATCCGCTTCCAGTCGATCCGACCAGCGACGCTGCGGCCCGGATGGCGCGGGGCGCTTCTTCACCGGTGCAGCAGTGACCGGCGGCGCGGGCGATGAGGGCGGCGGCGCACTGTCCGGCGATGGCTCCTTCGGAGCCGAATCATCCGGCAGGGCCAGGTCGTTCAGCAGATCATCAAAGTTGAACTTGCTCACGGACGCCGATTCCTCAACGGTTCTGCGGGTGTGCGATACTCGAACACGAGCGACTCAGCGAGTCATCGTGAGTGTCGTACGGAACGTGAATGCCGTCTCCTGATCCGTCGCGATCAACACCACCGAATAATCATCAATCTCTTCGACGGTGAAGGTCACGTTGTCGCGTTCGACCTTGATGGTGTCGCCCGCGTAGACCACGCGACCGCTGATGTTCGCCGCCGGGCTCGATCCGCGCAGCACCATCATCAGGCGCAGATTCTTCACCGCGCGGTCGCAGGAATCGGAAAACGCCTTCCGCAGCCGCGCCAATTCTTCGCGGCGCTTCGCTTCGGCCTGATCATCGACCGCCGGGGCACCGGAGGTGGTTTCCGTCTTCTTCTCCTCGAACAGAACGAACGGGTTCTTCTGTACCTCGTTGACCGAGACCTGTCGATCGGTGCGATCATCGGTGAGAGCGGAGAGGGCCTTCTCCTCATCCTCGGCCTTGATCACCTGGAACGGATCTTCTGAGTTCTTCTTCTCCCCGCCCGCCAGGGATGAGAGGAACCCCTCGATCGTTGCTTCCAGCGTGGCATCGCCGCTGCCACCCGCAGCCGCCCGGCTGATGGTGCGCATCGAGTACAGGCCGGCGGCCGAGGCAATGATCACCACCGCAATCAGAATCGTGCTCGAACGAAAACGCTTCTTCGGCTCATCCAGTCCGGCAAGGCCGCCATCGCTTTCGCTGAAGTCGCCGACGCCGAGCGGACGAACCTTCGGCTCATCTTCGGGGTGAAAGGTGTTCATACTGTCCTGGTTGCCATTGTTCACGACCGACTCCTCGCTGCTTCGACTCATTCACCACCGCACACTCGACACGACCATGGCGCCGCGTGCGAGTGCGGTCAGTTCGTCGATTTGTTCTCTGACGATTCGTAGTAGATGCTGAGTACGAACTCCGCTTCCATCGATCCTTCGGGAAGCTCCTTGCCCTGCGTGTTCTTCGGCCCGCGCAGTGTGCGCAGTCGGCCCGCCCCGGCGCGCACGATCTTCATCTGATGCACGCGCGTGATGCGCGGAAGCTGTTCAAGCTCGAGCAGGAACTGATAGAATCCGTCGAAGTCGCCGAACATCTGGTACTTCAGCGGAAGTTCCATGTACGTCGCCGCCGGCACGGGTGATTCCGGGTGCGTGCCGATGATCTCCAGGCGGTTCTTCTCCGCGAGGGTCCACACCTGGTCGAGAATGCCTTCGATGCCCTGCTCAGATGGCAGTTTCGCCTCGATCATTTCGATCGCGCCGTTCCATTCCTGAATGGCGGCACCGAGATTGTCGATCCGCGCCGACACTTCGCGCAGCTGCTCAAGCTTGGCGGTCTTGACCTCAACCTCGCGCTCGGCCTGAAGAATCTCTTCGTTCCGGGGCTTGAAGACGAAGGCAAATGACGCGACCGGCACGGCCAGCAGCACGACAAGAAAAATCAATTCACGCAGTCCGAAACGCATGGTTCAGCGCCCCTCCCGATCGTTACTGGTCGCGTTGGCCGTGTTCCCGCCGGTGCCGCCCATCGGCACGAGGAACCGCATCTCATCGCTCATCGGATCACGCAGATGTCGCGGCACCTGAAGCGGGTCGATGCCGCGGACATCCGCCTTCGGGTCCAGCCGCATCTCGACACGAAACTCCTGCAACTGCGCTTCATCCACCAGCGCCTGCACCGAGTACTTCAATGACACATCCTTCAGCAACGGATGAGCGACGAGTTCCGCGATGTACTGCGACACTTCACGGTCGGTCGGCGCCAGGCCCACCATCGCGATCGTCACGTCGTACATCGGGGGATCGACCTTTCGCTCCTCCATCGCCTCTTCGCGGGTCGCGCCGCCCTTGGTCGGTTGCTTCGGCGCGGTCTTGCCCTTGAGGTTGCCCGTGGCCTTCTCGTTCACCGGCTTCACCGGCGGCTTGACCGGTACCGACTTCAACTCGAATTCCAGCAGACTCAAGCGCGGCGGCATGCGGTTGATGAATTCCGCCAGCATGATCGACCGCGGCACGCGCTCGACCAGCGCGATGGCAACCTCGGCCTTGTTGAGCATGCGCTCACGCTGCTTCTCAAGCTCGTTCAGCTCCTCGATCTTCGCTGCAGCATCCTGAAACTGCTGGTTGATCGAGGCCTGGGCGGCCTTCACCTGCGACCACTGCCGGTTGGTCACCAGAAACGCGCCGAAGACCGCGAACATCACCACGACGAACAGCGTGAGACTGATCACGTTGGTGCGCTTCTCGGCCTGATGGGCCAGGTAATCGTCGGGCAGAAAACTTGCGTCAGTCATCCCTGGTGGTCCTTGCAACGTTCATTCAGAAACTCGCGCCGGCACAGAGTCCGGCCGCGACCGCCCAGCCGGGCTGCGGCTCGCCCATCGCGACACCGTCAATCACCGCGGCTTCATCCCGCACCAACCGTGCGAGCGGATCGCCCAAACGTCCCGGCAACTCCAGCGCCTGCGCGATGGACCGGCAGACGCCGATGTGTCGCGCCTCGCCGCCGAGGAAGATCGCACGCGACACGCGCCGATCCTGAAACAGCGATCCGTGATACCGCAGACACATCCCAATCTCATCCACGACCGCTTCGATGAACTCACCCAGGTTGAAGGCCGAGGTGTCGGCCGTCTCTGCCACCGCTGCGCTCATCGTGGCGACCGCAGCACCCGCAGTGCGCGGCATGCTGATTGAATGTTCAGGCAGCGTGCCCGAGGCCTGTCGGGCCTTCGCAAGCGAATCGACTTCGATCGCACACCGCGCAACACGACGCGCGCGGGCAGCGACCTTCTCACACTCAAGTTCCGATGCCACCTGCGCATCAAGGTGACGCCCGCCCCACTGAATGATCTTCGAGAAGACCAGATCGCGACCGTGACTGATCGCCACTTTTGTGCTGCCCCAGCCGATGTCGATGTACAACTCGGTCGTGAGCTTGTCTTCATCGCGGCGATGCAGATGATCGAATGACCAGACCATCGCATGCTGTTCGGTATGAACACCCGCGACCTCGAGTTTGCACTTCTTCAGCAGCTCAACCTGCTTCATCACGATGTCGCGCGGAACGGCGAAGCAGATGGTCTCGATCCGCTGGGCGGCCTTGGCGGCATCAGCCACTTCAACCGAACGCACGACGATGCTCGAAGGGTTCCACCCCATCTGGATCTGCAATTGCGTCTTGATCTGTTCATCCCGATCGGCACCCGCCTGAAGCTGCAAGTGCTGCACATAGGTGGAGGACGATGGGATCGAGCAAACGGCCCTGCGGCCGCGAAACTTCGCACGGCGGATAACCGGCGGAAGCTCTTCATTCAGGAATCGAAAGCGCGCTTCGGTGTCGCCGCGCGCTTCATCCGGAATCTCAAGCTCCGCCGCGGCAATGAGCGACGGGGCCACGCCGCCCGAGATTTGCAACAACTTCACCGACGACAGACCAAAGTCGATCGCCACCGGCGAAGATTGAGTTGAAAACATCGAAAAGGCCATGCACCCTCCAGCGATCGGACGGCAATGCCGGACCTTCAGCGTGAAGAACCGGTATGGGACCATCGACCGGTTCACGCCCATGGTTGAGCGGGGGTTTCGGAGAGTGGTGCGAAGAATTGCGGATCAGTGCGATCGGGGCGGCATCGCACACCCCAGTGCCGGGTCAGCGTCCGGAAACCGAGCCGGCTCGGAGTGCCGTGACGACTTCTCGGACGCTTTCACCCATTGCGCGGAGCGCTCGGGGAAGATCCCACACCTGCTGGGAGCGATTGCCGGTCGTGTTGCTGATCGTTCGTATCTCGAGCGCGGGCACCCCCCGCAGCATCGCCGAATGGACGACCGCAGCGCCTTCCATCGCCTCGGCCAGCGCGCCGGTGCGCCGGGCAATCTCGCGGGCCTGCGCGTTCGTTCCCGAGCACATCGCCACCGTCGCGACGCGACCGAACGTGAAACGCCCCGACAGCATCATCACGCGCTGTAGGAGTGAAACATCACCCGGCAGGGCATTGCCAGCCACTCCCTCCACCAGCGGAAACCCCAGCGCGGTCATATCGCTGAAACCCTGAGGCGTCATCAGGCCCTCTTCAGCATAGACGGACTGCTCCGCGATGATCGTCGCGCCGATGTCGAGGGCATAGGTCGGCTTCGGGCCGTCATCGGGAGCATCACCCCCGCTCACGATCGGTAGCGCGCCTGCGATGCCAACGCTCAACACCGCATCGAACGGCCCGCGTCGAAGCAGGGCATCCGTGGTCGCACAAGCCGCATTCACGCGCCCGACGCCGGCGGCGATGATGATCGTTTCATCATCTGCGAGCGCAGCGATGGCATCGCGTTCTTTCGGAACTGCGGTCACGAGCAGAAGCCGATTGCGAGCATGGTTGCCGCTCGTACGCACGGTGCCGGGATTCATCGGGCCTCGAGTCGTTGCACGAAACGTGATTGATCAATCAAGCTTCCGCACCCAGATGTTGCGATATCGCACGGGGTCGCCGTGATCCTGCAGGAGAATCGGCCCTTCCGCCACCACGGTGCCATCCAACCCGCCGGGCGTTGTATGCGGCAGCACAAGGTTGTTGTGAATGACAATTCCGTTCAACATGACCGTGATGCGCGCGGGTTCGGTGACTTCACCGGCGTCATTCATTCGCGGAGCCCGGAACGTCATGTCATACGTCTGCCATTCACCCGCCGGTCGTGTCGCATTCACCAGTGGCGACGCGATTGAGTAAATCGCGCCGCATGTATTCTGTGCGACCGGCTGCTCGAACGAATCGAGCACCTGCACCTCGTAACGGCCGTGGATATACACCCCCGAATTGCCGCGCGCCTGACCTTGTGCATCCGGCATGATCGGGCAGCGAAACTCGAGGTGCAATTGGAAGTCGCGGAACTTCTGGCTGGTGATGGCATCGCCGCCCTTCACCTGAACACTGCCATCGGGCTGGACTTCCCACTGGCTGGGCTGACCGTCGCGCTGCTGCCAGCCACTCCATTCACCGCCACGAAAGAGCACCACCGTGCGGTCGTCAAACGTCGGCGCCTTCGCGCCCAACGTAAACGAAGGGCCCACCGGATCATTTGCGGCCTGCGTTCCCTCGCCCGAACCCTGCACCGACGCTCCACCCGCGAGACTCGGCGGTGTCGGCGGCGCGGAGGTCGCAAAGCCGATACCGGTCATCAGTGCGATCACGGTACCAACGGCAAAGAGCGAACGCGAAAGGGGCATGGTCAACTGGCACATGTGACACTCTCCATCAACGGTTCAACGAACTTGAGGATGCATGATCGTACCCGATGGAGAGCATCGCCGCGCCATGGAACCCGGCGCATTCAGTGTCACTCCCGGCACCCCTTGATTCTCAGGCGCTCAGCAAACGCGCAGTGATCATGTGTATGAACGACTGGAGATCGCTCGGATCAATCGGCACCAGCAACTGCTCGCCCGAAGCAAGATCCTTCACGACAACCTGCCCCTGGGTGAGTTCATCGCCGATGATGACCGCCAGCCGCGATCGCGCCTTGCCCGCCTCACCCAGCAATTTGCCGATGTTCCGCGTTGCCTTGTAAGAATGCCTCGCGTGCAGTCCCGCGCGCCGACACTCCGCAACGAGTGATCGCATCACGGAGTCATGCTCTTCCTTCGCCGCGACGATGAAGACATCCGGTTGCGGCAGATACTTCTCGCCCGGTTCAAGCAGGCCTCGATCTTCGAGTACGAGACGAATCACCACATCCCCCATCGCAAATCCAACCGCCGGCGTCGGCGGGCCGCCGAAGAGTTCGACGAGTCTGTCGTAGCGGCCGCCGCCCGCGATGGCGCGTTCTCTGCCACTCGCCTCGTGCACCTCAAAGACCGTGCCGGTGTAGTACGCGAGACCGCGCACGATGGAAAAATCAATGTCGCACCATTTATCTACGCCCGCCGATCTGAGCGCATCGAACAACCCGAGGAAGACAGCCATGTCTTGATCGGTGATCGGTGACAAAATACTCAACGCTCGCTCTATGAAAAACCCAACAGGCCTTGCCGACCTTTCAAAGATATCAGCTGTCTCTATCGTCAGGCCTATCGCCCAAGCCTGTCGCTCAAAATCCTCAGCGGGAATCTTGGATTTCTTGTCAAGTAATGCAAAGGCTTCATCTAACTTCTCGCTTGCAACACCGCCTCGCCGAAGTACCTGCGAAACAACCCCGCGATGGCTGATACGAATTCTGACGTCTTCAGAAGTCAGCCCCATCTTTTCGAGCGCACCGACACACGTCGCGATCACTTCCGCATCGGCGCGTGGCGAATCATCGCCGATGACATCCACGTTCCATTGTTGAAACTCGCGCAGCCGCCCACGCTGGGGTCGCTCCGCGCGGTAGAAGTTCGGCATGCAGAACCACTTGATCGGCTTCGGCAATTGCGCAGCGCGGGCGGCGACCATACGCGCGAGGGTCGGTGTGAACTCCGGACGGAGCGCATAGTCCTTCTCACCGCCGGCACGTCGGAAACTGAACAACTCACTGACAATGCCCGGTCCGCTCTTCGCCGTGTACAACTCAAGGTGCTCGAACGTCGGGCCGTCGATCTCTTCAAACCCGTGGTTGGTTGAAACCGTCCGCCAGATCGATTCCAGATGGCGGCGCACCGCAAGGTCCGCGGGGTAGAAGTCACGGGTGCCGGTCGGCGCCTGGTATTTGTGCGATGCAGCCATAACGGCAACAGCGTAGTCGGGGTCACGCAGGAAGGCACCGAGCACCCGCAGGGATTCAGGCAATCCGGCTGATCCCTGACGATATCAACTCACTCCGCCGCGGCTTCGGCACCCGCGTGCTTCGGCCGAACAATGATTGCCATGACAAACCCGCCCAGACCCCATGCGACGAGACCATCGGCGATCAGGACCAGCGTAAACGCATCGGGGAAGCGCAGAAAGTTCCAGTTGACCGCATGCGTCATCGTCACCGCGAAGAGCGCCATCAGCAGCACTATGCCGTACCGGCCGAAGAACGACGGCACGCGCGCGATCGAAAGCGCGAGCGCCATGAGAAAGGCCGCACCCGCCTGAATCGCAAAGCCGCGCACCAGCAGCATCGGCTCCATCAGTGGTTCGCCCGATTTGTGAAACAGAATCAGACCCAATGGGCCACGCTCATGACGCGCAACGAACGCATCCATGGTGGCGGCCTTCTCTTCCTCGGTCGCATTCGGTGCATCGACGGGCATCGGCGGTAGGAAGTACGCCCCGCTCTCGGGAAGCTGCTCATTCAGGACTGCGCTGACCGCCGCCTCATCCGACATCTGCAGGAACGCATCGTTGTACGGCTGCAGAACCGTCCACGCGACAGCGCCCCAGATGAAGACCACCAGCGCGGTGAGGATCGATCCCAGTATGACTCGTCCCATGCTCTGCTCCTTGTCCCGATGGCTTATTGTACTTCACCGATCGTTGCGATGACCTTCAACTCAACCGCGATCGGCGTAGGCAGCGCGTTCACTTCAATGGTTGTCCGCGTCGGGTTCGGCATGCCCGATTCCGGAGGCCCGGCGAAGTGCTCGGCATACAACCGATTGAACGTTGCAAAGTCTC
>CBFGRU010000093.1:0-10611 GCA_965651255.1 uncultured Phycisphaerales bacterium
ATCGGGACGGTTATGAGCCGTCTGCACCGGGCTCGGGGCATTCTTATGAGCCAATTGGCAGAACTGGCGGAAGAAACCGGCCTGAACAGGAGTTAGCGTTTCGGGCGAGGGATTGACTTCGACCCAACACGCCCATGTTTGAAGCAAGCACGCCGATTGATTCGCCGAAGGTAGACTGTTCGGCACTGATTTATGTCTGACCTCAACGATGCCAGTTTGATCCGACGGGTCCTTGATGGCGAAGCGACGCCCGAGGAACATGCTGCCCTTCGCGAGGCAGCAGTGACTGATGAAGTCCTGCGGCACCGGATCGAGGCGGAAGGTCGTCTGCGCGACCGATTGCAGGTCATCCTACAAGTCGGCGCGGCTCCTTCGACGCTGGCCGGTGCCATTCGCCAGCAGTGGAAGGACTCCTCACCACCTGCCCAAGTCGAGGAGCCGTTGCAGTTTGAAGCCGCTGCATTCTCGCCACAACCGCGTTTGAACTTCTTTGCGCTGGCGGCTTCGATCACCATCATTGCAAGTGCGGTGCTCATCGGCATTTTCGGAACCCCTTTGTTCACGCGTTCATCTGAAGTCGCGACGCAGATCGCGGACATCAAGGCGTACATTGCCAACGAACATGTCCGGTGCGCAAGCGACAGCAGTATTCTTGCGGCGAAAGTGAAGTACCGGGATCCGCGAGATGTCGAGCGAGAATTGACGGCGCTGTTGAGCACGCCGATTCAGGTGATTGACCTTTCATCGATCGGCTTTGGGTTCGTCGGAGGAGGGCCCTGTCATGTTCCGCCCGCGGTCGCCCCGTCGGGACATCTGGTCTATCAGGCACCAAGCGGCCGGCTGGCAAGCATCTTCATCGAGCCGTACCAGAAGGGTGTTGCGTTAGAGCCGGGACTGATTGTGACCGATCCAAAAGTCGGCCTCTCCGGCGCAAGCAATATCTGGACCGATGGCACCTTGATCTACATGGTCGTGGTTTGCAATTCGACCGATTTGGATGCGATTACCCGTCTTACCAGAAGACTGCCAACGACTCCGTGAGCGAGCGTGCGGGCGGTTTCCGTTCGAGTAGGCGGGAGTCACCACGTATACTTTGTGAGACCGACGATCAGTCGATCGCCGATGACGAATCAGTCAGATGACTGAACTCGTCTTGAATCGCAAGGGAGACAGCACATGCACGCAGGTGTCCGTCAGCCGATGACTTTCCTGGTTGCTACGACGTTCATCCTGGCCCTTGGCAGCGGTGCGCCGGCTTTCGCCCAGGATGCACTGGGGGACGGCCGAACCCTGGATGCAAATCCACAGGTCGGCTCTGGCGGGCGAAACACACCGATTGGCGGTCTGCCTGACTATCGAATGCGCAACCTGCTGATCACCGGTAACGTCGCCGGCGGACGTGGTTTTCGCGGGTCCGTGGGATACACCTCGGAGTTTGATTTTCGCGGCGAACTCGGGTCCGATGAATTGTTCAACTACCGTGCAACCAGCGCCTATTCAGACCTTGCGTACATCACGCAGTATGCTGGTTCAAGTCCGTTAATCACGGGCCAGAACTTCGGCCTGATGGAAGCTCAACGCGACACACTTGGTGCAACGATTCCGCGCCTCGGCTCGATGCCTCGCAGCGGCTTTGAGTTGCCGAATCTGAACTTCGTTGACAGTCAGCTCGACCGCTCTCTCGTTCTTGAGAGTGAACTTCGCGGGACAACCGGCGAACGACTCCCGATTCCGATCGGTCAGGTCAGTGACAGCGAGGGACGAACGCTCAACATCAGCGCTTCTCCGTTGCGTGGCGTGCAGGCGACGCCATTTGATCAGGACGCATCGACGCTCGGCCTCACGGTTTTGGATACCGCACGGGTCATTGATGACTTACGCGAAGGACGGATTGATCGCGCGCTGGGGCAACCGTTTCGCCTCGATCCGACCTTGCTTGATGAGGATATCGACGGAACTTCAACGACCGGCGAAACCGGTCGAGGCAGCGGTTCAAGCTCTCTCTTGCCGCCCGGGTACGACGACATCCTCCGTCGCGTCCGCGAACGCATGCAACAGAGTGCAAGGGATCTGGATCCAACATCACCCGACGCTGGCCGCCGCGTGATCGATGAACTCGGCGTGATGCAGCGGTGGCTGAGAACGGGCGAAGTTCCGTTGGCATCCTCCAGCGTACCGATGAATGAACAGCCGCCTCGGCAGGCCACCAGCGAGGAACGGGAAGCGGAAATCTCTCGACGGGCCGAGGCGCTGCAGCATGGAGTCGAGATCAAGTCGCTCGGCGGAAGTGGGCTGACGCGATTCGATGAAATGATCAAGCGCGGCGAGGACCAACTTCGAAACGGTCAGTATTTCTTCGCAGAACGCGCTTTCAATCATGCTCTGCGCCTTCAGCCGAGTCACCCGCTGGCGCTGGCGGGTTTGGCCAACTCGCAGGTGAGCGCCGGCCTGTACCTTGCCGCAGCCGGTACGCTACGCGACCTGTTTACACGCCATCCGGAGTTGATAGACGCAGAATACGATGCCGCCCTGCTCCCCCCGGATATCCGCGCACGCCAGATGATTGACGGACTCCAGGCCCGGCTTGCGGAGAACCGAGGAGAGGCCGCCTCGGCCCTGGTTCTCGCCTACCTGGGTCGTCAGATGAACAACCGCGAAGCCATCGTGCTTGGGCTGAATGCCCTCCAACAGGCCAACAGTAATGATCCGCTGGTTCCCGTCTTGAGGACGATCTGGCTGAAGGAACGGCAAGAACCCGGTGAACGTCGCCAGGCACCGCCAACCCAATCGTCCGATGGCAATGCCGAGAAGTAACGACCTCCGCCGGCGAGCAATCCATCATTCCACATCATCGGCCCGTCATTGACAGGGCGTTTTTCTCGGACGCTACTGGTTGTATCTGAGTTCGCTGAACCCACGACAAGCAGGTAGTCGATACTGAAGTTGTGAGCTTCATTGGACCACCCAGTCATACATCGCTCGTGCAGACGGCACAAGCGCAGCAGGCCGCTTCAAAGCAACGCGACTCGGAGCGTGCGAAGGCGGAATCTCCACGTCGCCGAGAGGATCGCCTCGATCTTCGAGTGGCCGATACCGAACATGCTGATGCCGTGCGCCGCCTGCCGTCCAATGACAGCGAAGAAGCCGAGAGCGAGCACCGCCGACAATCAATGCCACATCGAGCAACCAATGAGGATCAACTGCCGCCACCCCACATTGATGTGACGGCCTGACGGTACAGAATCACCTTCAGTCGTCTTTCCTCGCGAATGATGCAGAATCGTGACAAAATCGATCGGGCTACTGTCAGCCGCGGCATTTTCAAATATTTTTGAAACATCTGATGAAATCGCATCCATCGTGCGGTACGCTTTTCCTGATGACCCGCCAACGTAAAGCAAGCCCGCCCCCACCGGTTCAGGTTGCTGCTTCCACCGACGGAACGGTTGCCCGACACACACGGATGCGCGAATCGGAAGACCGCTTCATTGCAATCTGGGGACATATGGCGACCAAATGGGGAATCCCGCGAACGATGGCGGAAGTGCATGCATTGCTCTACATCACGGGCCGGCCATTGCATGCTGAAGAAGTCATGGATCGCCTTGGCATCAGCCGAGGCAACGCAAGCATGACCCTCCGGGCCCTGGTGGATTGGGGCATCGTGGATCGTGTCCATCCCCGGGGGGAGCGAAAAGAACACTTTGTCGCCGAGCAGGATGTCTGGCGAATGATTCGAACGATTGCGCGCGAGCGGAAGAATCGCGAGATCGATCCTTTGCTCGAAGCTCTTGATGCCTGTCGTGGCATCACCGCGCCGGATTCAAATCATCCGGAAGTAACCGCCCATCAACAACGGTTGGAGGAGATGCTCGAGATCATGCAGTTGATTGAGCGCATCAGTCGGCGGTTCGTGGGTCCCACGGGAAAGGGCCTGCAACTGGCTGCGAAACTCCTGGCCCGCGCCTCCTGAGGCGACTGCCCCGCGCCTGGCGGGGTTGGAACACTGCTGTACCATGACTCCACAACGCCCCAGTTTGACCATAGCTGAAACATCAGAAGCGGTGCGCGCGGCACGATCGACGCCGTCAAGCGCCCGAACTCAGCAGGTCCTGGTGCGATGGCGTCTCGATGCTCGAACAGCCGCCTCGATCGCCAACCTTCCTGATGCGGATCGTCAACCGCTGCTCGGTGATGCATGGCTTGACGCTCGCTTCACGCTGATTGACCATGCCTCGGCAGAAGATTTCAGAGTCGTTCTGGTTGTCGATGGTCATGAATCAATCGTCTACCTGAGTCAAGGGGTCACACACGCCGTCATCGATGCCCGCGCGAACTCAATGCATGTCGATCTCTTCGGTTCGGACGGCCGACGTCTGCTTGCACTCTCCTATGGTTCATGTTTTCGCTCAAGTTATGCGCAGACTCCGCTGCTCGAAGAGATTGGCATGCCGCCCGGACGGTACGAGACAGCAACGATTCAAGTCGGTGAACCCACTCGCCGCGATGCACCTGAATGACTCAGTGGTCTGCGCTATGCTTTATTTCCATGCTCGCAAACTACCACACGCATACGACCTGGAGCGATGGCAAGTCAACGCTCGACGATCTCCTGCGAGCCGCTTCTTCGCAGGGAATCAGTGAGATCGGGATCAGCGACCACCTGGTGCTGCACCCGCAAGGGGCGCCACCACGGTGGAGCATGAAGGCGCACGATCTGGAATCGTACATCAGGGCAATCCGCGCTGCAGCGGATGATTCACCGCTGGCGGTACGCCTCGGCGTTGAAGCCGACTGGTTTCCTGAGATGAGTACGGTCATTGCGCAGACATTTGCTCGCGCCAACTTTGATTATGTCATCGGCAGCGTGCACTATGTTGATGATTTCCCGATCGATGGGAATCCTCACCGCTGGAAGCAACTCTCGCAGAATGATGTTGACCACGTTCACCGCGCCTATTGGGGACGGATTCGCGAGATGGCAGAAAGCGGCCTGTATGACCTTGCCGCTCATCTTGATCTTCCGAAGAAGTTTGGCTACCGACCCAGGCAGGAGCCGCTTGATGCGATCGAGTCTGCGCTCGATGCGTTGGCCGAAGCGGAGATGGTGGTCGAGGTCAACACGGCCGGCTGGCACAAACCCTGTGCCGAAGCGTATCCTGGGGCCGACATTCTGCGCGGCTGCCACGAGCGCGGGATTGCCGTGACGATTTCATCTGATGCGCATCGACCCGAGGACCTGCTGCGTGATTTTGGACGCGCAGCCGAACTTCTCGCAGGTGTTGGGTTTACCGAGGTTGCCCGGTTTGGTCCCGGTGGTGAGCGATCATTTGAACCGCTCGATGCAGCCATTCCAACGCCCGAGCGCACGTGAACAGCGCGATCAGGCACCTGCGGAGGCCTGACGTTCCTTCGTCAGTTCTTCAAGCGTAAAGCAGGCGTGTCGCAGGTGGGGAATAACGATTGAACCGCCGACGAGAAGCGCCACGTTCAGCGACTCAACGATTTCTGCTTCGCTGAGTCCGAGGTCAACACATCGATCAAGGTGATAGTCGATGCAGTCATTGCAACGAAGCACCGTTGAGGCGACGAGTCCCAGCAGTTCCTTGGTTTTTTCATCGAGCGCCCCCGCTTCGTACGCTGCGGAATCAAGTCGAAGGAAACGCTTGATGCCGAGATGATCGAGGCCGAGTATTCGCTCGTTTCCTGCCGCGCGTTCAGCGCGAAACTCATTCGCTGTTCGTCGTGCCATGGTGAATCGTATCCGTCATTGTCTCTGGACGGTGGTCGGCTACACTCGCTCAATGGCGACACGGCAAAAACGGTATTGGCTCGTCAAGAGCGAGGCAGAATCTTATTCAATCGATGATCTTGAACGGGACGGTTCGACCGGCTGGACCGGCGTGCGCAATTACCAGGCACGCAACTTCATGCGCGATGACATGTGCGTCGGCGATGAAGTGCTCTATTACCACTCGGGCGGAACAGAACCGGGGATTGTCGGCCTCGCCCAAGTCTCACGTGCCGCGTATCCCGATCCAACACAGTTTGAGGAAGGGAGTGAATACTTCGATGCGAAGTCAGATCGCGACGAACCTCGTTGGGTCATGGTAGACATTGCCTTCACGCGAAAGGCGAAACGGCTGCTCACGCTCAAGGAGTTGAAGGCGATTGTTGAGTTGAAAGGCATGCCGCTGTTACAGCGAGGACAGCGCCTCAGCGTCCAGCCAGTCAGCGCAGAACACTTTCGACTCATCAAGAAACTGCTCTCGCGCAAGACATGACCAGTTCAGAGTGGCATTGGCTTCAGCCGCGCAAGCACCATGACTCCACCGCGGACCTTCTGACCTTTCGTCACCCGTACTTCAACATCCTGCGGCCTTGGCAGGATGAGTTCGGTCGTTGAGCCAAACTTGATCATTCCAAACCGCGCGCCGCGGGTCAGTCGATCCCCAACTTTCAGCGGGCAGACGATGGTTCGCGCGATCATGCCCGACACCTGGCGAAGGCCGATGGTCTCGGTAGCGACTTGGTCTGCATGAATGCGCATTGTGATCAGGTTGTATTCATTCACATGTGCTGACTCCTCGGTCTGCGCATTCAGAAACTTCCCGGGGACATATCTCAGTGCAATCACTTCACCGTCATAAGGCGCGCGATTCACATGAACATTCAGAACGCTGAGGAAGATCCGGATGATCACCGCCGGCCCGTTTGTTGATTCATGATGATCAACCGTTTCGATTGCACTGATGACGCCATCAGCCGGACAGAGCATGTCACCGGGTTCCAAATTCTTTGGAATGGATCGAATCGGATCTCGAAAGAACGAAAGCAGTGCGAGCCAGATGATCGTCAGCAGCCCTGCCAGCCACCACCACTGAATCGCGAGCGCAACGCCGATGAGTGGGAGCGCGATTGCCGTCATCAGCATCCACTCACGAAATCCGTAGCGCGTTAAAAGCATTGTGTATTCAACTCGTTCATCAATGAGTCCATCGGAGCAATGATCGCGGGCCGCATCATATCCAGGGGTCGATGTCCGGTGTGATGGTGCAAGGCCGACCAGCCGCCCAACTCAACAGGCCGCGATCTTCTGACCGCGGCCTGTCGTGGAACAAACAGTTTGTTTGGTGGTTTTGCGCTACTCGCTGGCTTTCCCGACGAAAAGACCAACCACGCCCGCGAGAATCACGATTGCGGCCAGACCGCCGCCGTAGATCATCAGATTCTCCTGCATCATGGTTGCCAGCTTCGGCGTTGCGCCAGCGATGCCGACAAACACCATCAACGCCAGACAGATTAGTGCGACCAGCGTACCGACCATAAAGCCGACACCGGCACCGGACCACGCACCATCGTATGACTCAACGAGAATGGGACCGACCGCCATCGGCGCATCAAACTGACCGCCGGGGCTTTCCGCACCCGTGGAATCAAAGAGGCCCGACGCATGCGCCGGTACCTCGACATCACCTTCGCCGGAATACACTTCTTCAAGAAGCTCCGCGCCAAGCGATGTATCGTCGGACTCGCGCGTCAGGTCCAACAGGCCGGATCCCGAGCCAACGGATTCAAGCGAAAGCTCTTCATCCTGCAGATCAGTGACCTGAGTCTGGTCGTTTACATCACCATGAGCGGTATCGAAGACGCTGATACCCGTGTCTTCTGCGCTGTCGACCAGACCGATGCCTGAGCCGGACTGATCGCTGTCGAATCCGCCGGCTGACAATTCCTGATCGAGCGAAAGCCCTTCCTCACCACTGGCGAGTAGATCAATCTGTTCGACCTTGAACATCAACTTGTCGCGATCACGAAACTCCTGAACCTGGCCGGACTTGGCCATCTCCTTGACCGCATCGGGGCTCTTTCCAAGCTTCGCGGCGGCTTCTTCAAGCGTGTAAAACATCTTGGCCATAGCCAGAAACCCTTTCGTGGTCTGCCAGCAAGAGGTCGAGGCACCGTTCGCCCCGTGCCCACCGACCGGGACCGCTGTCGGTCGCGCCACAGCGACCACCCACCACGGTACCGGCCAGCGCGTACCCTACACGGAAGCCCGCTCCGTTTCAACCGACAATTGCCTGAACTCCCCGGACGGGTTCACTCGACCCCACCGCCCAATGTTCGCTACCCTGAGGCCCGATGCCGAGCATTACCACGATCCATCTTGCGGAGGCATACCTTCACCGGCTGAACCCGGTTATTGTCGATCTGTTCGGGGTCTTTCCCATCCGTTGGTATGGAACCGCCTATCTGGTCGGGTTCGTCATTGCCTGGTGCATTCTGAGATGGCTGGCTGGCACCCGCCGCATTTTTCTGACCCCGCGACAGGTTGATGATTTCATGTTCCTTGCGGTGGTTGGGGTCATGGTCGGCGGACGGGTCGGGTATGCGATCGGATACGACCCCTCGCTTCTCTACTCATTTACCAAGGATTTTCCGTTCTGGAACCTGCTGGCTCTGAACAAGGGTGGAATGTCAAGCCATGGCGGAGTCGCGGGCGTCATTGCGGCAGCTCTCTGGTTCGCACGATCGCGTCAGGTCTCTTCACTGCATGTGCTCGATTCTGCGGCCCTTGCCTGCACGCCCGGCCTCGGACTTGGCAGGGTGGCCAACTTCATCAATGCCGAACTCTGGGGCAAAACGATCCCTGCATCCATGCAAACAAACCCGCCATGGTGGAGTGTGAAGTACCCGGATGAACTCCTCTCATCTCAGTTTCAAACGGCTGAACGCCTGGGCACTCTCTGGCCGGAGATTGAGCGCATCGTTCGGATGCAGGGTGTGGACCCTGAACAGACACTCATTTTCCTTCGAAACCAGATGGTCGCCGGCAATGAAACGATCATCAATCTCATCCAACCGTCACTGACTGCGTATTACCCGTCGCAGCTCATACAGGCGCTGACTGATGGACCGATCCTCTTTGCGCTGTTGGCACTCATCTGGCTGCAACCGCGCGCCTCGGGTGTCATCGGCGGATGGTTTATGCTGGGCTACGGCCTCTTGCGACTGCTGACCGAGCACCTGTTCCGCCAGCCAGATGAGAATGTTGACCTCATTTTGGGATTGCAGCGCGGCCAACTGCTGAGTATTCCGATGATCATCATCGGATTGATCGTCATCCTCTACTGCTGGCGTACTCGGCAACCACGAGTGTGTGGACTTCTGATCCCCGCCGGTCAGGCATCCGATCATGAACGCAAAGCCGAATCGGATTCATCCTCGCCGCGCTGATCCATTTGAAGTTTCATCACGACGAGCGTCTGGTCATCCACATTTCTGGCATGCGATGTGTGTTCTTCAAGTGCGGTAGAGATTGAGGTGAGCACACAATCCGGCTCCCCCGAACATTGGGTCAAGGCCGCCTCGATACCTTCAACGCCGAACATTTCTTCATCATGGTCCATCGCTTCGGTGATGCCATCGGTGTACAGCAGGAGCGTCTGGCCTCCCTGCAGCGTCAGTGAACTATCGTCGTAGTTGACTTGCGGATCGATGCCCAGCGGCAATCCACCAACCTCGTCGAGGCGTCTGACATCGCCGCCCGCGCCGGGATTCTTCAGCAATGGCGGGTTGTGGCCGGCACGTGCATAGATGAGTTCACGTGTTGCAGGATCAAACACGGCGCAGAACGCAGTGACGAACGATGCCTCGAGCCGTTTCGCACATAAGTGCACGTTCGCAAACTCAAGGATCTTTGCAGGAGAATCATGTGGGCCGGGGTAGGCATGCAACATTGTGTGCAGCATAGCCATCACAACTGCGGCACTGGCGCCATGGCCTGAGACATCCGCGATCACAATCGCCCAACGCCCGGGCTTGCGTGTCGTGCCATCGGCATTCTTATCAAGCGGGATGAAATCATAGTAATCACCACCCGCCTTCTCGCTCGTCGTGTACCGAGCAGCAAAGGCAACTCCCGGAATCTCCGGCATGCCGTCGGGCAAGAGTGCCTTCTGAATTGCGGCGATCTGCTCGAATTGAAGATTGATGCGCTGATTCGCTTCGCGTAACTGCTTGCTGATCACCGTGTTCTTGGTCATCCCGCCAATCAGATTGGCACGAAGAAGCGACTCCTCCAGATCCTTTTCTGTGAATCCCTCCTGATCGTGTCTGAACATGAATGCCCAGTTGACCGGCTCACCATCATCGAAGAGCGGGAGTGCCATCAATGAATGGAACGGCGCCAGCTTCTTTCCGAGGACCGGATCATCGCTGATGTCGAGGTGATAAATCAACTCCGGATACGCCTGTCGAATGACTTCACCCAGGAATCCGCCTCGATACACCGGAAGTCGGTTCCAGTCTCGCCACGGATCGCCACTCTCTTCAGGACCGCGGCCATCGAGTAACTCGCGCGTGATCTTGTACTCACCCGGTTGCAACCCGCGCGTCGAAATCGCCAGGTATCCATCGGTCGCCTGCAAAGCCCGGACGCCGCGCGCAAATCGCCGGTACACTTCGTTTGGTTCAGCAGCCCGACTGATGCCGGCGATCATCTCCATCAGGATGGGTAAGCGCCGGTTGGTGGAAGTGTCCACACAATACATTCGCCCTCGCACCGATCCATCGGACGACGGCGGGGATGAGACTGATGACGGTGCAAGT
>CBFGRU010000094.1:0-10574 GCA_965651255.1 uncultured Phycisphaerales bacterium
ACCATCAGCCGCACGAGCTCTTTGAGCTTGCGGATATCGATCATGTCTGGGTTCCTCAGGCGCCCGAACTCAGTTCGAGAAGCGCCGAATCAAGATCCTTGGGATAGCTCGAAAGCACACGGCAGCCATGATCGGTGACGATGATGTCATCTTCGATTCGCACGCCGCCGACGCCGGGAAGGTAGATCCCCGGCTCAACTGTCATCACCATTCCCGGTTCCAGAATGGAATCGCCCGAAAGCTGATTGAAGTACGGTGATTCATGCGTCTGCATGCCTAATCCGTGGCCCAGGCCATGACCGAAGGCCTCGCCGTATCCGGCGCGCGAGATAATGTCTCGCGCCACCGCGTCAATCTCCGCACAGGTGCGCCCGGGTCGAATCGCATCAATCGCCGCCAGTTGAGCATCGAGAACAATCTGGTAAATCTCGCGAACCTTCTCCGGCATCGAGCCGATGCCGAACGTGCGCGTCAGGTCGGAGTTGTACCAGTTCAGCGTCGCGCCCCAATCGATCAGCAGACTCGTGTCCGCAGTCAGTCTGGTCATGCCGGTTTCGTAATGCGGGAGCGAACCGTTGGAACCCACCGCAATAATCGGCGCGAAACTTGCGCTCGTTGCCCCCCGCCGTTTCATCTCATATTCGAGCAGCGCGCACAGTTCGTGCTCGGTGATGCCGAGCGAAACTTGCGCGAGCGTTGCGGAAAGGGCTTCCTCAGCGAGTCGAGCGGCATGTTCAATCTGACCAGCTTCAATCGCATCTTTCTTCATGCGCAGCCCGCCGACGAGCCCCGCCGTATCGACGAGCGATATCCCCTCCAGCGCATTCTCCAACCGCTTCTTCTGACCGACGGTGAGGAACTCTTCCTGCACGCCGAGCGCACGGATTCCGCGGTCCCGGCAGAGACGCAGAATTGCCTCGTCCAGTCGATGCCGGATCCCGATCTCCACTTCGCACAACTCATTCTGGCGCAACGGATTCAACTGCTCGTCGTACCGGAAGTCGCTGACGACCACGGAGCCGTCACTGTCGATCAGAAGCAAGCTGTCGTGGCCGATGAATCCGGTCAGATACCGGATATCGATTTCATGATTGATCAGGACTGCATCCAGTCCGAGCGTCGCGATCAATGTGCGCAAGCGCTCCTGCCGACCGGCCTGAGCGCCTTGAATGGAATGTTCGCTGGCTAACATCGTCATAAGACCGCGAGTATATCGCCGGGGAATCGGTTGGACCAGAAACGCCAGCTTTTCCCAAGATGCCGCAGGGAACGCCGCACGTTCGATCAGGATCGCAGCGCGATCGGCGGATCAATGATTTCTTTGAGCATGATTGCCCGCCGAAGCGAGGCCGCATCCTTCAGGCCGCCGGCAAGGAGCACCGCCAGGTCCGATCCACGCTGCTTTCCGCGCGTGGCCGCGTACACCGAAGGTGTCACCGGAGCGGCTGCAGCGGGGTCGCGCGGCTTCGGTGGCGGTTGATCGGTCGCCAATCGATACGCAGAAGTGTCCGCCGCTTCGGTCTTGGACCAATCCACCAGGGTCGAGCGCGGCCCCTCGTGTTGTTCCGGCACCGCAATCGTGGGCGGGCGGCGTGCACCCGCAACATCGGTTGGTGCGATGCGCCCGCGCGTCGGCGGTGCAGCGGGTGGTGGCGTGGGCGATGCCGGGCGCGGCGTGGGTCGGGATTCGCGCAACGGCCGGGAAATGGGCGGCGTGCTCATCGGGGCCTGCGCTGCCTGCTCGCGCTGCCTGGCTTCGTTCATCTGGGCCTGCCGGCGACGACGCAACTCTTCCAGTTGCGCCTGCCGACGTTGGGCCAGGGACTCCGCGCGACTTTCTCCGCGCGATGGCGTGCGCGTCGGCGGTGCTGCACTCGCTGTCGCCGGGGAAGAGCCAGCCGACTGCCGACGACGGGCCGCTTCACGCAGGCGTGCTTCCTGCTGCTTCTTGGCGCGCTCGTTCATGATGGCGACGATGATCTGCCACGCAACGCCCGCGATCAGAATGATCCAGAACCACGATCCACCCATAGTGCTCGATTCTAGCGATGTTTCGCCGGCGTGGTGCGACTCGGCAGCACGATTCGACGTCCATCATCTCCCGCAAGTTCCACGAACGGAACACCGAAGGCCGATTCAAGATGCGCTGGCCGCAAGACATCGTCCGCGGTGCCGCCCGTGATGATTCGACCTTCCGCAAGAAGGATCACTTCATCGGCCAATGCGCTTGCGGCAAGAAGATCATGCATGGCAACGATCACCGTGACGCCCTTCGATGCAAGCTCGCGCAACCAGGCGGTGACCTGTTGTGCATGCCTGAGATCCATCGCCGATGTCGGTTCATCGAGGATCAGGTGGCCATTCGCATCAAGCTGCGCCACCGCACGTGCCAGGGCGACGCGCTGCTGCTGCCCGACCGACAACTCATGGACCGCGCGCTCGGCATGGTCGAGTAACTCAAATCGCTCCAGCGATTCACGAACGACTTCGGCGTTCTTTCCACGGATGAATCGCCCGAACTCCACGACTTCGCGCACCGTGAACCCGGACAGCGCGGCTGGCTGTTGCGAAACGTACGCCATACGCTGCGCGATCGTCCGTGGCGGCAACTCGTGCACTCGATGCCCATCGAGGTGCACGCTGCCCGCTGATGGTCCCTGGGCGCCGATCAGGCAGCGCAGCAGGGTGGACTTCCCTGCCGCGTTCGGCCCCAGAATCGTTGTGACTTTTCCGGTCGCAAACGCCCAACTCACCGGCCCCAGCGCCTCCCGCTGGCCGAATCGAACACCAAGCTGGTCGATCGAAAGCGTCATGGATGCATCACGCGGACAGGGGTCGCTGCCGAAGGAGGTAGATGAATGCCGGCCCACCGATGAGCGCGGTCAGAATCCCAACCGGTATGCGACCACTCGCCAGAGGCAGCATCTGTCCCGCAACATCCGCGCCGAGGACGATTATCATCCCGGCGATCGCTGCGATCGGAACGAGCGGCCGATGTCGCGCGCCGACCAGCAGTCGCGCGCCGTGTGGAGCAATGAGGCCAACGAACGCAATTGGCCCGGCGATCGTGACGGTCGCCGCCGCCAGGACACCTGCGATCAGGAACAGGAGTCGTCGAAGCGAACCGATCGACAATCCAGCGCTGTGCGCTTCATCATCCGCCAGCATCGCGACATCCATCGCCCTTCCCAGGCACCACGCGGCGATGATGCCCACCAACACGATGATGCACGAGATCGTCAATGTCATGACATCGAGCGCCTGCGGGATCCGGCCGAACATCCAGCGCATCAGGTCAACACGGAGCGATGGCGGCCCGATCTGTTGAATGAACATGGTCAGCGCGCCGCAGATTGCGGAAACCACCACACCAACGAGGATCAGCGTCAGAGGATCAAGCCCGCCTCGGCGCTGACCGAGTGAATAGACGATCGCCAGTACGAGCAGCGAGCCCGCCAGGGCGGGACCGGTCTGCAGCGCATCGCTCACCACCACACCGAACACCGCGGCGATATACATCGAGCTCACGACACCAAGCCCTGCACCGCTCGAAAGGCCGAGGATGAACGGAGAAGCCAGTGCATTTCTCAGCAGCGCCTGCAGCAGCAGCCCCGAGGTAGCCAGACCGCCCCCGACGGTCAGCGACACGACCACCGGAGTCAGGCGATAGCGAATGAATTCACCGGGCGGCCATCCGAATTCGAACGATCCATCGAGCCCACGGTACATCAGCAGCCGGGTCAGAATCAGCCCCGCCAACACGGCCAGCATGACTCCCGCGACGAACCATGCACGAACCACGCTGGACTTCACGGTTCGCGCCCCAGGAGCGCGGTCAACTTCTGTCGCAGCTCCGCCGCAACCTCAAGCACACTGGTGGAAGGAATCAGGGCATCTGCGTGGTCGAGGACAATCCACCGTTTCGCGCGGATCGCCTCAATCGGAAGGGATTCAAGCGGCCCGAGCACGCCATCAATGAACGCGCTCTGCACATCCGCGGTGGTCACAATGATCAAGAGATCCGGGTTCAGTCGTGAGACATCTTCCAAGGTAAGTTCAACCCAGCCGGTTTGTTCAAGCTCGTTCTCCAGTCCGAAACGATCAATCACATCGCCCAGGTAGGTCTGCTGCCCGAATGCAAGGACCGGATCGCCCGAAAGAACAATCAGCGTTGACTCGGATGCAGGCAGTTCGGACAGAGGCGTGAGAATCAGGTCCAGCTCCTCCTGCCACTGCTCATAGGTTGCACGCATGGCATCGGCCCGCGCGGGAGCCGCTGTCGATAGAGCGCTGACGATCTCACCCGTGACCGATTGAATGTCAGCGATTCCATTCACCCGGTCGCTGATGATGACCCAATTCTTCTCGCGCGCCAGACGCTCGAGTTCCGGATGCACCCCGATCGCCGATGGCTGAACGAGCACATGCGTCGGGTCGAGGCGAACCAGCAGCTCGAAATCGGCATCATCGAGTTGGCCGACCACTGGCACATCCGAATCGACCGATGTGCACCACGGCGTGCGCCCGATGATGACATCCGACATGCCCAGATCAACGGCGATCCGCGTCAGGGCCGGACTGAAGGAGACCACCCGAAGTTCTGCAGCATCGGGTGTCGGAACGTCGATGTCAGAGGGTGAACTGGGCGTGCGCCCGCATCCCGCGACCACGATCGCGAGGAACGCCATCAGCAGCCAAAGCCCAGTTGTGTTGCCGCGATGCATGGGTGCATCGTAGCGAGCGAGGCCGGCGGAGTGGCCGGTGAGAGAACGACGGAAAGGACTCCGATGCCGATTCTTCAGGACCTCCGAGGCCTGTTCACCCGCAGAAAGCCGGTTGAAATGGATATCAGCGGCACGCAAGCCGCGGCCTTGGCTGAACGAACCCGGTGGGATGATGCATCTGCACCATCGCTCATTCACGAGGCCCCTCTCGAGCGACGAAACGGGAAGCCCAAGCCGTCCACGTCGGAGCTTCCGCAACGAATCGACGAGGTCATGGGCCTCGTTCGTCAGATCGGGTCGCACCTGGAAGCACAGAACAAGCAGACCGATCAACTGCTCGAACACCTCGAACGATTGCCCCGCGCGCTTGATGCGCTGCCGGAAATCAACCGGCAGAACGCCCGGCTGATCGAGATCGTGTCGGAGCATCTCGATCATGCCCGGCGGCGGGAAGGGGCGCTCAACGACACCCTTTCCGGCCTGAGCGAATCCGCCACGAGGCAAACGGAAGTGCTTGGCCTGCTGCAGCAGCAGCTTGATACCAACAGTCACGCCACCGAAACACTGGTCGATCACCTCGGCGGATTCCGCGAAGCCCTGGGTGATCTGGCTGCCACCAACGAACGCACCGCCAAGATGCTCGGGCATCTCTCCAGCTCGAGTGAGCGGCGCGAAAACGAACTCTCCGCGATGCTGGCGAGCACTCAGAAGTGGATGATGGCAGCGATGATCGGATGCGCCGCAACCAGCGCGACGGCAATCATCGTGGCCGCGATTGCGCTCTTCCGCTGAAATTCGTATCGAGTCGATGCTGCGAACACCCGCTTACTCGGAGGATGCGGGTCGAATCCGCAGGCGCGGCGGTTCTGACGATGTCGGCTGAGGCGAACTGCCCGGCGCCGCTGCCGATTCGCCTTCAAACATCTGGTGGCTGACCAGCCGTCGGTACAGCTCACAACGCTCGAGCAGCTCCTCGTGCGTTCCGACATCGGCGATCGCCCCTTCGTTCATCACCACGATCCGGTCGGCATTCAGCACCGTCGATAGTCGGTGGGCAATGATCAGCGATGTTCTTCCCCGACAGAACTCTTCGAGCGCGGCGTTGATGTGCGCTTCACTCTCTGCATCGATCTGACTGGTCGCTTCATCGAGAATGAGAATCGAAGGATTGCGCAGAATCGCGCGGGCAATCGCCAGCCGCTGACGCTGGCCGCCGGAAAGCGATGCCCCCTGCTCGCGCACGTTGGCATCGTACCCGCCCGGAAGGTTCAGAATGAACGCCTCCGCATGCGCTCGACGAGCCGCATCGACGATCTGCTCCCGGCGAACCTGCTCCAGTCCGAAGGCGATGTTCTCAGCCACCGTGCCCAGGAAGAGAACCGTCTCCTGAGTCACCACCCCCACTTGTCGGCGCAGACTGCGCAGACTGACCGTGCCGATATCGACGCCGTCAATCAGGACCCGGCCTGCCGATGGTCGCAAGAGGCGCGGCACGAGACTGAGCAGCGTCGTCTTGCCCGAGCCGTTCGGACCGACGATGGCAATTCGCTCGCCATGCTGAATGGTGAGCGAGACATCGTTGAGCGCTGGTATCTCCGCCCCGGGGTAGATGAGTGAAACGCGCTCGAACGTAATCTCCCGCGCGTGACGCCCAAGCGGCGGACGACGGAACCCCACCGCGTTCTCATCCGGCTCATCAAGCATGTCGCGCAATCGCTCTGCCGGCGCGGAAGCCGCCTGAATCTCCGTCACCAGCCCCGTAATCGGCCGGAACGACGCACCGGCCACCGCGAGCGCGGCGAGCGCAAGGATAAACCGTTCGATCTGCAGATTGCCATCGAGAATCTGTTTGGCCGCGATAATCGCGAGGCCGCCGATCGCAAAGATTGCGATCGTCTCCACCAAGGGCGCCGAGAGCGCCCGCGCGGATCGTACTTTCAGCTCCTGGTGAATCACTTCACGGTTCGCTTTGGCGAACTGCCGCGTCGCCTTTTTCTCCGCCACGTTCGCCTTCACCGAGCGCAGGCCCTGAAGCGATTCGGTTGAAATGCGGAGCAGCACTTCCTGGGCGCGAAGCGCACCGCGTGTGCCCCGACGAATCCGCTTGCCGAGCTTGCGCAACACCATCGCGAGAAACGGCGCGACGATGATGAACAGGAGAGACAATCCCGGCTCGACGATGATCGCCACGATAAGGGCGGCGAGCCCCTTCGTCGCCTGCGCGACGGTCTTACTCGTCAGCGCAATGAAGCCGCGCTGCAATTCCGCGCAGTCGCGGATGATGCGCGCGATGAACTCGCTCGGCCCGCGCTCGATCACCCGCCCGAGCGGGAGGTGAATGATCCGGTGAAACGCCTGCAGGCGAACGAGCGCCACCGCCTTGGTCGTCACCGTGTAACTGAGGTACTGATGCAGAAAGTTGGCCATCGCCCCGAACACGGTCAGGATCGCCAGCCCCCCGATGATGAGCAAAATGCCCTCGAAGGGTGATTCCGGCAGCTGCGCGAGCGCCCACTCCGGCACGGCGACGATCGGACTGTCCGCGTTGTACTCGGTGGCGAGTTCAACCAGCGACTTTCGTTCTGCCGGGTCGGGGTTCAGGATCATCGCCATCATCGGGCCGAGCGAAAGCAGCCCGACGCCCAGACCGCCAGCGGAAAGGAAGGCAAAGAAGATCGCGAGCGACAGCCGGCCCCGGTCGCGGAGCATGAGACGGGCGAATTGCCAGAACGAACTCACGGAGCGTTGACTCCTGCTGCTGCATTATCCATCGTACAGCGTAGCAAAATCCCGCCAGAAACCGGGGTAGCTCTTGGCCACGCACGCCGGGTTGCGGATCGAAAGGCCCGGCCGAACCAGCCCGAGCACGGCGAACGCCATCGCCATCCGATGATCGTTGTAGGTCTCAATCACCACCGGGTCGACCGTGGTGAGGTTCCCGTTCGCATCCCGCGGCATGGGGTGAATGATGAGGGCGACATCATCATCGGATTCGTCGATCTCGACTTTGCAGCCGACTTTGGTCAGTTCGTTCGCGAGCGCCGCGACGCGATCGGTCTCCTTGACGCGCAGGGTGCGCAGGCCGTCCAGCCGGGCATCTACACCGTGGCCAGCAACCAACACCGCCGTCGTCATGGAAGCATCCGGGTGAGAACCACATGACAGAACTAGCGGCGATCCATGCCGCCATTCTCCTTTGCGCGTGGCCGTCCGTTCAATGTCGAGAACGACGTTGTAGAACATCGCATCTGGCTGGGGCGAGATGTACGACCATTCCTCCGCTTCGCCGAGATTCGTCGGATTCATGATCCTGACCCACGCACGATCAATCAGGCTTCTGGCCGCGAGCCAATAAACAGCGCTACTCGCGTCGATCTCAACCGCGAAGTCGCGTCCATTCACTGAATGGCTATGAATCGTGACTGACTCGATCTCAAGGATCGGCGCATCAATCTCCACTGGAACGTTCCACTCATTGAGTACATCGATTGACAGTTCAATGTATGAAACGCTTGTTGGTTGTTCCGCAAATCGAATCGAGAGTGTCGAACTAAGCCATGGCGCAATCAGAATCACCGCCGATATGAACTGACTGCTCGCCGTCCGGCCGACCGTCAGTTCACCACCCTTGAACTGATCACTCGGCGTGATGCGCACCGGCAGTCGACCGTCCCGTTCGGTGTACTCGATGTTCGCTCCGAGTTGTCGGAGCAGATCAACGCCTTCCGCGATCGGCCGCTCGCGCATGCGCGGCGAACCGTCCACCACGACCGGCTCCTTCGCCAGACACGCGCACGCGATCATGAAGCGCGTCGGCGTGCCGCCATCGCCGAGGTTCACTTCGCCGCCGCGTGGAAAGCGGCCGTTCACGCCGGTGATGAGGACATCCTCACCTTCCCACTTCGCGGTCGCGCCAAGCGTGCACAGCGCCTTGAGCAATCCATCGGTGTCTTCAGCGCGGAGCGGTCGGATAATGCGCGATTCACCATTCGCAAGCGCTGCCAGGACGTAGGCCCGGCAGGTGATCGACTTACTCCCCGGCGGCGTGATTGAGACATCGAACGGATTCCGCAGCGGTTCAATCGGCAGCGGATCGGGCAGTTCATCCAGCGGCAGTCGGTAGTCGATCATGTTGAATCATGTCTTCACTGCTTGCGGAAGACCGCGACAACATCTTCCACCGGCACGACGAACAGCCGATTGTCGCCCTCGAAATCAACCGGGATCGCGTGTTTCGGGTTGAACAGCACCCGATCGTACTGCCGGATCGGGTAGTCGTGATCGTGCTCGACGTGCGCGGAGATCGAGACGATCCGTCCGGTGATGGTCGGAATCTCGATCTTGTCCGGCAGGTGGATACCGGTCTTGGTCGTTTTCTTGTCTTCATCCTTGCGGATGAGGACGCGCTTGCCCAGCGGCTCGACGGTCTCGAGCGCGGGCGTGGCATCCTTCGATGATTTGCGGGGTTTCTCAGCCATGGGTTGATGATAGCGGCCCCGATGCACGCTCACGGAATGGCGCACTGTCCACATGATCCGAGGTCATCCGGGAGCCCGACCGCGTTACCCGTTCGCCCCTTCGACCGATCGCCGATGGCAGACAAACTGGTACGATCTTCCGATCGTGCGCGTTGGGTGCGCCGATCTCACGTTGGTTTCCCCTTTGCTGGTGACTCTTCATGCCCGAACGCCTGCATCGACTCATTCGTGACATCCCTGACTTTCCGAAGCCGGGCATCATGTTCAAGGACATCACGCCCCTGCTGGCCGACCCTTCGGGCCTCGCGCTCGCGGTCGAGTTCATGGCCAACCCCTTCCGCACGCAGAAGATCGACATCGTGGTCGGCGCCGAGTCGCGCGGCTTCATCTTTGGAACGGCCATCGCCCAATCCCTCTCCTGTGGATTCGTACCCGTTCGCAAGCCGGGCAAGCTGCCTTCGGAGCGGAAGTCGATCACTTATTCACTCGAATACGGGACGGACACGCTGGAGATTCATCAGGATGCGATCAAGCCCGATCAGCGCGTGCTGATGGTGGATGATCTGCTCGCGACCGGCGGCACGATGCGCGCCTGCTGCGATCTGGTCGAAGGTCTCGGCGCGACGATCATCGGCATCGCGGTGCTGATCGAGCTCGAGTTTCTCAACGGCCGTAAGAAGCTCAAACCGCATGAAGTCAGTGCGGTGCTGCGGTACTGATCGAAGACAGAAAACACACAGCAGAAAACTGAAATCGGGATGGTGAGGATTGCACCGTTGACTGACTCGCTCGTCAACATCGCGCGAAAGGAATTGTCGGCCCTGTCCGATGCGCGAAAGGCGCGCGAGATGGCAGCGTACATGAAGACCGAAATGCCCTTCTTCGGCGTGCAGAAGCCCGAGCGCGAGAAGGTGCTGAAGGTATTGAAGCGCGAGTGCCCGCCCGACTCGCGCACCGCGTACGAGCAATCGATTCGTTCACTATGGAACGAGCCGGAGCGCGAGTGCAAGTACCTTGCGATCCGCTACGCCCGCGCGTTCCCGGCGCACATCGTGCCTGCCTCGATGCCGCTCTACCAGCGGTTGATCGTCGAGGGCGCGTGGTGGGATTTCGTGGATGAAGTCGCGATCCAACTCGTCGGCCCGCTCCTCCTGCGCGAGCCCGATCGCCTTGAACCGATGATGACGAAGTGGCTCAAGGCAAAGGACCTGTGGCTGCGACGCAGCGCAATCGTCGTGCGGATCAAGCACAAGGATCAGACGAACCAGGCGCGACTGTTCGAGGCGTGTGAGCAGTGCCTGCAGGAAAACGAGTTCTTCATCCGCAAGGCGATCGGCTGGGCGCTGCGCGAGTACGCGAAGGCCCGGCCCGA
>CBFGRU010000095.1:0-10554 GCA_965651255.1 uncultured Phycisphaerales bacterium
CCGGGGGTGGGGTTGGTGTCGGCGGCGTTCGAGAGGTCGATGTCGTGCGGGTGGTGTGGAGACTGCATGCCGGAACCTCAGAACAGAGGAAACACGGGGAATGAACGGAGTGACTTCGGTGGATATCGGCCCTGCGTGGAGCGCTCTGAAGTCCGGGTCGGAAAAGATCGAACAGTCGCTGGAATTGGCAAGGTCGTGCGGGCCTTCCTATCGTGCTCAGCCCCCTCGGAGCCCCGAAGTTCATGACGATGCTCGCTGCCCAGCCCGCACTTCCCCCGTCGTTTGACCCCCGTCTGGAAGGGATTCGCGACAAGGTCGAGCGCGGCGAACGTCTTTCGCTCGATGACGGTCGGGTGTTGTTCGCAACGCCTGACCTCTGGACGGTCTGCGGACTGGCGGACATGGTCCGCACCCGGTTACACGGCGATGCGGCGTATTACAACATCAACCGCCACCTGAACTACTCGAACATCTGCGCGCTCTCGTGCAAGTTCTGCGCGTTCTACCGCAAGAAGGGTGAGGATGGCGCGTACGAGTACTCGCTCGATCAGATCAGGGATGAAGCCCGCAGCGCGGTGGAGAACGGCGCGACGGAGATTCACATCGTCGGCGGACTGCATCCATGGTTGCCGTTTGAGTACTACACCGACATGATGCGCGCGATCCGCGAAGTCGCGCCGACGCTGCACATCAAGGCGTTCACCGCGGTGGAAGTCGTGCACCTTGCGCGAATCGCCAAGCGCGGCAAGGAAGGGTACGAAGGCATCAAGCGTGTGCTGGCCGATTTGAAAGAGGCGGGACTCGGGTCTTTGCCCGGCGGCGGCGCGGAAGTGTTCGATGACCGTGTGCACGATGAAGCGTTCAAAGGCAAGATTCGCAGCGACAAGTGGCTCGATGTGCATCGCGCAGCGCACGAACTCGGGTTGAATTCGAACGCGACGATTCTCTATGGCCACATCGAGGAGCCGAACGATCGGCTGTTCCACCTCGACATTCTCCGCCGGCAGCAGGACCACACGCTGGTTGCGTGGGCGCAGGCAATGAACATTCCCATCGGCGAGGATGGCGCGATCGTCCTCACCGGGCCCGATGCGATGTACGCGAACGATCGTTTGCCGACGCCGGCGGCCTCGCCCACCGGGTATTTTCAGACGCTGATTCCCCTGCCCTTCTTCCCGGATGAAAGCGAACTGGAACATCTGCCCGGCCCGAGCGGGCTGGAGAACCTGCGCATGCTCGCGATCGCACGCCTGATGCTGGACAACTTCCCGCACATCAAGGCGTTCTGGATCATGCAGACACTCGAGATGGCGCAGCTCATGCTGCAATCCGGCGCCGATGACATCGACGGCACGGTGGTGTGGTACGACATCACGAAAGTCGGCGGCACCACCACGCACCAGGAAAAGAGCGTGCACGATCTCTGTCGGGCGATTCGCGAAGCAGGGTTCACGCCGATCGAACGCGACACGCTGTACCGCCCGATCGAACGCGACGGCCGCGCCTGGCGAGTGGTTGAGGCGGGCTAATCTCCGCTGGTTCTTGCTTCCATTCCCGCGGCACGGACTCTCGCGCGACCGATGATAACCCTGTCATTGACCGAACATTTCTCGTGATCAAGCATCATTGTCTTGCTAGCATGATGCTTATTCACATATGAAGCATTCATGCTATGATGCTTATTGACCGATGAAGCATCATCGTCGGGAATAAATGAGCTTGATCGCACTGAGACTGATCTCCAGCCATGAATGCGAAGTGTGATGCATGACGTTGCCGTTTTGGACAATTCTTGCTGAACAGAACCCGTGGCATAGTACCGGTGCCGTACCTGGCTCATTCGGGCCGCCGGTCTTACGACCGCTGGCACTGAATCTGTGGCGACGGCTCCTGAAGGATGAGCCGCGCCGATTCCAGGTCATTCTCGGGCCCCGGCGAGTTGGCAAGACGACGGCGTTGTACCAGACGGTCGCTCGTCTGCTTGAAGAGGGCATCGAAGCGAAACGGCTCTGGTGGATTCGGCTGGATCATCCCGTCCTCATGGAACTCTCGCTGGGAACACTCGTGCGAGAAATCGTTCAACTCACCCGAGCAACGGCTGAACGACCGGTTTGGCTGTTTCTGGATGAACTGGTGTACTCCAACCAGTGGGATCTATGGCTCAAGACCTTCTACGACGAGCAGTGGCCGATCAGAGTCGCGGCATCTTCCAGCTCAACCGCAGCACTCCGTGCACGTCGTCAGGAGAGCGGAGTCGGTCGTTGGGACGAGCAGTTTCTCGCGCCGTATCTGTTCGATGAATACCTTGATCTGATCGATGACTCCGCGTCGTTTCATGCCGAGCCCACACTCGCTGAAACGTTGGACAGCATCATTGTTCGCGCGGAAGCATGGCCATCGAATCTGACGGACCATCGGCGCCGCTTCATGATGGCCGGAGGTTTCCCCGAACTTCTCCTGAGCACCCGCAATCGATCGTTGGATGACGCATCCATTGTACTCGAATCGCAGCGTACGCTTCGGAATGATGCGATCGAACGCGCCGTTTACAAGGACATTCCTCAGGCGTTCAACATCGGCAGTCCACTGCAACTGGAACGCCTGCTGTACACATTGGCCGGGCAAGTGTCATCGATCGTCTCGCCGAATGCGATCGGGCGGTCGCTCGCCATGTCCGGCGCGACGATTGATCGGTACATCACCTATCTCGAGCGGGCATTCCTGATTACCCTTCTTCCGAACTTCGCGGGCAGCGAGGAAACCGTCCAACGTCGCGGTCGAAAGCTCTACTTTGTCGATGGCGCGGTGAGAAACGCCGCACTGCAACGCGGTATCGCATTCCTTGACGATCCGGCAGAACACGGACTGTTGATCGAGAACCTTGCGGCAACCCACTTGCTTGCACTCTCGTATCACACGCACGCTCGGCTGCATCATTGGCGCCGCGAGCAGGATGAAGTGGATTTCGTCTACGCCCACCCCACCCAACCAATCGCAATCGAAGTCTCCGCAAGTTCCCGGCATCACCGACGGGGACTTCACGCCATTGCCCGGTCTCATCCGGAGTTGACCGATCGACGCTACGTTGTCGCGCCAAACCTGTTGGCCATTCATCCATCCATGTCACCCGATGGAATCGGAACGCTTCCGCTCGACCTCTTTCTACTTGCGGTCGGCTACCAGACACGACGGGCGTTGATCGAGCGCCTCGCGGTCTACCGCTGATTCCCGTCAGGCCAACCGGACCAGACACCGGCCTGACCAGCCGGCACACTTCCATTCCCACCGACCATCCGTTACATTGAACCCGCTTCAAACGACCCGGCGGTCGGGTTGTGGGCTTTTCTTCCAATCATCTCAAACCATGGTGCCGGCAGCGATGGGCAGAGGGCGCGCGAGGGATTCCATCAACGCGGGCCTGTTTCCCCGCGCTACATGGCGCACCGGCTGGCGGGTCACCCTGCTCGCCGTTGCCTTTGCCATCGGCATCACCGCGGGAAGACACTTCTCACCCCATCTGCTGTGGTGGTGGATCGTGGCGGCGGCCGTGCTGTTGATCTCGTCGATGGTGATCGCGCGGCGGCAGGCGACGATCTCGTTCATTGCGCTCGTCAGTTCAACCCTCGCGATCGGCGGGGCGTGGATCATCGTCAAGCACGAACGCATTCATCGCAACGACCTCGTGCGCTGGGTGGGAAGTGAACCGCAGCTCGTTCGACTGCGCGGCACGCTGGCTTCGCCGCTGATGCTGCGCGATCGACTTTCCGGCTCGCTGGGCGGATTCAGTTTTCACGCACCGGCGACGTACTTTCGGGTAGATGTCGAGACGCTTCTGCCTCGACGCGGGCCGGCGGTTCCCGTTTCGGGGCAGGTACTCGTGCGGGTGAACGACACCATGCCGCCCGCGCGATTCGGCGATCACGTGGAACTGACCGGGACAATCGTTGCCTTTCCGCCGGCTGCGAACCCGGGCGAGCTTGATCGCGCGCGATATGCCGCAGCGCTCGGGCAGGCGGGGCTGGTGCGTGTTGCCGGCCGCGAAAGCGTTTCCATCACGCCGGTGGTTCGTCATGCACTTGTTGCCTCCTTCAATGAATGGCGCATGCACCTTCGTCACCGCGCGAGCGGCTGGCTGAAGGCGGATCTTCCCACCACCGAACGGACGGAGCGCGATGCCCTGCTGGCGGCGATGTTTCTGGGCGAGCGCGGACCCGATCTGGATGGACTTGATGAAGCATTCAAGCGAACGGGTCTCTCCCATGTGCTGGCCATCAGCGGGCTTCACCTGGGCGTCCTGGCGGGGGTCATGCTCGGCGTGTTTCGCTTCACCGGCCGACACCGCGCGTGGCATGCCTGGGCGGTGATCGCGACAATTCTGTTCTACCTGCTGTTGATCGAAGTGCGTCTGCCGGTGATGCGGGCGGCGATGATGATCATCATCGCCTGCATCGGCATGGCGATGGCGCGTCGATTCGCGTTCTCCGGCATGATTGCCCTGAGCGGCATCGCGCTTCTCATCTGGCGGCCGGACCAACTGTTTGAGCCGGGCTTTCAACTGAGTTTCGGCGTGGTGCTCGGCCTCGGGCATTTTAGCGCGCCGCTGCGCGAAGCATGGTGGGGCCCGCGCGATGTCCTGGCCACCAGCGCCTCCGCCATGGCGATGGAATGGCTGAAAGACTTGGTCGCTGCATCAATCGTGGCGTGGCTGATCTCGCTTCCCATCATCATCTATCACTTCAGCGTCGTGTCGTTCATGGCCACACCCGCCAGCATCGTGGCGATTCCCATCGTCACCATGCTGCTTGCGGTGGGATATCTCAAAATGGTGCTGGGTGTGCTGCTGCCGAGCGCCGGATTGATCCTCGGAACGGCGCTGAGCGCCAGTGCCGAGTTTCTCATTTCGCTCGTGCAGTCGTTCGATGCGATTCCCCACACCGCGCAGCCGGTGCCCGGCGTCAGCGCGTGGTGGGCGGTGCTCGCGGTCATCCTCATGATCGGCTGGCTGACCACCCGTTCCCGCCGGCGTGCGATCATCATGCTCGCGCTCACCATCGCGCTCAGTGCCTGGGCGCTCTGGCCGCGCGTTGCGAGTGATGAACTTCGCATGGACATGCTCGCGGTCGGTGATGGCTCATGCATTCTGATCCGCTCGGGCGACAGCGCTGTCCTCTTCGATGCCGGGTCGAGCACGAATCTGAATGCAGGTCGTCAGTCGATCGTACCCGCGCTGCGCCGGCTGGGCGTGCGGCGAATTGATGCGCTCATCCTCTCCCACGCAAATCTCGACCACTACGCCGCCGCGATCGAAGTGGCGGATGCATTCGCCATCGGCCGCGTGCTCGTCCCGCCGCAGTTCCTCCGCGCTGCCGATGCTTCCCCGAACCTGGCGGTTGGCGCATTGGTCGATGCGTTCAATCAGCGCGCGATCACGATCCAACCGGTCGCCTCCGGCCACGTCGAGTCATTCGGCGCAACCGATTGGACATGGCTGCACCCGCCCGCGGAGCGCGAGTTCGCGCGGGAGAATGACGCCTCGATCGTCATTCGCATCGACGCCTTCGGCTCGCGTGTACTGCTCACGGGCGATGTGCAGGCCGAATCGATGGCCATGCTGCTCGAGGAGCCGGAAGCGCTTCGCGCCCACATCGCCGAGTTCCCGCATCACGGGAGTTACCACGACGTCGCCATCGCGTTCATGCAGACGATCAGCCCCGACATCGCACTGCAATCAACCGGATGGACGCGATGGCAGGGCGATCGATGGCAGCCACACCTTGAGTCGCTCGACATCGCGCGGCTCGTAACCGCACGCGATGGCGCGGTCTGGGTGAGCATCGATGCGGAAGGTCGTTTCACGACGGGTACGCACCGCCGCTGATGCAGGTCCGCAGCGCGCGTGATGATCCTTACGCCGGTTCGTCCAGATCTCCCACTGCGTGGTAGATGATGGTCGTCTTGAACGGGTCGTGGCCATGTTCATCGAAGACGACGATCTCGTTCGGCTCATCGGTCTTTACCCACGTCTCGGGGACGTAGAGCTTGGTCTGCGGTCCGACCTTCTTCCCACCGGCGGTGGTCGTGAAGTACCGGCCGAGGTTGCGACCGTTGACAAACAACTGCCCCTTGCTCAATCCGGTGGTGTCGAACCAGAGGGGCAGTTCCGTGGATCGCACATCAAACGTCGATCGCCACCAGCACGGCCGACCCGAAAGCGACTTGGCGCCGGTCTTCGAGACTTCTTCGTACAACGTGCGGACGGGCGGCTCCCACCGCGCGAACGACCACGTTGCATTCGCCGTCACCGCATCGACCACTTCCAGCAGTTTGCAATTGGCGATGATCGGGTCGAGTTCATCGGCGTACCCGGCATCCGGCGCAAAGCGCAGCTCGTTGTTCCCGCGCTTCATCGCGGCCATCGATTCCGGGTCGAGCAGCAGATCCATCGCGCCATCCGACGTCGGGCCGGCGAAGTACGCAATCGGTACATCGTTCAGAATGAAGACGCCGGGAACAAATGTATCGTGAAGTGACAGCAGCACCGGCGACTTCTTGCGGTGCGCGAACTTCCAGAGCAGATGCTTGCTCTCGGTGAGTCGCCCCTTGCTCTGCCCGATGATGAACGGGCGCAGCGTCAGTGCATCCAGCGGTTCGGCATCGATCGCCTTGGGCTTGCCGACTTTGATCGGCGCGACTTCGAGCATGTGGCCGTACCAGCCCTTCTTCCGCCCGAGGTCGTTGCCTTCGCAGAAGCGACCGGTGTGATCAGCCAGGCCGACAATCGTGACATCGCCCTTCGGCAGTTTCAGCTCGAACGGTCCGCGGATCGCTTCGGGTCCATCACCGACGATACCGAGAAACTCACCTTCGGCGTACACGTGCAACCGCGTCCCCGATTGGGGAATCGCCACCAGGCGCTTGCGGGCAACGTTGTTCTTGAACGAGACGCGATACCACCCGTAGCCAGCGGTGGTGCCGCATTGATCAAGCGTCTCCGGCCCGGCGAGCGATGCGTAGCGCGGACTCGTCCCCGTCGTCTGCGGCACGGCGGGCGCGGCGAGCCATTCACCCAGCTTGGTCATCGGCGGACGACGACCGCCCGTATCGGGTTTCTGAATCGTCTGCTGCGCCTGCCCGGAGACGGTGATGATCTCACTCATGCCGTGGCGTGGAATCGCGGTCCCGTCCGCCGCAAGACCGGCACAGCCAACGTACACCCGTTTCTCATCGACGTAGGTCGCATCGATCTGCTGCTGATTGCAGATGACGATGGTGATGCCCATGTGTTCCATGACGACCGGGCGCGACCCGCTGGGCACGGTGGCCTGCATGATCGAACCATTGATCGAGATCACCGCCTGGAACTTTTCCGGGCCGTGCAGCACCAGAATCTGGCGATCAACCAGCGCGAACGGGCAGAGGTTGGCGTAATCAAGCCGCGCGTTGCCGCCGAGGTCACCGTCGAAGAGATACCACCCCACCGGCTGATCACCGAGGTCGACCGGCAACGACAGTCCGTTGTCAAGCAGCAGTGTCGTCGCGGTATGACCGCTCATCGCACCGAAGACGAACGCGATGCGGCCTCGCGACCCGCGCAGCGGCACGACGGAGACGCCATCACCGCGCTGGCAGGAAGTGTGCAGGTCAATCGTGATGGGTTGATACGTCGGATCGAGTTCCGCGAAGACCGCGCCGAAGTGACTGGCAAAGCTCGCGAGGCGCTTGAGTTGGTCGTACTTCGAGCCACGTGCGCCGGCCTCGCCGAGCGGCGCCTGAACGGCGTGGGCGGTGCCGATGAAGCCATCGGTGCGGCCGGCCCGGCGCCCGGCAGAGAACGCGAAGTTCGTTCCGCCGTGGAACGGGCGCACGACCGGCTGCGCGCCGGCGGCGAGGATCTGCGCGAAGTTGTGCAGCACCGTCCGCGGAGGATGATTGGCTTGAATCTCATCTCCCCAGACCTGCACCTGACAGGGCGGGAACGCGCTGACGATGCGCGGCGCTGCATTCTGAATCGCGCGGAACTGGCGCAGGTTTTCCAGCAGTGACTCTTCACCCGTCCACGTCTCGAAAGCGCCATCCGCTTCCGCCCACAGATCGTTCGCAGTGATGACGGGAACGGTCATGCCGTTCTCGCGCAGATGACGCATGACTTCACCAAGGTATGAATCTGCCGTATCAGGATTCGTGCAGTACCACGACTGCTCGGCCTGAACGGCGATGATGCATCCCTTGCGCGAGCGCGTAATCTGAAGATCGACCAACGAGGCCAGCAGTTTGCGGAAGTAGAGCGCGATGCGCTCGATGAACGCCTCGTTCGGCTCGCGCAAGCGCATGCCTTCAACTTCCGTCAGCCACGAGGGCAATCCGCCGCCGTCGAAATCAACGCCGACGAACGGTCCCGGTCGAAGAATGACATACATCCCTGCTTCGCGGCAGAGATCGATGAATGTTCTGACATCCGCCTGGCCGGCAAAGTCGAATCGACCGGGCCGCGGTTCGTGGATCATCCACGGGCAGGCGACGCTGATGGTGTTGAAACCGGCCTGCCGAGCCGCCGCAATGCGATCGGCCCAGAGTTCGTTCGGTATTCTTGCGTACTCCAGACTGGCTCCGACGATCCAGATCCGTCGGTTGTCGATGAGCAGGCTTTGTCCGTCAAAGGTAATCGTGGGCATGAACCAATATCTTTTCGCGCGAGGAGTGTGCCACGGGGCACGGAGCCCCAAGAATACGGCCACTTCGCGCGAAATCGCAACCTCTACCCCCCGGACCGCAACGAGATCGTCTCGGTTCGGGTATGAAGAATGCACCTCTCCATGATTCGGAATCGAACACAATCCACGACCCGGGCCCCCCGTTTCCTCTTGCTGGGTGCGGCGATCTCTTCTTTTTTGGCCTCTATTGGGTGTGAAAGCGGCATGGCGCGAATCGATCGTGCCGCCGACCAGCTCATCCGCGAAACCAGCCAGGAAATTGGCGGCGGAGCGGCGAGTCCACGCCTCCGGCCCAACGATGAGTACACCGCCGGATCGGGCCTGACCTTTCCCAGCGACCGCGAGCTCTTTCGTCCGCCGACGGACAATCCCGAGGCCGCGGCCCTGACGTACACCCCCGCGGCCCGTCAGAGTGAGACCTTTGACCCCGCCATCGAAGCCCAGGAAGCCATCGACCGGCTGGAACAATCACTCGCCCAGCCCCCCGCGAACGCCCTGCGGCTCGACTTGTCCGGAACGCTCGCGCAGGCCATCGAAACCGCGCGGGAGTACCGCACCGCCGAGGAAGAGTACATTCTCGCTGCCCTCCGCTTGCTGATTGAACGGCACCGTTGGGGTCCGCGGTTTTTCGATGAGGTCTCGGCCAACATCTCAGCGGACTCAGAAAACGAGAAGTTCGATACCGCCCTTTCGCTTGTCAACGAACTGCGCGTGACCCAGCGCCTTCCGTACGGCGGCGAGGTTTCCGCGCGATTGCTCGCGCGGGCCACGGAGGATCTGCATCAGCGCATCTCCGGCCCCGAAGGGACGCAATCGGCGGATTTCATCCTTTCCGCGAACATTCCGCTCCTGCGCGGGGCGGGGCTGGCCGCTCGCGAGCCGCGCATCCAGGCCGAGCGCGACCTGATCTACGCCGCCCGCAATTTCGAGCAGTTTCGTCGGGATTTCCTCGTCGATATCGCGACGACCTTTCTCGACCTCGTCGTGCAGCAGCAGAACATCACGAACACCAAGAACGAGCTGGAGAATCGGCTGAGCTTTTATGACCGTGAGCGGGCACTGATGGATGCCGGCCGCGCCAGCCCCTTCAACGCTGCCCTCGCGGCCAACAGCGTGCTCGATACGCGGGACAATCTTCGCTCACAGATCGACAACTACACTTTTGCGGTCGATCGCTTCAAGGTGCGTCTGGGTCTGCCGGTGGATCAGCCGGTCATCATCATGCCCGGCGGGCTTGATCTGCCGCCACCGCTGGTTGAATCGAATGAGGCCGTCGCCGCCGCGCTTCGTTATCGACTGGATGTGCAGACGCAGCGCGATCGCATCGACGATGTGCGAAGACGCATTGACATTGCGCGGAACAACCTGCTTCCGGACCTCGACTTCTCCGCCTCGGCGAGCATGTCCACCGATGATGAACGCGACCGGGCAGGACTTCGTTTCAACGTGGAGGACAACGATTACGCGGCGAGCATCACGTTCGGCCTGCCGCTCGATCGCGAAATCGAGCGAATGCAGCTTCGGCAGACGCAGATTGATTTCGAGCAGACCAAGCGCAACTACGACCGCTTCCGCGACGATGTGATCGTGGGTGTGCGGCAGGCCATTCGCGAAATCGAACGAGCCCGTTTCTCGCTGCGTCTGCAGGAAGAGAACCTGAAGATCGCGCAACTTCGACAGGATTCGATCGAGGCAGCGCCCGACCGGGCAACCGCGCTCGACCGGTCCGAGGCAGCCGATGCCCTTACGCGGGCGGCCAACGCCCGTGACCGGGCGGTCCGCGACCTTCAGGTCTCGATTCTGGAGTACCTGCTGACCACGGGCATGCTGCGGGTGGATGCCC
>CBFGRU010000096.1:0-10549 GCA_965651255.1 uncultured Phycisphaerales bacterium
CCGGCGACGGCGAGGCGATCCATGCGTTTCTGGCGGAGTTACCGAGCGGCGAAAGCTCGCGTGCCATCAGCCGTCTGGATGAAGCGCACCAGTCGCGATTGTTCACCCGTTTAGCGCCGGCCGATGCGGCAGGAGTGCTCGAACTCATGCCGGATGCGCAGGCCGCGGCGCTGGTCGAACGGCTTGAGCCGGTGGATGCAGCCGCGATTCTGGATGAGCTGGCTTCTGATGTTCGCGCGGATCTTCTGATTGAACTGAGTGATGCACCAGCCACCGCAATTCTGGCGGCGCTGCCCGAGGCGTCAGCGGAAGAGGCGCGAACGCTCGCCAGTTATGCGTCGAGCGAAGCCGGCGGCATGATGATCACTGAGTTTCTGCGCTACCCGCTGAACGCGACGGTGGCGGATGTGCTGACCGACCTGCGTGCGAATGCAGAGACCTACGCCGATTACGATGTGCAGTACGCCTATGTCATCACCGACGATGATGCGAAGGAACTTGCGGGCGTCCTGCGCTTGCGTGATCTCCTGCTGGCGCCGGGGTCAACGCCGGTCTTTCGGCTGATGATCCGCAAGCCGGTTTCGGTTCAGGTGCATGCGACACTGGATGAATTGCGTTCGTTCTTCCGTGAGTATGCGTTCTTCGGCGTGCCGGTGGTTGATGAAGCGGGAACGCTGGTCGGGGTGGTCCGCCGGAGCGATGTGCACCTGCACCTTGAAGATCGTGCTGACCGCGACCTGCTGAAGATGCAGGGGATCGTCGGTGGCGAGGAACTGCGCTCGATGCCGCTGGTGACGCGCAGTCGCAGGCGTTTGTCGTGGCTTTCAATTAGTATCGTGCTGAACATCATGGCCGCCAGCGTGATTGCCTTCTACCAGGACACGTTGGCGGCGGTGATCTCGCTGGCGGTGTTCCTGCCCATCATCTCCGACATGAGCGGCTGCTCAGGAAGCCAGTCGGTGGCGGTAAGCATGCGCGAATTGACGCTCGGCCTCATCCGGCCGCATGAACTGATGCGCGTGCTCGGGAAGGAACTGACGCTGGGCCTCGTGAACGGGCTGGTGCTGGGGGTCCTGATTGCTTCTGCAGCGTGGCTGTGGAAAGGCAACCCGTGGGTCGGCCTGGTCGTGGGCTCCGCGCTCGGTGCCAACACGATTCTGGCGGTCTGCCTCGGCGGATGCATCCCGCTCGTTCTCAAGCGGCTGAAGTTCGATCCGGCACTCGCCAGCGGTCCGATCCTCACGACCGTGACCGACATGTGCGGATTCTTTCTCGTGCTCTCCATCGCCACCGCGATGCTGCCCAAGCTCACCGGCGGGTAAACGCATCGTGACCGCGTTCGCTCGTTTCGTTGCCCGCAACCAGCGCGTGGCGCATCCCGAATGTTGTGCTAGCATCTTCATCGCATTCGTTCAGCGAGGTCTGGCGCTGAACTGGAGGAAGCGTTCATGCATCGTCGAGAGCGAAGGTTGGGCGGTTCGGATCGATCAGTGTGCACCCCGCTGCGGCGCTTCAGCGCGGTGGTGGTGCTGTTCATGGTGTTGCCCGCACTGACCGGCTGCAGCGGCTATTCGTTCAAAGGCCGTGTCATCGCCGGAACGTTTCCTTCGGTGCTCATCGTCGAGCCGGGTGATGCCGCCGCGCAACAGGGCGCGGGTATTGCCGGCGCGAGTATTGAACTCGTGCGTGATTCCGATCGACTGAATGCCGAGACCATCGGGCGCGGAACGACCGATGGGCAGGGGAACTTCTCGATCCCCGTTGATGTTTTCGGGGCGAGTTGGCTGGATGAGGACTGGCTGCTGCGCGTGCGGCACCCGCGCGCGACCATGGTGGAGCAGTTGATTCGACTTCCCAAAGGCGATCGACGGGCGATCATCACGCTCTCCCCCGGGCGCGATACGTATACGCCGCGCGATGACCTGATGAAGCAGTACGATCAGTTCCGCTGAATCGTTGCGGGCGCGCCGCGGCAGAGAAAGGGTTCATGCTCGAACGATTGCGCGAACATCTTCGCCCGCACTGGCCGCTGATTGGCCATCTCGCGTTCACCGCGATCGTGGTGCTCGGGGCGATGAACACCCAGAACAACATCCTCTTCTGGGTGGTCGGCGTGTTGCTGACGGTGCTGGCCGTTTCGGCGGTCTGGTCTCACCTGGCGATTCGCGGCGTGGAAGTGCAACGTCTGGACCCGCGCCACGGAGCGGTGGGGGAATCGCTGGCGCTGCGATACCGGGTCACCAATCGGCGGCGATGGTTACCGGTGTTCAACCTCACGATCGAGGAACGCCCGGGCGGGGCGCATGCCAACTGGGATACGCAGATGCAGGCCGCGCGGGCGTGGGTCATGCACATCGGACCCGGAGACACGGTGCACGGCGAAGCGGTCTACTGGCCGGCCGCCCGCGGTGAAATCCGGCTCGATCGTCTGACCGTATCGACGCGGTTTCCCTTCGGGTTGATTCGTCGTCAACGTCATTTCACGCAACCAATGCACACGTTGATCTATCCGCGCCGGTATCGGCTGACGCGGCGGGTGATGGATTCGATTGTGCCGATCGGCCCGCTGGGCATGAAACTCTCATCTCGTCCGGGCGGGGGTGATGACTTCTTCGGGGTTCGCGAGTATCGGGCCGGCGACTCGAGGCGGATGATCGCGTGGAAGCGATCGGCCGCGACGCCGTCGGGTGACCTGCTGGTCATCGATCGCACCGTGCCCAGCCCGCCGCGACTGCGGTTCGTGCTGAACCTCATACAGAGCACCGAGCAGTTGCAGGCACGCCTCGGGAACGAACACGATGCGCGTGAACTGCAGGAACGGGCGATCAGTCTGGCGGCCAGCTTCCTGGATGAAGCGAGCGGTCGCGGATTTGAAGTCGGGCTGAGCATCCTCGGACTGGCCGCACCGCTCACGCCGCTTCGGCGCAGCCACTGGCATGTGGAACGGCTGATGGGACTGCTCGCGGGGCTTGATCTGGATTCGGAAGAGGCGCGACGGAATGCGGCGGTGCGCACGCCCGCTGATGCGGAACGCGCCGGATTGGTGGTGGTGCATCCCGGTCCGGTCGATCCGCGCATCGTGGACCCGGATGCGTGGCACTTCTCCGCGATGAAGATGGAGCGCTTCCTGCTGGATCGAACCGCGCTGGAGCCGACGGGCCGGGAGGTCGGCCGATGAAGCTCCTGCGTTCGTTCCCGCTGACTGCATTCACGCTGGTACTGCTGGGCATCGTCGGATTCTGCGCGGCCAACAACGATGTGGGACTCATGCTCATTGTCGGCGCGATGGCGGCGATGAGCTGGTACATCACGGAAGGTCCGCGCGGCTGGGCGCTTCCCAAATGGGCGTCCAACCTCTGCATTCTGCTCGCTTCGCTGAACGTGTTCTTTGATCTGGCGAACAATCAACACGATGTCATCGGTGTTCTCGGCCGCTTCGCAGTCTGGCTCTCGCTCATCAAGTTGTATGAGCGCAAGACACGCCGTGAGTATGGCCAGTTGCTCTGGCTGACGCTGGTGTTGATGGTGGCCGGGGCAATCGAAACACGATCGCTGCTCTACGGCATTGTGCTCCTGGTGTACACGCTGCTGGGGCTGCATGTTCTGATGCTGTACCAGTTGTACGCAGCGCAGGAAGCGTCTCGCGAATCGCGGGCGGCGCAGGCCCCGGCGGGCGCGCGGCTCATTCCACCGGTGCGCGCCGTCTTCAGTGGCAATCCGGGAATGCAGTTTGCACTCTCGGTGGCGGGCCTCAGCGTACTCTGCATCTCATTGGCGGTCGTTCTGTTCCTCTCGCTTCCGCGCGGCGTGGGAATGGGGCTTTTGCGCGGCGCGCTGGCACGGCAGGATGACCAGTCCGGCAGGAGCGGAGTCATCAGCCAGGTGGAACTGCTGACGGGGAACCGCATCACCGACAGTCGCTCGCGGATCATGAGACTGAGCTTGACCGATCGCGATGGCGGAACGATTCGGCCGAGTGAAACGCTGTATCTGCGCGGGTCGGTGTACGACCAGTATGATCGCACGGCAGCGCGATGGATCGCCTCACCAGCGATTACGCGACCGCCCATTCCGATTGATCTTTCACCCGATGTACTCACGCCGCTGGTCGGAACGCTCCCGGGCGAACCGTCACAGCGCGCCGCGATCACCCCATTGACGAACTTCGGCGGCACGATGTACACGCTCGGCCTGCCCGGATGGGTGGCGACCGATGCGCTTCGGACCATCGAGTACCGCACGATGACGCAGGCCATCACCGTGGCCGGGAGCGCGCGACTGGGGGAGTACGAGGTCGGATGGTTCTCCTTCTCCGATCGCGAGGCATGGGAGGCGCTGGCGGATCCGACGCGCCAGACCTCCCTCACCCCGCCGCCGGTGATCGATCCGCGCTTGCGCGAGTACGTTGATCGCATCCTTGATCAAGCAAACCTGCCGCGACCGTCGCGCGAGGGGGGGGCAGATGCGTACTTTGACTTTGCGCGCCGAGCCGCCCGTGAGATCGAGCGACATTTTCACCAGAACTTCACCTACACGATCGACCTGCGCGATGTGGCCATCACGCCCGGCGAAGATCCGATCGTGGCGTTCCTCTACGACTTTCGGCGTGGTCACTGCGAATACTTCGCGAGCGCGATGACTGCGCTCTGTCAGATGCTGGGCCTTGAAGCGCGCCTGGTGACGGGGTTCCTTGCCAGCGAATGGAGCGACCTGGAAGAGGAAACCATCGTCCGTGCATCCGATGCACACGCCTGGGTGGAAGTGCGTGTCGGGATGCATGCGTGGGCGCGATTCGATCCATCACCGCCTTCGGTCGTCGAGATGCGCGACGGTGAAGATGTGAATCTCGCCACCCGTGTGCGGTCGCTGTACGAGATTTTCGAAGGGGGCTGGCTCGAGGGAATCGTTGACTTCGATGAAGCATCGCAGCGCGACCTGCGCAGCGTGTTGAACTTCGAAGGGTTTCTCTGGGTCGAGGATGTCATCGCCGCGGCCGACCAGTGGCTTGGCCGATTCAGTCGGCGCTTCGGGCCGGCAGGAACGTTCTGGATTCTGCTGGTGACATTGGCGACGATCGTGGCCATCGCAATCGCGATCCAGCTCATTCGTCGCGCACGGCGTATTCGACGTTCACTGCGGCTGGAGCATCTGCGCGGCGGCGAGTACCGGCGAATGCTGCGGCAACTTGGTTTCTACCTGGACATGCTCGACATCCTGCGCCGCGCCAGGTTGCCCAAGCCCGCCTGGCAGCCGCCATTGGCATTTGCGCGGTCACTCCGCACGCAGGCGCCGCAGCACGCGCACCTGGTCGAAGTGGTCAGCGACCTGACGGAGACGTTCTATCGCGCGCGGTACGGCCACCAATCGTTGAGTGCGGACGATCTGGCACGAGCCGAATCGCTCCTGGCCCGATTGGCGCAGCAACTCGGTGTGCGTGTGCCGCGTCGAGCGACCCCGACGAGGCGCGAGAAGGCATGATGCACCAAGGCGGCAGCGTGCCGGAAGACTGGTCACCGTTGGAACAGGCCGAGCATCGCGCGCAGATTGTCGCGCTGCGCCGAATGCTGATGCCAGGGGCGCGGGTGCTCGACCTCGGGTGCGGGGCGGCGCGCGTGATGGCGCCCCTGGTTCGACGGGGGATGCGCGTCGTGGGGGTAGACCGTGATCGACGCGCGCTTCGCGCTGCGCGGCGTCGTCTGATGCGGCTGGGGGTACCGTCACGATGGACGCTTCTTCATGCCGAACCGCCGCATGACCCGCCGGTCGTGAAGGGGGAGTTTGATCTGATTCTCCTGTTGGGCCACACGTTCATGGAAGTGCACGACCTGGATGAGGCCCTGCATCTGGTGCGGTGGGCGGCGTGGCGATTGCTGCCGGGCGGCGCGATCGTTCTGGATGATCTGCCCGCACTCTGGCGCGAGGTCGCGGAAGGGAACTGGCAGCAGGGGGTGAGTGAGGATGGGCAGAGCCAGCTCATCTGGGAAGCATCGAGGCCGGTCTTTACGATTCGATCTGGCGCAGCGGTGCGAAGCGAGGATTGGTCGATCAACCCGGATGAACGCCGTTTCCGCCTGTGGACGATCGGTGAACTGGCGCTGCTGTCGCGGCTGGCAAGGTTATTGCCCCCGGAGCGTGATGCCGAGTCGGGTTTGCTTCTTCTCGCCAGGCCGCACGAATAGCCCTTCATCGCGGGGTGAGGCATGATTTCCTGACTCTCAACGAAAGTGCAGCCGCCGGTTCGTCGATGGTGGCGGAGTACGGAGTTCATTCTTCGATCCGATTCCATTCGCAAGACCACGGGGGGAGTACCCTTGCCCGCCACTCGACTGCGAAATCATCACTGGCACCATACGTTGCAGCAGGTCCATGAACGGGGCGGCTCGCTGGAAATCGCCATCGCGCCGACTCAGTCGAACGACATCGCCGCCGTCGAGAGCGGGGCGGACTTCATCTGGCGGGTACGCCTGCTCGATTTGAAGGATGATGAGATCATCATCGAACAGCCGTTCGCGCTCGGGAAACCCATCGACCTCGAACCGAAGATTCAGATCGTCGCGATCATGGCGATCGGACAGAACCGGTGGATGTTCCGCACGAAGCACCTCCAGCGCACGATGTACAACCCTCGGTACGGCAAGCCGGTACCGGCGTTGCGACTGGCCATGCCGGAGAGCGTCGAGCGTTGCCAGCGTCGAAACCACTACCGCGTCGAAACCGCTGCCCTGTCGTTGCCGACGGTTGATGTCTGGCCGTTGCTCGACCCGAAGACCGTCCTCGTCGCCGAACGCGCGAACGAACTGGCGTGGGAGGCGCGCGAGCGTGGTGAAGAATCGCCGCGAATGAGCGCTGCCGCCGAAGAGTTCGTCCTGCCGGAAGTCGGGCCGAAGTTCCCGGCCCACCTGATGAATCTCGGTGGCGGCGGTGTGGGCTTGCTCGTCAAGAACGCCGACTCCGGCCCGTTGCATCGGCACCGGCTGTTCTGGATTCGCGTCAGTCTGCCGCAGGAAGTCTCAACGCCCATCTGCGCGACCGCCAAGGCAGTGCATACGCACATGAGCGCCTCGCAGGACTACTACGCGGGGATGGCGTTTGACTTTACGTTCAATCCGGTCCACCAGGACTTTGTGGTGCGCCAGATTGAGCGGTACGTCGCCTATCAGCAGCGTGCCCAGATGAACGGCCAGCACGCCGCGTAAACCGGCCATCGTCGAAACATCATCACCATCGCTCAGCTTCCCGCGATGGAGCGGTGTCCTGCGATCGTGAGGAAGTACGCGCCCACCGCAACGATGACGAGGCCATGCTCGCCCAGGAGGGCAAGGATGAACGCATCGATCAGCGCGATGGCCGCGATCCACGCCATGACTGCCTGCGAGATGCGCGGCGGCGCAGCGCGAATGAAACGCATCGACCCCACGAGCCACGCGAGCATGAGCGCGCCGACCGCGACCGGCCACCACGTCCACGCATCGGGGCGGACGAAGACCAGCGGCGAGATCGCAATGAGCGGCAACATCCACGCGATAAGTCCGCGCCGGCCGGCACTCGACCTGGCTTCGACGCGCGCGATCATCGAAAGCGCGATGATGTAAATGAACAGTACACCGCTGACCGGCCCGATGATGGGCACCACCAGCGGCCACGTGATGGCGCTTGCGCACGTGATGTAGACGAGCGCTCTGCACAAACCCATCAGCACCACACTGCCCGCCCATTTCGCGTGCAGAAGGTTGTACAGCACGATGGTGGTGGCAAGCGTGAGGCCGAAGATGAACGGCATCAGACCGAACGCAGCCGTGAAACCAGCGCCGCCCGCGAGCAGGCCGAACCCGAGCACCGCGGCATTGCGCGGCGGGATGCGGCCGGAGGGAATCGGTCGGTTCGGTCTCTCGTTCGCATCAATCGCGCGATCAAAGAAATCATTGAGCGCCATGCCGCCCGCGTAGAGCATCACCATCGCGAGCGTCATCACCGGTAGGATGCGCGCGAGGTCGGTCACTTCACCATCTTCGAGTGAGACAAGGCCGAGCGCTACGCCGGTGAGTGCATTGGTGATCACCGTCGGCACGTTCGACAGTCGCAGTAGTTCCAGCCATGGGTGGATGCGACTCATGGTGCGGCATCGCTTTCCCGCGAGAACTGCTCACGCAGCCAGACCAATTCGCGGGCGATGTCCTCCGCCAATGTGTCTCCGCGGTGCTCGGCCGACAGAACATCCCAGGCGTACGTTTCGATTTCCAGAACCGGTTGATTCGGCAGAATCTGCATCGCGCGCAGGCATTCGTGAATCGTGGCTCGGGTCGTCCCGATTCGCCCCAGCCACTCCAGATAGATCGGTACGTGAAAGTGCACCCGCCATTCATCACCCAGGCGGTCAAGCGATTCATGATGCGCTCGGGCGATGGGAAGATCCTCGTACAGGATGGTGCGGCCGTTCTCGCGCACGCTCGTCTGGTGCAGATAGCGCGGCTCTTCAAACTCACGCAGGGCGGCGAACATCTCCAGCCGCTCGACATCCGAGAATGCGGCGAGATGAGCGCACGGCGCATTGGAGACCTGAATCTTGTTCACCATCATGCCCGCATTGCGGTAGCGGGTGAACATCGTGGTTTGATCTTCAAACATGACCGCGGCGTGGCAGATGTCATGACACACGCCCAGGTGTTTGCGGCACGTATCGCCAGTCAGATGATTGGTGAACCAGTCAATGGTCTTCTCCGCCGTGTCAAGCAGACATCCGGGTTCCGGTTCAAGATCGACGGTGATGAAACGCCCCGTCTCTTCATGCACTTCGCGCAGCGCGGCGGCGATCCGGTTGAGTTGCACGGCGGCGAGGTTCAGATCGACGGCCTTGCACGGCGGACCCGGCCAGCCGATCGGCAGGGTCGAGATACTCGCGCGCTCGCCTGCATCGAGGAGACCCGCCAGAATCCGCGCGAGGTTCATCGTGTACGTCGCGCGGTTGGGTTCCGCCCATGACGGCTCATACACCCGGTGCTTGACCACGGCTCCGTGGAAGTTACCGAAGGGAAAGCCGTTCATCGTGAAAACGCGCAGGCCTCGCTCATCCAGCCAGTCGCGAAAGCGCGCGATGCCGTCGCCGGCAAGCAACTCCTCCGCTGCGGGAGCGCTCAGCCACAGCCCGATTTCCAGGACTCCCTGCGGGCAGATGATCTCGCGCACGCGCGTTGCGTGCATCTCAAGCTCGCGCTGCATCGCGTCGAGCGTCGCGCCGGCGTGCACATTCGTGCAGTAGCCGATGCGAATCGGCTGGCGCGATTCAGTGGTCATCAAGCCCCGCCCGGAATCGTCCGCTCTGGCTGAGGAACGTCAGCGGATTCTCGAAGGAAATCTTGCGGATCGTCGGCGCGAGGTGTCCGCGTCGCTGCATCTCGAGCCGGCATTTCGGAACGGCCAGCGGATCACTGATGCCCCAGTCACCGGCGGAGTTGATCCACAACCGATCCGTGCCGTGCATCTCGAAGATGTCCGCTGCGCGCTGCGGCGTGCACTTCGTGTCGGGGTACAGCGTCATGCCCGCCCAGAAGCCGCGCTCCAGAACCATCCGCACCGTGTGTTCTTCGACATGGTCAATCAGCACCCGACCGGGGTCGATGCGCGAGTTGTTCCGCAGCGCATCCAGGATCAGTCGCGTGCCCTTCTTCTTGTCTTCCAGGTGCGGGGTATGGACGAGAATGAGCTGCTCGCGCTGCGCGGCCAGTTCGACGTGCGCTTCAAAGATCTCCATCTCGTTCCGGCTGTTCTTGTTCAGCCCAATCTCTCCGATGCCGAGCACGTTGGGGCGGTCGAGAAAATCGGGAATGATCGCCATGACCTCGCGCGCAAAGACGGCGTCCTCTGCTTCCTTCGGATTGATGCACAGCCAGCAGTGGTGATTGATGCCGAACTGCGCCGCGCGGGCCGGCTCAAACTCGGTGAGCTGGCGGAAGTAGTCGAAGAAACCCTTCGGGCTTGATCGATCGAACCCCGCCCAGAAGGCCGGCTCGGTAATCGCGACGCATCCCGCCAGGGCCATGCGCTGATAGTCATCGGTGGTGCGCGACACCATGTGAATGTGCGGGTCGATGTACTTCACTCGGCCTCCTCCCGCGCGGGGGGCACCGCCCCGAATGCTCCCTTCAATCCCGCGGCGTTCGCGATCGGTTCGCGCGAATGATCGGAGAAGTGATCCAGAATCCGCGCGGCCCGATCCGCCCGGCCGTCGGTCAGAATGGCCACCGCCCCGCGGAACGCCTCCATTCGGAAGTCATCGCCGTTCGTGTCATCATCGGCGCGATCGATCCGGTCGAGAAAGGCGGCGATGTCGATCAACTTCGCGCGGTGTTCCATGAAGTACAGATCAACCAGCTTCGAGCGCGGCGCTGGGCTGTTCGATCTCGCCATCTGCGGCTCCTCCCTACTCGATCGCGGATGCGTGGGGTGAAGCCGATTCTAGCGGTGCTTCGCAGTGGGGCGGTCAGGAACACGCCGGGCGACTTCGGCGGGCGCGCGGGCGCAGCACCATCATCGCGACCAGCGGCAGCAGCGC
>CBFGRU010000097.1:0-10537 GCA_965651255.1 uncultured Phycisphaerales bacterium
CATCTTCAAGGAGATAGACCGCTCTGTTGCTCGCGTGTTCTCCGGCGGGCCAGTTCGCGATGTGACCTATGAGGTTGTGCCCATCGCCCGGCGTTGTGTAGACGGCCCCGCGTTCATCGATGAGGACCAGCCGCTCGGCCGACCGCAGCGCCCGAAACGATCCGGTCATCGTGGTGGGAACGGAGTCAATCTCGATCCATCGCTCCTGCCAGTGTTCGGCCTCATCGTCGAAACGATGCTGATGCAGCGTTCCTTCGTAGGCGAACAACACAGAACTGTCTCGAGGCGATAGAGAGGCGAAGTCAAAGAAGAGTGGATCTTTCACGCGGATCGTGTGTCGCCGGCTGTGGGTGGTGAGGGGCGCGAGTTTCAACGGGCGTTCGGCGGTGCGGGCGGCAACCGCTTGTGCAGCTTCAGGCGGCGGCTGTTCACCCCTCATTTGCGCCCGGAGGATGGCCAGGCAGGCATCGGCCCCGCCTCGCGCGGCTCCGGGGGAGATTGGCTCGGGGTGTGGAAGCTGGATCGGAAAGACAAAGAAGTCTTCTCCCAGGAATCCCCACACCGGAACGCCGAAATGTTGGTTGTAATTGGCGACAAACCCGTGCGAGAGTTGCTCGGGCCTCTGCTTGATGAGGTTGATGGACCAGAGCGGGTGGACGGGATGTTCCCCTTCTACCAACACCCGACAGTCGGTGAAGAGCACGCCTTCACGAAGGACGGCCTTCCGGACGTTGTAGTGACCGAGGTGCGGCGCGGTGTGCGCCGCGAATGCGGGTGAAATCACCAGAGCCAGAGAGAGAAGGAAGGGGATCATGAGGACTCCGATCGTGTGCGTTCCATTGAACCGGGATAGTGCATCACGAGGATGTTTGTCGGTGTTGCATTTGTAAAGAGCAGTGCGGGAATAGCACCTGTTCCCCAAGGGATTTCTGCGCGAGTTGCTCCATAGTACAGTATGACGTCAGAGACCCGCTGCTGCGCGGCCATCTATCAGTCAGTCGTGCCCCCCGGGGGGGGATCTGCTGTCACGGGCATACTGCGATTGGTGCGTTCCTGGTCTTGCGGGCGGGGTGATGCCCGGGAGTGGGTTCTGTGCCCCGGTTCGCACGGTGGCGGGTTGATCGGCTACGATTCGGCCCGTTTCTGTTTTCCCGATTCGCGAGGCCTGCACTCATGCCCATGAACGGACCCGTTCTGACGAAGCGCATCCCCTCCCGCCCGTTTGCTGATCCGAAGGATCGCAAGGTGGTCATGTACGATGAGTACGTGAAGACCGGGGGGTATCAGGCCCTAGAGAAGGCCCTTTCGATGGAGCCGAGCGCGATCGTGGACATGGTGAAAGATTCGCAGCTTCGCGGCCGCGGCGGCGCGGGCTTTCCCTGCGGTGTGAAGTGGACGTTTCTGCCGAAGCCAGACGGCGGCAGGCGGTATCTCGCGATCAACTGCGATGAGGCGGAGCCGGGCACCTTCAAGGACCGCCTGCTCTGCGACTTTGACCCGCACCTGACGCTCGAAGGCATCGCGATTTCGTGTTATGCGTGCCAGCTTGATACGGCGTACTTCTTTATTCGGGGTGAGTACCACCACCAGGCGAAGATCATGCAGCGCGCCATTCAGGAGGCATACGAGCACGGCATCTTCGGCAAGCAGGGGCTGCTGAAGGGCAAAGTGAAGTTTGCGGTCGATTGCTATCTGCATCGCTCAGCCGGCGCGTATATCTGCGGCGAAGAAACGGGTCTGCTCGAATGCATCGAAGGCAAGCGCGGCTGGCCGCGCAACAAGCCCCCGTTCCCCGCGATCGAAGGGCTGTTCGGTCGGCCGACGATCATCAACAACGTGGAAACGCTCGCGTGCGTCGGTCCGATCGTCGAAGAGGGCAGCGACTGGTTCAAGTCGATGGGTACCGAGTCGAAGCTGGGCGGTCCGCCATCGTTCGGTCCGAAACTGATGGGCGTTTCGGGTCATGTGAATCAGCCGGGCGTGTACGAACTCGACCTTGGAATCACGCTGCGCGAGCTGGTGGAAAATCACTGCGGCGGAATGCGCGGTGGCAAGAAGTTCAAGGGCGCGATTCCCGGCGGGGTGTCGATGGGGGTCCTCGGGCCGGATCAGTACGATGCGCCGCTCGATTTCGATATCGGCCGCAAGTACGAAGTGCTCGGTCTCGGGACGGCGTGCCCGACCGTGTTCGATGAGGATACGGACATGGTCGCCGTCTGCCGGAACATCTCGCGGTTCTTCAAGAACGAATCGTGCGGCCAATGCACGCCCTGCCGTGAAGGTGCGGGGTGGCTGTACAAGGCGCTGGTGCGCATTGAGCGGGGCGATGCAACGAGCAAGGACCTTGACCTCGTGCTCGAAATCGCGGGTTCAATGGGCGCGATGCCCGGCACGACGATCTGCGGCCTCGCCGATGGCAACAACTGGGCGGTGCGCACGATCGTGAACAAGTTCCGCGATGAATTTGAAGCGCGCTGCAAGCGGCAGTACGTGCCCGTCGGCGTGTCATTGAGCGCGTGAGCGGATTGAACCACGGAGTCACGGAGGGAAACAATGATGTTTCCCACGCCGCTCGCGGCTTCGCAGTGCAGCGGTGCACTCAATCGAAAGTCGTTGCATGAGCGTGCCGCGAAGCCGCAAGCGGCGATCATTCACGACGGCTCGTCGTTCGAGATACCCAACTCCGCAATCGTGACGAGCGGCTGATAAGGAATGCCCTTCTCGCGGAAACGCTCGGCCCCGCCGCCGTCGCGGTCGAGCACGCTGACCGTTAAGGCGATGGTGTGACCGAGCCCCTGCACGACGTCGATCGCCTGCATGATCGATCCGCCGGAAGTGATGACATCATCCACCATGATTACGCGCGCCGGTTCTTTCGGCAGATTGCCTTCGACCGGCTTCTTCGTGCCGTGGCCCTTCACTTCCTTGCGCACGATGAAGCTCGGCAGATGCCGGCCGATCTGAAACGCGCGCATTGCCACGGCGGAGACAATCGGCGTCGAGCCCATGTCCATGCCGCCGATCGCATCGGCTTCGATGTCTTTGATCTCTTCAAGGATGGCATCGGCGATCAGCAGCGCGCCTTCACCGGAGAAACTCACGAGTTTTCCATCGCAGTAGTAGCTGCTCGTCCGGCCGCTCGCGAGCGTGAACCGACCCCGCCGAATCGCGTGTTCATCCAGAAACCGCGCGAGTTCGGGATGACGGGCATTGGTGAACCTGGTATCGACCTGCGAACGCGTATCGGGCACGAGCGGACCTTTCCAATGCAAGACAAGTGGTGATCTTCTCCGCAGTATACGCCTTAGGTCCTTGCACTTTGTTTCGATGCGCGTGCCGGAATGATGTTGGCACCAGACCGCCCCAGAAATGCCAGACCGTTCTCGACGAGCAGCTTTCGCTTGAGTGCATCGTCAAACGATTCCATCGACTCGATCAGCTTCCCCGGATGGTGTTCACCCAGTGGAAAAGGATAGTCTGAGCCGAGCGCGACCCGATCCTCGCCCATGGTGTTCACGAGGTATTCGAGCGCGCTGGCATCGTGGACGAGTGAATCGACCCAGAATCGGCCGACGTACTCGCGCGGATTGATGGGGTTGTCGACCGCACACAGATCAGGTCGCACGTTGAAACCATGCTCGATGCGGCCGATCGTGAACGGAAACGATCCGCCGCCGTGCGCAAAGCACAGGCGCAGGTCGGGCAGGCGCTCGATGACCCCGCCGAAGATCATCGAGCAGATCGCGAGCGCCGTCTCCGCGGGCATGCCGACAAGCCACGGCAGCCAATACTTCGGCATCTGTTCTTTACCCATCATGTCCCAGGGATGCACGAAGACGGCCGCGCCGAGTTCCTGGGCCGCTTCGAAGATGGGGAAGAGTTCTTCGGCATCGAGGTTCCACGAATTGATGTGCGAGCCGATCTGAACACCGGCCAGCCCCAGTTCGTTGATGCATCGTTCAAGTTCGCGTATCGCGAGCGTCGGCGCCTGCATTGGAATTGTGCCGAGGCCGATGAAGCGATCGGGGAAGTCACGGCAGATGCCCGCGAGGTGCTCGTTCAGAAGCTGCGCGAGATCGAGCGCGTGCTCGGGCTTCTTGTCGTACGAAAACATCACCGGAACGGTGGAAAGGGTCTGGATGGTGACGCCGGTCTCGTCGCACTCTTTCATCCGGACCGCAGGATCCCAGCAGTTGGCCTGGATCTCGCGGAAGAACCGGTCATCAATCCACATCTGCGCGCAGCACGGCCGATGATGCTCCAGCCGCACCCACCCGCCGCAGCCGAACCGCTCACGCAGGTCCGGCCATCGCTCCGGAAGAATGTGCGTGTGCAGATCAACTTTCGTGATGGTCCTGTCGTCAGCGATACTCATGGAAGTTGCAGCCGTACTCAAGATCGTTGCCTCTCACTCCTCATCATGGCCCGCCATGAGATGCACCGCAAACAATGGTTCAATGGTCAGGTGTCTGATCGGTACGGCTCGAGCCGACTTGGTACGATAGGGGACAACGGGTTCGCCGAATGGCGGATTCCTGCAACGGACCCCTCGTCGAAGGCGTTTCCACGGTAGAGAACCCGAACCGGTCGATGACGGTACAGAATGATGCACGGTTCGCTCGAAGCCAGAAAGCGATGACATGCGCGAGATTATTGATCAACTCGGTCGGCTCCGCTTCCGCAGTCGGGTGTTGTTGCTGGTGCAGCGGTGTGCAGCCCTGGCGGCGGTGCTGATTGCGGGTGTGCTGCTGCTGGCCGGTGTTGATTACCTGTTTCGTTTTCCGGGCGGATTTCGTCTCGTTGTGCTGCTGGCAGGTCTCAGCGCTGCTGGCTGGTACTTCTGGAAACATGTCATGCCGGCGCTGGGGTTCAATCCGACGCTGACCGATCTTGCGCTGCGCGTGGAACGTGCGATGCCCGCCGTCGCCGGGCGCCTCGCTTCGAGCGTTGAGTTTGCCATCAGCGGTGTCGATCAGGGCAACCCACTGGCAGCGCGATCGGTGAAGGACACGCAGTCGCGGCTGGCGGGTGAATCGATGGCCGGAATCATTCACTCCGGTCGCACGCGGCGAGATGTATCGCTCTTCGGTGCGGCGCTGCTGGTGGCGGTCATCGTCATCATCGCGAGCCCCACGTTTGCCGGCACTGCTCTGAATCGAATCTTCCTGCCGCTTGGCTCCGCGGAGTGGCCAGCCCGAACCGGCGTTGTTTCACTGGTTCACGACATTGATGTTCATCCGCGCGGGCAGGCGCTCTCGCTCCGCGCGCGGGCAACAAAGGGCGACTTCGCCACGATGGAAGTCTCTGCCCGGTACCGGATGGAGCGGAACGGTGAGTGGGGCGCCTGGCGGACCATCGTGCTCGCGCGGCAGCCGGGACAGGGATTGGATCTGTTTGAGTCTCTGATCGATACGGAAGCGGACCGGCTCGCGGTGTACTTCCTGACGGACGATGCGCAAACGACGGTTCATGAGATTGCGCTGGTTCCTCCGCCGGCGATTCTCCGGGCGTCACTGACGGTCACGCCGCCGGCCTATGCGAGTGGGCGATACCCGACGGTGGCGGCCGAACTTGGCACCGGTCTTGATGCCCGCGCGATTGCCGAGACGCCGGTCCTGATCGGTTCGATGGCCAGAATTGAATTTTCGTTCAATAAGCCAATCGTCGCGCGACCGAATGACCCCGCATGGATTCGCGAAGCGCTGACCTGGAACTTCGAGCGACTGCCCGTGGTTCAGGCCGCTGAGCCGAATTCGCAGTCGCTGACGCTCGAGTGGCGCGTGGAAGAGACGACACGACTGGCGATGCATCTGCAGGATGAGCACGGCATTTCAAATGCGGATGACATCGTGTTTCGCATTGATGCGGTGACGGATCGAGTGCCGAGCGCGACCATCACCCGTCCGGAGACGGATGAAGTCGTCACTCCGAACGCCGTCGTCGGACTTTCGGCAGAAGCGCGGGACGATGTGTCCGTCGGTCGCATCGGCTTGGAAGCGCGTCGCGAGGCGCAGCCCGGAAGCGAAGCGGAGATGCCGCTCCTGTGGGAACAGGTTGAGGCCGTCGATACGGTGGCGGCGATTATCGAACGGGATCTGCATCTCACCGAAATCGACGCCCGGGAAGGTGATGTGATCGAACTCACCGCGATCGCGGATGACATGTTCTTCCTGGACGGACAGACGCACGACACGGTGCGCAGCGCGGTTCGACGACTGCGCATCGTCAGTGAACTTGACCTGCAGACTGCCTTGCGTGAGCAGCTTGGATTATTGCGGCAGAACGCCATTCGCATCGAAGGGCAGCAGGCGGAACTGCAGGATGATGTGATTGATGACGGCATGCAACCGGGAATCGCGCGTGCGCAGAGCCGCATCAGCGAACGAATTGCCGACCAGATTGCCGCGCTGGAAGAGATCAATCGTCGTCGCGAGGCGAATCGACTTGATGATGCGCAACTTGAACAACTTCTTCGCGACTCGCTGGATCTGTTGACTGAGGCGGGGCGTGCATCGAACGAAGCCGGCCAGCGCATCGAGGCACGGGAAGGTGCATCATCATCGGCCCGGCGTGATCCGAGTGATCCGCGCGAACGAACGGGTGATCCCACCTCGGAAACGACTCGCGAAGACGTGGCGCCGAGCGAGGCGCGCCCGGGTGGCGAGTCATCGCCGAATGCACAGAGCGGCCGGACCGGTGAGCAGGGCAGTCAGGCCCAGGGAGAACAACCGGGCCAGCCGGAAGGGCAACCACCGGGTCAGGGCCAAACTGAAGGTCAACCGCAGGGGGCAGACAACCAGCCGGGAGACCAGGCGCAGCAGGATCAGCCCGATCAGGAAGGCGCCGGTTCAGAACCGGACCATGCCGAGTCACCGGACTGGGGCGAGGCGCGGCCGGAGGATCAACCCGTCGTCGATGCACAGCAGCGGGTGCGCGATGAGTTGGGTGACCTCATTTCACTGCTTGATCGCAACGAGGATTCCTGGGTGATCAATCAGCAGTTGCAGGCGCTCCTCGATCAGCAGCAGCAACTCCGGAGCGAAACGCAACAACTGCGGGACCAGACCCTCGGCCGCGATCTTTCGGAACTGAGCGAGCTTGAGTTGAGTGAGCTTGACCGCATCGCGCAGCGTCAACGTGAGTTGGAAGAGTCGGCGCAGAATCTGATCGAAGAAGCTCGCGAGCGTGCGCAGGATCTCGAATCGGTTGACCCCCAGGCAGCGCAAGGCCTGCGGGATGCGGCTGACACCGCTCAGCGTGAAGAGTTGGAGCGCAACATGGAAGAGGCCGCCCAGCAGGCGCGGCAGAACCAGTTGCAGAACGCGCAGCAATCTCAGCAGCAGGCGATCGACACGCTGCAGCGCATGCAGGAACGCATGAACCAGGATCGTGCGCAGACGCAGGAGCTTCAGCGACGGCTGGAGAGTCTGGTCGATTCAATTCGTCGGCTTGTCACGATGCAGGAAAACGAGATCAATGCCCTCGCTGAGGCGATTTTTCAGGATTCGTACACCGGCCGCGATCGGGCGATGATTCGTCTGCAGCAGAACACGCAAGCAGTCGGGGGCGAAGCCCGTGCCGCCGGCCCGCGCGCTTCCAGAGCCGCGCGCGCGGTCGATCGGGCCGCCGATGCGCAAGGCGCAGCCATTGCGGCGCTCCGCGCCCAACCGGTGGATGGTCAACTGGCGAACGAGGCGGAGGAGCGATCACTCACGCTGCTGAAGGAAGCATTGGCTGAAGCGGAAGCACTTCAGGAGCAGTTGGAAGAAGAAGAGATTCGTCAGCAGCGCGAAGCGCTCATGGATGGGTACCGCGCATTGATCGAGCAACAGATGGCGCTGCGCAGCGAAACGCTGACGCTGGCGGAACAGGAACCGCTCGATCGTCGCGGGTTGGTCGAAGCGCGCCGCCTTTCGACGCTCGAAGAAGACATTCGCCGCACGATGGACCAGTTACGGCGGGATCACGAAGATGTGGCGAATTCGATGGTGTTCAACCATGTGCACGACCTGGTCGATCAGGCCGCGACATCCGTTCGGGATGATTTGCGGGAAGGTCGTGTGGGACTGCTCGTGACCGATCGTCAGCAGTTCATCGCCGATGCGATTGGTCGCCTCCTGCAGGCGCTTGAAGAAGAACAGACCGATGACAACCCCTTTGAAGATGGGCAGGATCAGCAGCAGGCCGGTGAAGGTGGCCAACAAGGCGGCGAGCCGGGGCAGGGCCAGTTGATTCCGCCGATCGCTGAGTTGAAGCTGCTCCGCGGATTGCAGGAGCAGATCTACGAATTGACGCGGCAGTCTGATGCGCGACAGGATCTGGATCCGGGCATTCGTCGGGAAACGCTGCGCGATCTTGGCCAGCGACAACGACAGTTGCAGGAGTTGGGGCAACGGGTCATCGAGGCCATGCAGCAGCAACAAGGGGGTGGAGGCGGCGGCCGACCCCAGCCACCCGGCGGTGACAGTACCGGACCTGGAGATGAACCGGGAGGGCAACCATGATGCAGATTTATGGGTTCGGCAAGCGAACGAATCGTACGATACAGGGTGTTCCGTGTGTCACAGCGGATTCCGCTGGGAAGGGGCGCCGAATGATTCAACAAGCCCTGAGAAGTGTGTGTGGCCTCGTGTTTGCTGTCACGATCACAACGTATGCGGCCGCGGTGGCTGCGCAGGATGCACCGCCGAACAGCGGACAGGAAGAATCGGTTGGTGAAGCGCCGCCTTCGCTGGATGAGCTTCTCGGGTTGGAGCCGGATGAATCAGAAGCGAGCGCCCGTGAAGCGGCGGACCGCGCAGCGCAGGATGAGCTCGATCGTCGTCTGCGGGAAATCGAAGCCGCCGATGCATTCCGCGAAGCGCTCGAGAAGATGACCATCGCTGCCAACCTGCTCGAACAGAGTTTCGACCCCGGGCTGGGCACGCAGCGTATTCAGGAAGAGATTCTCGCAAAGCTCGACACGCTGATTGATCTGGCCCAGCAGAACCAGTCAAATCAGTCCAGCTCATCGAGTTCTTCCTCATCCTCTCAGCAGCAGCAACAACAGCCGCAACAGCAACAATCAAACCAGCAGCAGCAACAGCAGCAGGATGGCGAGCAGAACTCCGAGGGTGATAATCGCGGCGAGAACGATCCACCCGCGCGACAGGATGGAGTGCTCACCGGCGCGCTGGATGAAACCCGCTCCGAATGGGGCTCGCTGCCGGATCGAATTCGTGAACAGATGCAGCAGGGAATGAGCGATCAGCGATCTTCGCTGTACCGCGCACTCACGGAAGAGTATTACCGTCGGCTGGCAGAGGAGTCATCATCATGAAGAGGTTGATGAAGAGCAGAGCGGGCATCGCCAATCACTTTTCGGGCCGGCAGCGGGCAACGCTCCTGCTCTCGGGGGCACTGGCGGTCAGCTTCATGGCGGGCGTTTCCGTTGCGCCAACGTCGCTGAATGAGAGCCAGGATCCACCCGCGCGCGAAGGCGGGGCCATCACCTCGGAAACAACGAGCGCTGAGAACAATCCACTTGCGCAGGAGTTGAACGACGCGGCGCTGAACGCGATCGATACGGGACTGCGCTACCTGAAAACGCAGCAGAATGCTGATGGTTCATTCGGTCGCGGGCGATACGGCAAGCATGTGGGTATCACCGCGCTGTGTTGCCTGGCTTTCATGGCGGATGGACACCTGCCCGGCCGTGGTGAGTACGGTGATGTGGTCCAGAAGGGGCTTGATTTCGTTCTCAGCTACGCGACGGAGTCCGGGCTGCTCGCGGCGGAGACGAGTCACGGGCCGATGTACGGCCACGGCTTTGCCGCGCTCTTTCTTGGTGAAATCTACGGGATGAATCCGCAGGATGACCGGGTGCGTGATGCGCTCGTTCGTGCGGTGCGGCTGATCGTCAATACGCAGAACGATGAGGGCGGATGGCGATACAACCCCGTGCCGTACGATGCGGACGTCTCGGTCACGATCTGCCAGGTCATGGCGCTTCGATCGGCGCGGAACGCCGGAATCAAGGTTCCGAAGGAAACAATTGATCGGGCGGTCAAATACGTCCGCATGTGCCAGAACAATGATGGTGGTTTCAAGTACATGCTGAACTCGGGTGGGTCGGCGTGGCCGCGAACGGCGGCCGGCGTCGCCGCGCTCTTCTACGCGGGAATCTATGAGGATGAATCAATCGACCGCGGCCTTGATTACCTCACGCGAGAAGCGTTCCCGGGCGTGGGGTTCCGGTCCGGGCAGGCGCATTACTACTACGGCCACTACTACGCGGTGCAGGCCATGTATCTGGCCGGCGGTGAGTACTGGGCGCGCTGGTGGCCGGCCGTGCGCGATGAACTGATTGAAAAGCAGGCGTCGAACGGTGCATGGCTTGATCACTATGCGGGCGGTTCGTATGCCACTGCCATGGCGTTGATTGTGCTTCAAATGCCCAAACGGTACCTCCCGATCTTCCAGAAGTGAGACGAACGACGTTGCATGGTCCAACAGCTCGATGGTTTCGACTCATGCCGATCACCCGTACGGTGATCGC
>CBFGRU010000098.1:0-10527 GCA_965651255.1 uncultured Phycisphaerales bacterium
ATGCTCGAACCGTTCGACGCACCGCTCGCAGGGCTGGTGTACACGCTTGATCCTTCATTCCGCTCGCCGGCGGGAAATCTTGGCGGCAATCCCGATGCGGTCGATCAGCTCGGGCAGGACCTTGCAAGACTGAAAGATGTGAAACTCGCGCTGGGTCTGGCGCCGGGCCAGTCGGTGGAAGATCTGCGTCTGGCCGCGATCGTCGCGCTGCGCAGCGGCCTGAGTGAAGAGCAGGTGCTCAGCGCGCTGACGCGTGTGCCGGCGGAGCTGATGGGCGTTGCGGATCGTGTCGGTTCACTTGCGCCGGGTCGGGATGCGGACTTTCTGGTGATGAACGGCGCGCCGCTCGCGACGAGCGCGCATGTGCAGCGCGCCTACGTGCAGGGACGCAAGGCGTACGATGCCGAGGCGATCGCCCACGCACGCAGCGATGAACACGCCGAGATGGCTGGCGGCACCGTCGTGGTTCGTGCCGGCACCATCTGGCTCGGGCCGAATGAATGGCTGCATGATGGCGAGGTGTTGATTGAAGATGGCCGCATACGTCAGGTCGGTCGTCGCGTCGCGACGCCGCCCGGCGCGCGGGTGATCGATGCCGGCAGCGACTCGTTCGTCACGCCGGGCATGATCGATGCCTACGGCCATCTCGGTCTGGAAGGCGATCGGACCACCCCCAGCCCGGACCTTTCGCTCGCGGCGATCATCGGCCCGGCCGATTACGCGGCCCGGCGGGTTGCGGGCGCGGGTGTCACCACGGTCATGCTTGCTCCGTACAACGTGGGCGGTGCGGGCGCGCAAATGTCCGCGGTGAAGACCGATGGTCGCGCCCGTCACGACCGCGTGGTGAGTGAAACCGCAGCCGTGCTGTTCGATGTTTCCCGGCTTGACCACAAAGCCGTGGGCGGTCAACTGAAGAATCGCCTCGAAGCCGGCAAGCGGTACCTCAAGCTGTGGGAGGATTATCGCAAGGCCCTTGCGGAGTGGGAGAAGAAAAAGGCCGAAGGCACGCTCGAACCCGTCCAGCAGCCGCAGGTTGAAGAGCAGGTAACCGAGCAGCGACAGGAGGATCCGATCACCGGCACGTGGAGCATCCGCGTGTTCGGAGGCCCGCTTCCGCAGGAAGTGGAAGGGAAGGTGGCGTTCCGTTTGAACGGAAGTTCAATCGAAGGGCGCATCACCGAGCCGGATGCACCGGTCGAACACCGCATCATCGGAACGCTGAACGACAAATCGATCACCGGGACGATCGAGGTGGATACCGGCGGCATGGGAACGCCGACGTGGACGGCCACGCTGACCGCAACCGATCGAATGACCGGCCAGGTGACGTTGGCGGGCTTTGCGACGCTGAACTTTGAGGCCAACCGCACGGACAAGGCGGGGGTTGAGTTCCGCGTGACGCGCAGTCGGCGTCGCACGACGGGCGAAGATGGGCGTCCGCTTCCGCCGAAGATTGATGAATCGCTCGAGCCGCTGCGCAAACTGCTGGAGAAGCAGATTCCCGCGGTGGTCACGGTGGATTCGTCGCTTCAGGTGGAGGAAGTGATCAAGGTCATGACCGATGAGAACGGGTTGTCGCTCGTGCTCGTCAACGCACCCGGTGCGAACCTGCACGCCGCGAAGTTGAAAGAGAAGGGAATCGGCGTGGTCCTGCCGACGAACGTGTTGCAGCGCGATGGAACGGAATGGCGACTCGCGGGCGATGTGCTCAATCGCGCCGGGGTGCCGGTGGCGTTCCAGAGTGATGCGGAAGATGGCGCGCGATCGTTGCCGCTGGTCGCGCTGTTCGCCGTCGAGCGCGGACTTTCACCGGAGCAGGCGCTCGCCGCCCTCACGGTGGATGCGGCGAAGATGTACGGCCTGGGCGAACGAGTCGGATCGATCGCACCGGGCCTGGAAGGTGATCTGGTGATTTTTTCCGGTCATCCGTTTGCAGCGGGATCGCGCGTCGAGCGCGTGATCGTCGGCGGCAGGGAGGTTCGCCCATGATGATGTTGAATCGGCGCACGTTGGCCCGTTTCGGAACCGCGCTCATCTGCACGGTTGGTGCGGCCCTTGGCGTTTCGGCGCAAAACGACCGCGTCGAGGCGTACCGCGTGGGCAAGGTCGTGACGATGGATGACGATGACCGCGTGGTCAACAACGCGGTGGTCATCGTGCGCAACGGAAAGATTGAATCTGTCGGCCGCGCGAAGGACATCACGATTCCCGAGGGGGCGACGGTGCACGAGCATCCGGACCTCTGGCTCGTGCCGGGTCTCGTCGAAGCGCACAATCACATCGGCGGCAGCATGGGCGACCTGCACGACTATGTCTACCTGACCAACCCCGGTCTGGGCACGAAGTATGCGGTCGAACCGAACAACGACAACGCGAAGCGCGGCCTCGCGGGCGGAGTGACGACGGCGCTCCTGATCCCCGGTTCCGGAACGAACATGAGCGGCTTCGGCACGCTGATGAAACTCGGCGGCGATACGCTTGATGAAGTCATCATCAAATATCCCGCATCGATCAAGATCGCCCAGGCAGGAAACCCCGAGCGGTACTGGTACCGCGTCGGTCGGGCGATGATGAACTACAACACGCGCAACACCGTGCAGAACGCGCTGAACTATCACCTCGCATGGGAAGCATTCGAGCAGGGTGAAACCGGCGAGATGCCCGCGTTCGACCCGACGTACGAAGGGTTCCGCGGCCTGTTCCGCCAGGAATACATCGCATCGGTGCACACGCAGCAGTACCAGGTGGTGCTGAACACGATCGACATGCTCGCGACGAAGTTCGGCGTGAAGACGATGCTCGATCACTCGACGTTCGACGGGTACAAGACCGCGCCGCTGATCGTTGAGCATGGCGACATCGCAACGATCGTCGGGCCGCGCGAACTGTTCTTCGACCGGACGCAGCGCCGGGTCTACGGCATCGCTGCCAGGTACGCGGAGGCGGGGGTGGAGTTGGTGGGCATCAATACCGACTCGCCGGTGATTCCGCAGGAAGAGCTTTCCTACCAGGCGACAATGGCCGCGTGGTACGGCTGGGATCCCTACGCCGCGCTCAAGGGCGTGACGCGCGTGCCGGCGGTCTCGATGCAGATCGGTGATCGTGTCGGCGTGATCGCGCCGGGGTATGACGCAGACTTCGGCCTGTGGACGGGCGACCCGATTGACCCGCGTTCGGCCTGCCGGTTTACCGTCGTCGATGGCAAACTCGTGCACAACGGCGAGAAAGATTCCCGCTTCTGACCTGACGGAGACGGAGAGGACATGATGAGCGTATCGATTCGCCAATCCGCACTGATCGCTTCGCTGACCGGCGCCATGGCGCTGGGGAGCGGCGGCGCCTCGGCGCAGGCACTCGCCCAGGAAACGTTCGTGGTCATCAAGGCCGGGCGCATTGTCACCGTGAGCGGCGACGACATTGAGAACGGCGAGATCGTCATCGTTGATGGCCTGATTCGTCTCGTCGGAAAGAACCTGGAGTATCCAGCGACGGCGACGATCATCGATGCCGCCGACCAGACGGTGATGCCCGGCCTGGTGCATCCGCGCACGAACGCGGGCGTTCCCGGGCAGTCGCGCGGCGGGGTGAATGGTGATCATCGCGCGATGGATGATTTCTACCTCAGCGAAGTCGATCAGGAAGACCTGCTTCGCGCCGGTTTCACGACCGTCGCGGTCTACCCGCCGGGTGCGACCATTCCGGGTCTGGCGACGATCATGCGCACCGCCGGGCCGGAGGAGGATCGCATCGTCGAGGCCGGTTCCTACCTGTCGGTCACGATGACGAACCTCTCGCGGGACAAGAACGCCCTGCGCGGCGCGTTCCAGCAGGCCAAGGCCGAGATCGAGAAGGTCAAGAAGGCCCGCGAAGAGTGGGAGAAGAAACAGAAGGAAGAGGCAGCCAAGAAGGCCGAGGCCGAGAAGCAGCAGCAGCAGCAACAACAGCAGCAGGGCAACCAGCAGCCGCCGAAAGAAGCCGAGCAGAAACCCGCGGAGGAGTTCAAGCCCCCGGCCATCAACCCGAAGGTGAAGCCGCTGGTCGATCTGCTTGAGAAGAAAGCCAAGTATTCCCCGGTGATCGAGCTGTCCGATGCGGCGGGCGTGTTGCATGCCTTCGATGTACTCGGTGCGTTCGAGAATCCGGCGCACATCTTCATGCTCGCGGGCGGGTTCTCCGGCGGCGACTTCAACTACGTTGTCGATACGCTCAAGGAACGCGAAGAGAAACTGATCATCGTTCCGGCCCGGTTCGACTCACTGCCGGATACCGTCGTGCGGTACAACCTGCCGGCGGAGCTGTCCGACCGCGGAATGGAAGTCGCACTCGTCCCGACGAGTGATTCATCGTTCATCCTCGAGCGCTTCCGCGGACAGGTGGCGCATCTGGTTCGCGCCGGCCTGACGCGCGCGGAAGGGCTGCGGGGAATGACGCTCTTTCCCGCGAAGGTGATCGGGCAGAACGGCTCGATCGGGACGATCGAAAAAGGCAAGCGCGGCGATGTCATCTTCCTGAACGGTGATCCGCTCGACCCGACGACGAGTGTCCAGCGGGTGATGATCGCCGGAGAAGTCGTCTGGGAAGCGAAGAAGGATTGAACTGACATGATGCTGAACGTACGACTTCGATCCATGCTCTCGCTCATCGCGCTCGCGTCCTGTGTGGCGATGATGAATGTCTCACCGGCATTTGCGCAGGATGAGGCAGGCCCCGAGACGGGTGTTGTGCAGGATCCGCCGCGCCGCGGGCCGCGCGGACGACCGGGTCAGCAGCCACCGCCGCAGGCCGCACCCGCGCCCGCACCGGAAGAGAAGGTCGAACCGGCCAAGTCCGAAGACAAGTTCCTCGCGATCACCGGCGGGCGCGTCTACACCATGGCAGGCCCCGTGCTCGAAGGCGTCACCATTCTCGCCAAGAACGGGTCGATCATTGAGATCGGGCCGAACGTCAAGGTGCCCGAAGGCGCGGAGACGATCGATGCCTCCGGCCGTCGCATCTACCCGGGGCTCGTCGCGCTGCAGACCTCCGGCATTGTCGGCGGTGGAAGGCCGCAGGATACGACCGATGTCTTTGCGCTGAACGTCACCGTCGCACTGGCCGCCGGCGTCACCACCGCCGTCAGCGGCGATACCGCCGTCAAGCTGACGCACGGCACGCTCGATGGCATCCTGCTGCGCGAAAATCTCTTCGTCAATTTCCGCTACTCCACGCGCGATCCCGCCGGCCGGCATCGCATTCGCGCGGACCTCGATCGCATTCAGCAGTACCTCCGCGATGTCCGCACGCACGAAATCACCCGGCAGACCAACCCCGAGGCCGCCGCACCGGACAACCGCTGGATTCGCGGCCAGCTTGAGCAGTACCTGCGGCTGATGCGCGGCGAAGCCGTGGCGATGGTCGATGCCAGCTCCACCAGCGATCTGCTCGCCTACGCCAAGCTCTCGAACGATTACGGCATCAAGTTCATCGTGCGCGGCGGCACGGAAGCATGGGCGGTGGCGCCGCACGTCAGCCGCGCGAAGATGGACCTCATCATCACCCCGCGCGAGCGCGTCGATCCTGATCCCGGGTCACTCCGCGCGAACGGGTCCACGATCGAGAATGCAGCCATCCTCTACAACCACGGCGTGCGGTTCGGCTTCACTCCCGTCGGTTCGCTCTTCGGCCCGGGCGGCATCATCTCCTTCGGCGGTCTTGCCGGCCGCGACATGGCGCACTACGCGATGGAAGCCGCGTTCAGTGTGCGCGGCGGGTTGTCCAATGATGCAGCCCTCCGCGCGATCACCATCGAGGCCGCACGCATCCTCCGGCTGGATGATCGCGTCGGTTCGATCGAGATCGGTAAGGATGCGGACTTCGTCATCACCGATGGCGATCTGCTCTCCTACACCACGCAGGTGCGCTGGACGATCGTGAACGGCCGCATCGCCTACGACAAAGAGAAAGAGCCGCTCTACCAGCACATCCGCCCCGCGGGTGAAGGGGAAGATCTGCCTCCGAGTGATGACTACTGGCCGCGACGGCTGGGCGATCCGCTCTGATCAGCGGGCGATCACCCCACCGACGTTTCGCCCCTACGCAGGCCCAACCCACAGACAACCCCCGGCCGGTGAACCAACGGTTCATCGGCCTGTTTTTTCGTTGTCAATCGTCGATTCAACGTCGGCAACGCGGGTGGGGACAGTTTTTTGAACAATCCGGACATTTTCCTGTCACAAAACGGCCGCGAGCTCCGCCTCTCTCTATGGAAGGCGCATGGTGCGCCGATGGCCGATGACTTCTGGCAGACAAGGAGACGCAACATGTTGACACACACACACACACACACACACACAGAAATAGGACCGGCATAATCACGGTGGTCGGTGGGCTGTTGATTCTGACTTCCCTTGCGACCGCACCGGCGGCGCTCGCCCAGGATGGGTATGGCGGTGATGGTGATCCCCAAGGGAATCGCAACGGTGAACCGGGCTGGCCAGGATGGCATGAAGAGAATCCGAACAGACCCGACGGTGGCCCCGGTGGAAACGGCGTTCTCGATGGAGATGGCGGGAACGGGGGCGATGGCGCGTATGTCCTTGGACTCGGCGTCGGTGATGGCGGTCATGGTGGCAATGGAGGGCCGGGTCCCATCGGCGGTCCCAATACCGGGACGTTCGGTGGGAACGGCGGGCACGGCGGAAATGGAGTGGGGGGATACATTCACGCAGGCAAGGGCGGAAACGGTGGTTCCGGCACCACGCTCGGCGGACGTGGTGGAAATGGCGGAGATGGGTACGGCACATGTGACGGGCTGAACAATGGTGGAAACGGTGGCAAGGGTGGTGATGGCGGGCTCGGTTGGGGGAACGGTCTCGGCGATGCATTCGGCGGCCGCGGTGGTGATGGGGGAGATGGGGGCGCGGGTGTCCTGAGTGGTGGGACTGGCGGCGATGGTGGGAACGGCGGCCACTCGCTGAACACCATTGCCAACGGCGATGGTGGAGATGGTGGTGAAGGCGGAGATGGTGGCGTTGGTTGTTGCCCGACCGGAGATGGCGGTGATGGTGGCAATGGAGGAAACGGCGGCAGCGCGCTGTCACCATGGGGAAACGGCGGCTACGCTGGGAACGGGGGAAATGGTGCGAATGGTCTGAACGGAGGGAATGGCGGTGATGGAGGGAATGGAGGGACCGCGAACTTCGGTCTGCCCGGTTACCAGGGCCTGGGAGGTGATGGTGGCGACCCGGTCTGTGAGCCCGATGGTGATCCCGGTCAGTCTGGCAATCATGGAACGGGTCGTCCATTTCCGTCGGGCGGTGGTGGTGTGAACGCAGATTGGATCAACGAGTTCCGCGAGTCCGGCTGGCGGCGTCATGGTTCCTTCATTGATTGGAGTACGATCCGATGCGGCTGACAAGACTACATATGCGTACCGACTCAATCATGGGTTTCCTGTCGCTCGCGCTGATGATGTTCATCAGCGCGGGCGCCACCGCCCAGATCAATCTCCGTGCCATCTCGGATGCGGAAGTGCGCGAGTACATGCAGTGGCTGGATCTCTCGGATGATGAACGCATCATCGCGCGTTCCATCCACGATGCGTACCTGGCTCGCGCGCAGGAGATGTACTTTCCGTTGGCCAGAACGTCCGGCGCGGCCGTCAACGAGGCGCTGCGCGCGAGTCATCGACCGGCGGGGTGGGAATACGATTCGCACGGCCTGTTTGAGAAGGCGTACCGACTCGAAGATGAAACGCTCGCGGCGCTCGAACAGCTTGATGCGATGTACTTCGATGATCTTGCCGCGCTCGTCAATGATGAAGCGAAGATCGAGCGGCTGAAGTTGCGTCGCGCGCGTCAGGTGTTCAAGCGCGGCCGCAGCGAATTGCCGGGCGGGAACGTCGATCTCTTTGCGATCCTGGATCGCATTGAGCATCGTCTTGATCCAAAGATTCTCGTTGCGGTGCGTGATTGGCGTGCGGACTGGGAGCTTCCATATGTGAATCTCATTCGACACGTCGCGATTGCCGGTAGAGTGGGAAACTTGACCTTCGCTCGCGCCGCAGACGCTCGCGCGAGAGTTGAGGATGAGGCATGGGGCGGGAAGCCATCTGGCTACTGGCAGGAGATTTTCGACAACTATACGATGCATGGCTCAAACGGCCGGTCGTTCGCGGTTCGTGAGCCGTTGCGTGCGTTCGTCGAGAACCGGCTGAATGATCTGAAGGGCCTGCTTGACCCGGTACTCGCGTACGAGGTCGAGACGACTTATCTGCAGGAGTCGTTCCCCGAGGCGTACCCCGATCCCGGTTCTGCGGAGCGGCTGTACCAGGCGGCGCTGGCGCTGGATGACCTGACGCCCGATCAACGGGAGGCGCTGCGGCAGTTTCGCCGCGAGTTTCTTTTGGCGCACGATCGTTTGACGCGCGAGATGCGTGATGCGTTGAGCACACTGCGACGGGAAGGGTTGCTCCCGGAGGGGTACTCGCAGAACTGGCGTGAAGTGCAGCAGCGAGTCGGTGAGGATCGTGAGCAGTTGAACGCGGATCAGATTCATCGAATCTCGCCGTTGCTGATGCCGGAGCAGTTGCGTCGTCTGCCGGAGTGGGATTTCGAGTTGCATCCACCGCTGCGGCCGTGGGACTTCGATGCGGATCAACGACAGCGCGTCTCCGCATCGGGGCATCGCTCATCCGACACGCCGCGGCCCGGCGCGCCGACATTTGAATGAGGGTGGCCTGCCCGCATGCAGCACGTGATCGGTGAGTGCTCCTCGAGCTGCGCGCTACCATGCGTTGGTGAGAGTCATGCTTGAATACACCCTCGTCATCGTGATCGTCGGCGTCGCCGCGTTCTGGCTGGCCAGGCAGTTCGTGCGATGGATGCGCGGGACCGGCAGTGGGTGCGGCGGGACCACACCCGCCCGGCCGAAACGGACGACGCTGACCGTCGGCGGGCGGTCGGTGCATTGAGGATTCCCATGCTGTCATGCCCGCGCAGGCGGGAATCCAGCGAACGGACCTGCACGCACAGCGCGAACTGGATGCCCGCCTGCGCGGGCAAGACCGATGGTCTCGAAGCATGACTCACCAAGGAAACCCTTGCAAGGAACCACAATCGACATGTCTGACTGGATCGAGCCGGGCGCGGCCGCACCGGACTTCACGCTGCCGAATCACACGGGGAAGAACGTGAAACTTTCCTCACTGCGCGGCGGGCCCGTCGTGATCTACTTCTACCCCGAAGATGACACGCCCGGCTGCACGATCGAAGCGTGCGGGTTTCGCGATGCGCACGCCGACTTTGCGCAGCTCGGCGCGACGGTGCTGGGCATCAGTCCCGACCCGCCCGCGAAGCACGCCGCGTTCCGTGAGAAATACGACCTCAGCTTCACGCTGCTGAGCGATCCGGACCATCGCGTGGCAACGATCTACGGCGCGTGGCGGGAGAAGAACATGTACGGGAAGAAGACGATCGGCATGCAACGATCGACCTACGTGCTCGATGCGCAGGGCCACGTTCGCCGCGTCTGGAAACAGGTGCAGGTGAAGGGCCATGAGCAGCATGTGCTGAAGGCGGTGCGGTCGCTCGGGGGGTACTGATGTTGCGGATGAATGCTTGGTACAAAAGGGGGCAAGCCGTTAGAATGCCTGCTCGCGAGCGGATTCCCCCTGACCAGGATCAACGGCTGCATGGCCTATCTGATGTTGAAGACTCCCGACGGTGTCCGCAAGGTGAAGTTGCAGGATGAGGCAGTTACGATCGGGCGACATCCCGAGTGCGGCATCGTGGTGGATGATGACCGTTCCAGTCGGCGGCATTGCGTTGTCGAGCCGATGAACGGCGGGTTTCGGGTGCGCGATCTTGGATCGCGCAACGGAACGAAGGTGAATGATCGTCGGGTGGAGTACAAGGATCTCGCCGACCGGGACATCATCCGCATCGGGAAAGTGAAGATTCGTTATATGGATCCGGAGGCGGCGAAGCGCCCGGTGAACGCGCCGGACTTTGCTTCAGCGCTGACGGCGGAAGATGCGTTCGCATCGTCGTTGCTTGATCACCGGCGGCCGGGCGTGACGCTTGATCTCGAGGAGGTCGCCAGTCACGGTCGCACCGATTACCGCGACAATCTGAAGGAGATCATCCGCACGGGCGGTGATCGTGACCTGAAGTCGCGTCACCTTTCGTTGATCGATGCGCGGGGCGAGGTGCTGCATCAGGCCGAACTCGAAGAAGAGCAGAAGAAAAAGAAATCGAAGCGCCGGGGCGGTGAGGCCGACGCGGAGGATGACCTGAAGGAGGGCATCAGCGCGCTGCGACTGTTGCTGCTGGCGTGTCTGACGGCCCGGGCGACCGACCTGCACCTGGAGCCGAAGCGTGAACAGGCGGTGGCGCGATTGCGCGTCGATGGCTACATGGTGAACGCGACCGAGCTGACCACCGAGGTGCACCAGAAGATCGTCGGCCTGGTCAAAGTGCTTTGCCAGATCGAGCACACGCGACGAAACATCGTGCAGGAAGGTCACTTCTCGGTCGCCCTGCCGAAGCG
>CBFGRU010000099.1:0-10469 GCA_965651255.1 uncultured Phycisphaerales bacterium
GATCGGGCTTGTACGGGCCTTCCTGCGGGACGCCGATGTAGTCGGCCTGTTCCTTTGACAGCTTCGTCAGCTTCGCGCCGAGCTTGTCGAGGTGCAGCCGCGCGACCTGCTCATCGAGGTGCTTGGGCAGCGTGTAGACCTTCTTCTCATACTCTTCGGGCTTCTGGAAGAGTTCGATCTGCGCAATCACCTGATTGGTGAAGCTTGAACTCATCACGAAGCTCGGGTGGCCGGTCGCGCAGCCGAGGTTCAGCAGGCGACCTTCCGCGAGGACGATGATCGACTTGTCATCGGGGAAGACGAACTCATCGACCTGCGGCTTGATGTTGACTTTCTTGACGCCCTTCTTCTTCAGGCCGGCCATGTCGATCTCGTTATCGAAGTGACCGATGTTGCCAACGATTGCCTTGTCTTTCATCTTCGCCATGTGGTCGGCGGTGATGACGTTGAAGTTGCCGGTCGCGGTGATGAAGATGTCGGCGGTGGAGATGACATCTTCGAGCTGCACGACCTGGTAGCCGTCCATGCACGCCTGCAGCGCACAGATCGGATCGACTTCCGTCACCATGACGCGGCACTTCTGCCCGGCAAGTGACTGGGCACACCCCTTGCCGACATCGCCGTAGCCGCAGACGACCGCGACCTTGCCAGACAGCATCACATCCGTGGCGCGCATCAGGCCATCCACCAGTGAGTGGCGACAGCCGTAGAGATTGTCGAACTTGCTCTTGGTGACCGAATCGTTCACGTTCATCGCGGGGAAGAGCAGTGTGCCCTTCTTCTGCATCTCATACAGGCGATGCACGCCGGTGGTCGTTTCTTCCGACACACCCTTCACGTTCGGACCGATCTTCGACCAGTACTTCGGGTCAATCGACTGCACATCGCGCAGCAGCGACAGTACACACTGAAACTCTTCGTTGTCGGTCGTTCCGGGATCGGCGGTCTCGCCTGCCTGCTCAAGCTCGTAACCCTTGTGCAGGAGGAGCGTGGCGTCGCCGCCGTCATCGAGGATCATGTTCGGACCCTGACCATCCGGCCACTGGAACGCCTGGAAGGTGCACCACCAGTACTCGGGCAGCGTTTCACCCTTCCATGCAAAGATCGCCGGGCCCTTCGGGTTGTCGGGCGTGCCGCCGGTTTCGGGGCGACCCACAACGACCGCCGCGGCGGCGTGATCCTGCGTCGAGAAGATGTTGCAACTGACCCAGCGGACTTCAGCTCCGAGGTCAATCAGCGTTTCGATCAGTACCGCGGTCTGCACCGTCATGTGCAATGAGCCGAGAATGCGGGCGCCCTTGAGCGGCTTCTGCTTGCCGTACTTTGCGCGCAGCGCCATGAGGCCGGGCATTTCCTTCTCAGCCAGTTCGATTTCCTTGCGGCCAAACCGCACGTTCTCCGGCGAAAGATCTTTCACCTTGAACTGAGCATCGGTTACGAGCGGCAGGCCCGTATCCATGAACGTGGCGGAACGGGTCGAATCGGGTTTCGTTGCGGCAGCAGTCGGCACGGAACAGTCTCCTGGCTCTTAGGGCAGATCAAGTGATCGGGCATTCGGTCATCGGCGCGGCCTCTCCGGCTCCGCCGGACCTCGCCACATTCAGTGTTTCATCCATCCGAGGTCTTGCTTCATCCGTTCATCCGGATAAATGGATTGACGCACTCATTCTACATGATCCGCTTGGCGAATCAAGCTGTCAGGCGAGGGAAGGCACTTCCCGGACCATCACAATCCGCACCGATATCCGTGGCGGCGGGGTCAGGCCGCGGATGGGGGGGATGCGGCGTGCTCGATGGTCAGGTCGGGGTACAACTCTTCGAGCTGGCGCTGGTGGGCTTCGCTGAGATGATTGCGCCAATCGCCCGAACCGCCCTTGCGCATGGTGAACGTCGGGAACTGGTCGGGCGACTGAATGAACGAATCGGTCCGCGTGAGCAGGCCGAAGTGATCGGCGATTCCGCGCATGGTCGCGCTGGTTTCGGTATGCAGTTGTTCGTAGGTCAGTTTGACGCCGTCGAAGTCCTGCTTCCAGGTTCGAATCGCCCGCGCGAGAACCGGCGCGTATAGATTGACGACGACATCAAACGAATCCTCGATCGAGCCGAACTGGACGAATCGTGTTCCTGCGTGCAGGAAATGCGCGAATGAGTTGACGATGTCGCGCAGCTCGCGGTAAAGGAAGATGACACCGTAGCCGTGTTCGGCGGCCTCGCGCACGACCTCTGCCGGTTCGATGATCGGGACTTCCCGGGGGTTTCGCAGGAAGTACGGCAGACTTCGCACGGGGTGTTCAGCCATGATGACGTTGCGTGTCAGCTTGCGCGCTGCTTCCTGCATGGCAGCAACATCCGCGGCCGGCCGTTGAATCGCCACCAGTTTCCGATTGCCGAAGACCGCCGGGCGATCCTGCGCGGGGATGGCCATGAGATCCTTGTCCGTAAAGACAAGATGCACCGCACGCGCCATCACCTCCGGGTCGGGCTGCTCCGGGATCTCTTTCTGGAGCGCAAGGTCATCGCGGCTCGGCCTCCCCCAGCGGTGCTTCCATCCGGTGATGGCCGCCAGATAGCGCGAAAGAAAGTTCGTTCCGCTCTTCGGGATCGAAATGACAATCAGACCGTTCATCGTTTCATCATCGTCGCGCGCATGTTGCTGCGTCAAGCGGGCTTCCGCGCGCGGTACAGAGTCGGATCGACGCACGCAGCCATCGCGCTGCTCTCGAGTTCGTGGTGCGGAAGGAAATCGGTCAGTTCGGCCACGACCGCCGCGGGATTCTCGATGGCCGCGCGGTGGTCGATGATGAGCAGGTTCATCTCCGGCCTCCGGTTGATTTCATCAACTGCTTCCTGCCACTGCCGCGCGAAGATGCGGGCCAGTTGGGCTGGCGGCACGGACGAGGTCGAAGGCGTCCCCAGCCGCTCGAGCATCTGCATCTGCGATGTGATCACTTCATCCACATCGCGGCGCATCATGATGATGTGGTACCGCTCATCGGGCGGCAGTTTGCCGATGAGCTGTGCAATGACCTTGACTGCCTTTCCTCGTGCCTGGGGGATCCATGATGCATCGCGCGCCAGTCGCTTCACCGGCTCGAACTCCAGGTAGCCGCGCGGATTGTTCGCATCTTCAGCGCGCACCTGATCGGAGAGGATCGGAACGCCCCCCGCGCGCAGCATCTGCATCAGAAGCGAGGTGCCGGAACGCGGCAGGCCCGAGACGACCGTAATGCTTGAAACATCGTTCATGCGAATGACAGATCGATGCGCCCGAGGGTCGCTGCACGTCAATCAGTGACCCGGCGACCCTTTCGTCGAGCCGGTGGACAGCTCGGCCAATTGCCAGGCGATTTCCTTGTTGCTCGGATCCATCTGCAGGGCAACCTGCATCGCATGTCGCGCGTTGTCGATCTCGCCCGCCTGACGGAAGGCCAGCGCCAGGTGATAGTGCACGCGCGGCTGGTGATACAGAATCTCGATGGAACGCAGCGCCGCGTCGATCGCGTCGTCCGATCGACCCGCCTGCAGGTGAACAATCGCAAGCCCGTGGTGCGCCACCGGATCATCCGGCTCGACTTCCGCCGCCGTCGCGAACGCGCGACCGGCCTCGTCGAACTGCTGCAACTCGATATAGGCATTCCCCATCTGCGTGTGCAACCCCTTGGCGCGGCCCACTGCCTTCTCCGCGGCCTTGAAGTGCTCAATCGCCTTCGCGTAGTTGCGCTCGTTCGACTCCAGAATGCCGTAGAGAATGTCCGTCTGCGCGACGATGCGGTACTTGGAATCTTCCAGACTCGTATCGAAGCAGTTCCCCGCCGCGATGTAATCCACCAGTCGCCGGCAGTCGTCGATGCGGCCGAGTTTCTGGTAGCAATCAGCCAGCGTGAAGGCGATCGCGAGTTGATTCGGCAACGCGCGGTGCACGTTCTCGAGCATCGCCACCGCCTCTTCGGGTTTGCCGATGGCCACCAGTGACCGACCGAGGTTGTACTCGTACTCGGTCGTCGCCTTGCGGATCGCTTCCTGCTTCTCCGCGGGAATCGGGTCGATGTATCCGAGCGAGATGAGCTGATCCATCGCGGCCTGTTCGGCGTAGGGGTCGATCTTCTCCTTTGCCGAATGCTGGCCCGAAGGTCCCTCGACCTCATCCCACGAGGGAATCTTCTGCACTTCGATCGGCCTCTCGAATGCCTGCACAAGCGGACGACCGGTCATGTCCGAACCGATGGGCAGACCGAACAGGGTCAAAATCGTCGGTGTCAGGTCAACGATGCGCCCGCCGAAGATCAGTTCATCCTTGCGGATGTTCGGCCCCTTCATCGCGATGATGCCGTACGGTCGATGCCACGCGACCGGGCCGGCCGGCTCATCCGGCGTCAACACCGGCCGCTGCGCCCCGCTCTGGTAGCCGTGGTCGGAGACGATCATCACCGTCGCGTCATCACCCGCTTTCTCCATCAGCGCGCCCAGCATCATGTCATGAAACCGGTACATCGCTTCCACAACATTCCGGTACCGCTCGTACAGCTCCTCGGGAATGTGCGACATCCGCGGCGGATGGAAGTACATGAACTCATGGCAGATGTGGTCCAGCGTGTTGAAGTACACCGAGACCATGTCCCAATCCTGCGTCTCCAGGATCCAGGTGGCGAGGGCCTGGTTCGTCGAGCACTCGGCCAGTTGCAGCGCGAGTTTGGTCAGTGCGGAGTCCTCGGTCTGATCGATCGACTTCGCCGTCGGGACAAAGTACTCCAGCTGCTCCAGCGAGATTTCCTGCGGATGCAGTCGCAATTCGCTCAGCTCTGAAGCGAGCTCGACCGGGCTGACGCTGCCCTTGAGGATCGGCCACCCCTTCTCCATGAGGCCGATGGGCTTCGCGAAGTGTTCCGAGATGCACACCCCGTTGATCGGCTCGGCCGGATGGCTGGCAAACCAGCCGACGGTGTGTACCTTCAGTCGTTGCTGGCTGAGGATGTTCCAGAAGGCCTTGCATTTTCGGCTGGTGCTGCTGACCAGGCGCACGCCGCGCTCGGATTCGGGGTCGGGTTCGTAGAACGCGCAGATGCCGTGCTGGTAGGGGGGGCGGCCGGTCGCCATCGTCGTCCAGAGCATGGGCGAGATCATGGGGTTCATGCTCGCGAAGTTCCCCATCACGCCCTGGGAGATGATTCGCTCGAGCGCGGGCATCTCGCCCCGCTCCAGCAAGGGGTTGATGATCTGCCAGTCTGCCCCATCCCAGCCGATCAGGAGCAGCTTCTTTGCCAGTCGTTCTGCCATTCGGTTCCTCTGCTCAAGGCGGGTTCGGGTCGTGAATATCCGCGCGGCCCGTCTGCACTATGTCGGCTTGCGCGGGGGTGAGTCAAAAAGAGAACTCGGCCGAATCGGCCGAGTTCATCAAAGAGTCGTATCGCATACCGGCCTTTGGGGGCGGGTATGTCTGGTCGTCGTCGGGTGATTACGCCGAACGACCGCGGCTGCGCCGAAGCTGCGCGATGCCGCCGACAGCCAGCAGCGCGAGGGCTGCGGGAGCCGGAACCGGGGCGGAGAAGTTCGAGATATCGAGCACGCCCGGGCCGAAGGAGCCGTCCTGACTGTGGACGAAGAAGCCGAAGATATCGCCAGCCATCACGTTCATGCTGAACATGCCGCTGCCCTGGGAGTCGTTGTTGGCCAGCACCGTGAACGTGCCGTTCAGGTAGAAGCCGCCGTAGTCCCAGTTGCCAACGTCGGTCGAGCTGTAGGTCCAGTCGAAGGAGACGACGCCATCAGCCGCGGCGGCGATCGTGTAGAGGGTGTCAGTCGCCAACCCAAGGCCGTCATCGTTGCCGGTGAGACTCAGGGTCGTCGGTGACGAAACGAAGAAGCCGTTGCCGGTTCCGGGATTGAACGTCCAGTTGCTGTGATCGTACGGACCGGTAAAGTCCTGGGCGGAAGCCACCGCGCCCACACCGGCAGCGGCAGCACCAGCAGCCGCATACGCAGCCATTCGACGAGTCTTTGAAACTGTTGCGGTCATGTTCTTTCTCCTCTGCAATTCTCTCTCTGGAGACTCAGACGCGATGAAATGCGGGATTGCACCGACAATCCCTTATTACGCAATCTACAGGGAGTTGACCCCGAGTCAAGACTTCTTCCGGGAATGTGCAGCCAAAGATGAAGAAAGTTGCAACCGACAAGTGCCGATAACTTCCAGGCCGCCCCATCTTCACCATGGTGTCCTAGCAAAATATGAACAACGCGCCGGGGTGCCAACCACAAACCGAGAGAGAACCGGATATGTGATGGCCTGTTCATGGCCTGGAGGGGCTTGGCAGGCAAGTATGGACTTGCCTATATTCGGCCCCGTGAGACAGGGCATGCTTCATGGATGACCTCTATCGAGCGATCGCCGACCCGACGCGGCGCGCGATACTGGATGAGTTGATCGAACGGGATGGACAGACCCTCTTTGAGATTTGCGGCCGACTGACGATGAAGCACGGCATCAACTCATCCCGGCAGGCGATCTCGCAGCATCTGGATGTTCTGGAGTCGGCGGGACTGGTCATCGCCAAGCGTGAAGGCAGATACAAGTTTCACTGGTTCAACGGCGAACCGCTGCAGGCCATCACGAAACGATGGCCACCGAACGGAAAGAGGAGCTGAGGCGAGATGCGGATCAACCTCTCCAGCGTACTGGTTGATGACCAGGAGAAGGCGCTGCGTTTCTACACCGAGACGCTTGGCTTTCAGAAGAAGCACGACATTCCGCTGGGCGAGTACCGCTGGCTGACCGTCGTTTCGCCGGAACTTCCGGATGGGACCGAACTGGTGCTCGAACCCGATGAACATCCTGCGGTCAAGCCGTTCAAGGCCGCGCTCGTTGAGGATGGCATCCCTTTCACTTCATTCGCGGTCGACGATGTCGCGGCGGAGCATCAGCGCCTCGTCGCGCTGGGGGTGGTCTTCACCCTGCCGCCGACCGACTTCGGCACTGTGATTGCCGCGGTCTTCGATGACACCTGCGGAAACCTGATTCAGATTGCGCAGCGAACGGGCGTCGGACCCGGTTGAACGAGAATCAAATGACTTTCGGAACAGAGGAGAACGTGATGAGAAAGTTCGCAGCCGTGTGTGTCAGTCTCGCGATTGTGCTGTTCGTCAGCGGGGGGCTTGCGCAGTCCGCCGAACCCGGAACGAATGAGGATTCCCCGCCGCGCGATCATGCGTGGCTGATGCAACTCGTCGGTGAATGGGAGTCCGAGTGGACGATGTACATCCAGCCGGGTCAGCCGCCGATGGAGGCGCCGGGCACCGATTCGGTTCGCGCGCTGGGCAACCATTGGGTGATCGCCGAAGCCAAGGCCACGATGATGGGCACGCCGTTCAGCGGCCGGATGTCGCTGGGGTACGATGCGTCGAAGGGACATTTCCACGGGACGTGGATCGATTCGTTCGGCGGAACGATGTGGGTGTACAAGGGCGCGCTCAACGAGGCAGGCGATGCGCTCACACTCGAGACCGAGGGGCCGAGTCTCGAAGTTCCCGGCGAAACCGCGCGGTACCGGGAGGTCATTCGCATCACCGGGGAGAACAGCCGCACGTTCAAATCCTCCTACGAATCGAAAGATGGCACGTGGGTGACGTTGGTTGAGGTTGCTTACCAGCGGAAGGCCAGCGATCTCCCTGCGGCGCGGGACGAGACAGACTCCACTGCACGAAAGGGGGTGAACGTGCATTATCTGGAGATCGTGACCAATGAGATGGATGCAATGTGCCGTGTCATTGAACAGACGCAGGGGGTGACCTTCAGCGAACCGGCGGCCGAACTCGGGCAGGCGCGCACGACCAGACTTTCAGATGGGCGGCTGCTCGGTGTGCGGGCACCGATCGGAGAGGAACAGCCGGTGGTTCGGCCGTACCTGCTGGTGGATGACATTCACGCAGCCGTGAAGTCCGCGGAAGCGGCCGGGGCGGTGATGCTGATGCCGCCGACGGAGATTCCCGGTCAGGGTACGTTTGCGATCTACTCCCTTGGCACGATCGAACAAGGTCTCTGGCAGAATCCATGAGGTCGAACGCAAGGATACTGGCGCACGTTCAACATTCGATGCTTCCCGGTCGCCGCCCGCCGTTGATGGGCGGAAAGGAGTACCGTCATATGCCTTCGACAACAAGTGCAACGCGGACCGTCAAGGAAGTGCTTGCGCAACTCGAAGCGGCGGGCGATGAAAAGCGCCGCCAGCACAACGCCAAAGTCGGGCCCGATGGCATCGCCGGCGTACCGCTGGACAAACAGTTCGGCTGCAAGACCGGCGACATTCGGGCGCTCGCGAAGAAGATCAAATCCAATCACGACCTCGGCCTTCAACTCTGGAAGACGGGCAACCTTGATGCGCAGATGCTCGCGATCCTGATCATGAAGCCGAAGGAACTCAGCGCGAACGACCTCGACACGATGGTGCGCGAAGCGCGCTTCTCGTGGGTGGTGGAGTGGCTGCAGTCGTACATCATCAAAGAACAGCCGGTTGAAGTGAAGGAATCACTGCGCGAGAAGTGGATGAAGAAGAGCGAGAAGGATTCATGGGCCGTCCGCGCCGGCTGGCACCTGACGGCCTCGAAGATCAACAAGGGTGATGATGGTGACATCGATGCGGAAGCCCTGCTCGACCGCCTCGAAAAGGAGATGCCGAAGGCCGCACCGGAAACGAAGTGGACGATGAACAACACGCTGGCCGCCATCGGCATCAAGCATCCGAAACTTCGCCAGCGCGCCCTCGCCATCGGCGAGAAGATCGGCCTGTACAAAGACTGGCCGGTGTCGAAGGGCTGCACGATTCCCTACGTACCGGTGTGGGTGGATGCGATGGTGAAGAAGTGATGCGGTGGCGATGCTGATAAGGTGTAAAGAGATGATAGGTGACTATCTCAACAAGGATGACACATGCTGCCACTCATGAATCAAGTTCTGCTCGGCCAGTACGAGGCGGCGCTTTCCATGCTCAAAGAGGCCATGGCCTCGTGCCCGCCTGAACACTGGGAGGCGAACATTGCCAGGTGGCCGGCCCGCTTCGTTGCCTTCCACACGCTGTACTGGGCGGATATCTACCTGAGCACGAACGTGAAGGAGTTCGAGTCGCACGAGTTCGTCATGGAAGGTCGAGGCCTGCCGTTCGGTCAACCGTTTCCCGAGGGTGAGATTCCCCGCGGCCTCAGCGTGCCCCGTGCGGTGGAGTACGCGGACTTCTGCATCGCGAAGGCGCGCGCGGTGCTGCAGAGTGAGAGTGAGGCCGACCTCGCCGGCGACAGCGGTTTCGAGCGTCCGTTCAGCCGCGCGGAAATGCACATCTACAACATCCGGCACATTCAGCACCACACCGGCGCCATCTCCGCCCATGTGCGCCGCCTGGTGGCGGAGTTTCCCGAAGAGGGGATGGACTGGATCGACAGCGGGGCCAGCCCGCCGGAGGTTGGGCCGGGATAACTCGCGCAATGATCTCAGGGAGATCCGCGCTGGTCAGAGCGTGCGGCCAGGTACGATGATCAGCCGAGGTCACGGGAGTCATTCGTCATGTCGCACCCCGCGCCACCGCCCGAACCGGAGATTCATCGCGCCGCCCGACTGGGCGACATTGCAGCATTGGAACAACTCATTGCGACGGGAACCGATATCGATGCGCGGTGCGATCTCGGCGTTGATCATGGGCCACATCTGCGCGGCCTGACGCCGTTGATGGTGGCTGCACGGTCGATCGATGGCGCGACCACGGAGACGCTGCGCTGGCTGCTTGATCATGGGGCCGATCTGCTCGCCACCTCTGACGGAGGCAACACGGCGGCCTGGTACGCGGCGGGCAAAGGTGGGCGATGGGAATCTCACGAGTGGCGGCTGGTTCCTGATCATGTCGATCGCTTGCGATTCCTGCTTGATGCGGGCATCGATGCGACAGAAGTGAATTTCATCGGTCGCTCACTCCTGACCGAGGCATCTCAGGCGGGAGACCCGGCACGGGTGAAGCTGTTGATTGAACGCGGCGCGATCATCTCGCCTCGCTTTGATCCGGAACGCGCGCAGGCGTTGGTGGATAGCACCGTTCGCGCCATGCGGGCGTTCTATAAGGAACAGGGCATTCCTGAAGAACATCTTGATCAGCAGGCGGAACTACATCGCTTGCCGCCAGCGAGCCGCCTGAGTTCGAGCCAGATTCCGCTCTTCTGCGCAGCCGAGTCGGGTTCAGCGGAGTGTGTGCGCTTGCTGCTCGACGCCGGCGCGCCGATTGATGCGCTGGATGATTCCAATCGAACGGCATTGTTCTTTGCGGACAGCGCACCGGTGGCGGAGCTGTTGATCGCGCGAGGCATCGACACGCATCACCAGTCAGAGTTCGGGCAGGATGCGCTGGGCGAGCTTCTCGCAGGTGGTTGCAGTTCGGGTGCGTGCGGTCCGGCACGATTCGAGGTGGCGCGAGCGCTGATGGCCGCCGAAGTTGATC
>CBFGRU010000100.1:0-10439 GCA_965651255.1 uncultured Phycisphaerales bacterium
CCGGGTGAAAGTACAGAAATGAATGAGAGATCGTTGGGTTATGAAGAAGTCTTTGACGAGGTCTTCTTCGTCGTTTTCTTCTTGCTGGCGGAGGCATTACCCTTCGCGCCGGACTTTGGAAGATCGTTCACAAGCTTGTTCCAATCCTCAGCGGAAATCTCCTCGATCTTTGCCTGATCGATGATACGGTCGGCCGCTTTGTTCTCACGGATCTGCATCGCAACCTGTTGAAGCTTTCCGTCTTTGGCAAGCTGCGCACGGAACTGTTCGGGTCGCTCACCACGTTGCAGTGCCATCTGGGCGATGCGGCCGTTCACTTCCTGTTCGTTAACCTCTACATTGAAGTGATCACCGATTGCGTGGAGCGCAAAGAACAATTTGAGTCGTCGATTCGCTTCTTCCTCGCTCTGTGCACGCATGTCGGCCAGACGAGCTTCAACTTCTTCAACGCTCAGCCCTTTGTAGAGAAGGTCGATTCGCGACATGTCCAACAGGCGTTGCGCCTGCTGAGCACTCATTCGCGGCGGCAGCTCAATGTTGACCTGGTCCAGAACGTACTGGTACACCTGCTCGCGCATGGCTGCGGCCTGTTCCTGGCCTGCGCGTTCTTCCAGGGCCACTTTGAGCTGCTCCAGAAGCTTGGCTTCATCACCCAAGCCATACATTTCAATCAGGTTTTCCTTCGTGGTCGGCTCGATGCGCATCGCTGCGTTGATGCTGAATGCGATTTTCATCTTGCGGCCGCGCAGGTCCTCACGCTCGTGATTCTCCGGGCCTGTAACCTCGATCTCGACAGAATCTCCGACCTTCTTACCCTTGAATGTCTTGAGCATGCCGTCAATCTTGAAGCCGAGGACATGCCCCTTCTCTTCTTCCTTCTCAAGGGGAAGAAAGATGATTGCTTCTGGCATGTCCAGGATCTCGGACCCATTGTCTGAATCGGTCACTTGCGCGCGGCCACTCAGTCGGTCCCCGGGGTTGACTTCGCCATCAACCTCATGCACCGATCCATGTCGATGCAACTGGCGGCTAAGCTCATCCGTAATGTGATCTTCAGTGATTTCAACGACCGGTTTCTTGATCTCGACACCTTCGAGATTCGGCAGATCAAACTCGGGTACGACTTCCACTTCGACGGAGAACGTCAGAGGCGTGCCTTGCTCAAGCTTGGCATCTTCAAAGCCCTCACCCGGCTCCGGTTCGCCGACGACTCTCACTTTGTTCTCTTCGATTGCCTTCGAATAGGCATCTGCGATGAGTTGGTTGCGAGCTTCCGATCGGACTGAGGACCCGAATCGTTTCTCGATGAGATTGCGCGGTGCTTTGCCCTTGCGGAATCCGGGAAGCTGAGCTTCGTGAGCCAAAGTGGCCATGGACTCTTCGAGGCGTTCATCGACCGCCTCCGCGGGAATAGTGATCGTCAACCGCTTTCGGGCGGGGCCGGCGGAGTCAATCTTCACTTCGTTGGTAACGTCCTGGGGGGCAGTTGTTTCGGTCATGGTCGGGGTCCGTCGTCTCAACATCAAGGGGTGCGAAGCCGGAACAATAGCAGCAAGTCACGATCCGGACCAAACGGGCCGTGATCAAAGGCCACGTCGCAGTCTCAATGTCCTGGCTGCGACTCTACTGAATTCTTTCAAACTCGACCTGCAATGTAGACCATCCATCAAGTTCAAAGTGTTCGACGCGAATTCTCACAGAGGATTTTTCAGTGATGGAGAACTCTGCATGGTGGGGCTTCGGAGCGTGCCATGTCCAGTCATCGATCACGAGTGTGTCATCCACCCAAACACGAATTCCATCATCCGAGACGGTCTTGAGTCGCCATCGTCCAGCCGGCATGGTCACCGTTGTCTCGGCGATAGTTCCGAAGCGATCCCTGGGCAGTCCAGCTTCCTTGACCTGCTCTGGCATGTCCGCCAGATCACTTGGCCCACCGCTGCCAAAGTTCAGATTGAGCGCGCTCACGCTGAAGGACACTGCGGCGGATTCGCCGTCTTGACGCCACTGGTCACGGTCTTCTCGCGGGTCAATCTCCCAACCGAAAACTTTGACCTGCCAACGTGTATCGACGATGACATCTTCCCGGCTCAATGCGGTATCGCTCACTTGTACGATCAATTTGTACGGAGTCATGGCGCCTGGAACTGTTGGGTCGACTCGTATCACCGGCGCACCGTCGTGCTCGGTCACCGCGTGAAGAACTTCGCCTTCGACATGAACGGCCGTCAGGGCGGCATTGCCAAGGAGTCGCCATTGGTGACTCTGGCCGACATTCGATAATCGCTGAAGGTAGGGGGCCTCCCAATCGTATGGACCCCATTCAGTAATGATGATCTTGTTCCGGCCACGCAGATGGCTTCGCGCTCCAACCGGCCGACTTTCACCGAAAACATCGTACGTCGGCATTTCCCATGTGAGATCTACCTCGGGATCCGCGAAGACTTCGCTATTCTCGTTGACGATCGGGCGGTCAATCTTCTCAATGACATTATTGACGAAGTTCGTCGAGTCGGCATCGCGCACGTGCAATGCGATTGTGTCACCCTTGAACGAGTTGTTCGCAACCACGTTCATGGCGCTTGGCATCATGCGTTCCACTTGTGCGGTGAGTCGGACCGAGCCATCATCGTCCCGCGGAAAGTTCGGGTGATTGGCCTTTGACCATGGCAAATTCATCAAACCAAGATCGGGGTCCCACCAGAGATGTACACCGGCTTTGTTCTCAACAAAGTCGTTATCCAGTATTCGATTTCCAATCCCGTGCTCGATATTGACGCCTCCTCTTTCCAGGCCGTACGCCATGTCGCCGTTGCGCAGAAACTCATTGCCCGCAATCAGTGTGTTTTGTGAGTAGCCACCCCAAACACCGCAAATCGCGTTCTCGACTAACTGATTGGCGATGAACTGATTGTCGAATGAGAAAGTCATCTCAATACCGTGCGCCGGTGCATATGAGAAGTCGTTGCGAATCAGGAGGTTGCCGGTGTTCCCGTTGCTCCGTGCAAGATCGAGAATCTCAGCTGGAATGACGATCATGGCATCTACATCTTCACGGCCCGTTTCCTTCCTCAGACGTTCTCTTTCGGCGTTCAGCCATGTCTCCCCAAGGGCTTCACGGCCGGCAAACGCGAAGAAGCCATCGCCTCCATGCGTTGCCGAATTCTCAGCAATAATGTTGTCATGATTCTGCTCAAAAAACAGGATGCCTGCGGAGTCCTGACCCCGGTTGTAAACACCGTGGCTGTATCCGCGCACACAGAAGTCAAACGCATTGCGTGAGACGATGTTCTGGCGGCACTTCCACATCGCCAGACCCCAGCCGGAGAGGAACGAGAAGTCATTGTCATAGATCTTCGAATCGCTGACCGAGTCAAGAACGATGCCATTCTGTCGTCGTCGAGCCGTTGAATTGCGAATTGTGATTCCGCTTGAATCTTCTACAAAGATGCCACCGCCGTAATTCTCGACCCATTCGTTCTGCTCATTGGCATGCGGCCACAACCAATCACTGCCATCTTCGGCGGCTGGTGTTGACTTGAGGCGTTGCATGAAACCATCGGAGACGTCGATTCCGTCGAGAACGAGGCCGTCAGCTTGACTGGCGTAGATGCCAACTCGAAATCCGTGCACTCGCGCATTCCGAAGTGTGACATTCCTTTGCCCCTCAATACGAATGCCGATGCCTTCCATCTCGTCCCAGGGCGTGCCGGCAACTACCTGATGTAAACGATGGCCGGTCGCGAACTCCACTGTAATGTCACTGGCGACGATGTGGATGACACCATTGCCATCACCATCTTCAATGGCTGCCTTGCCAATCTCGATAATGCAGGATCGATCAATCTTGACGTTGTCGTGGTCAACGACAATCGTCGGGACCGTGGGTTGTGTCAGTGAGCCAACGACGGCTAGGAGCAGTTCGATTGCAGGCATGTCATGCATCCTTCCTTGCCTTGTGATTCCTACGGCCGGAAGCATCAAAGTCAGATCTGCTCAACCTCCGCAACTTTCTTGCTTGCAATCTCGTCGATTCGCGCGATATGGCGTTTGGTGATCTCATCAATCTCTTCTTTGGCCCCTTTCGCGCGATCTTCAGGAATGTGTGCACTCTTGTCCGCCGCAAGCGTGTCAATCTGCTTGTTGGCATCACGCCGCTCATTGCGAATAGCGACGCGGGCATCTTCCGCCATTTTCTTGACCTGGGCGACGAGTTGCTTTCGGCGCTCAGCAGACGGCGGGGGAACGTTGACTCGAATGGCTTTCCCTTCCGTCTGAGGGTTAAAGCCGAGACCGGCTGCTTCAATTGCCTTGATGATCAACTGGATTGCACCTGGGTCGAATGGCTTGATCAGAATCTGGGTTGCTTCCGGCACATTGATTGCGGCCAGTTCCCGAAGATCGGTCTGACTTCCGTAGTAATCCACTTTGACATACTCAACCAAGGCGGTTGTTGCCCGCCCAGTGCGAATTCCGCGCATCTCGCGTTGGAAGTAGTCTACAGACTTGTCCATTCGGTCTTCAGCTTCCAGTTGAATCGTGTCAAGATCGGTCGTCATCGCCATCTTCTCTCCAAGGGGCTGTGAACGTCAGCGCAAGGAATCAAATTGTGCTGGCAAGACTTGCGCCAAGCACCCAAGTGTACCAACGAATTCGCGATGGGGGAGGACTCACGGACAAGTTCACGGGAGCGCCTCCACAGTCTGACACGGCAAGCGTCGCGATGATGGGTTCAAGTCCGCTGAGTTGCGGTACGCGGCAGAGTCATACGAAAGGTACTGCCAGAATTGAGTTGGGATTCAACTGATACTGAACCGCCGTGGACCAGCGCGATGTGTTTCACTAGAGCCAGGCCAAGTCCCGTTCCACCAAGTTCTCGCGACCGACCTTTGTCCACACGGTAGAAGCGCTCGAACAATCGAGGAAGATGTTCGCGTGCGATGCCCGGGCCTTGATCTGTGACCGAGATTTCAACCTGCTCATCATTGATCAAGCGTGCCTTAACCTGAACGCGCGTATTCGGGGGTGAGTAATTGATCGCGTTTGAGAGCAGGTTGCCGATGGCCTGCTCGAGCAACTGCGGGTGCGCCGCAATAGTCAATTCCTGCTGCGATTCGATCGTTACGGTGATCTCCTTGGCGTGTGCGGCCTCCTCAAACTGTCCCACAGCGGCGCGCAATACCGGCAGAATCCTGGTCGGAACACGTTCGATTTGCTCTCGGGACTGTGGCTGTTCAAGACGTGTCAGCGACAGTACATCTTCGACAATTGATGCCAGGCGATTGCTGTTCTTGCGCACGATCTCAAGAAACTTTCTTGCCTGCTCTGGATCGACGAATCCTACTTCAAGCAGCGTTTCGACGTATCCCTTGATGTTCGTGATTGGGGTGCGAAGCTCGTGGGACACATTGGCAGCGAAGTCGCTCCGAAGCGCTTCAAGTCGCCGCAGCCGTGTCACATCATTGAGGATGATGAGAAGTCCCTTCGGGTGTCCATTTGGATCACGCAATGTTTCACTGTTTACCTGAACGGTGATCGGCGGATTGCCATGCAACTTGAACTCAGCGGATCTCGATGTTCCAGATGCGAATGCGGCCGTCACAAACTGGTGAAGATCGGATTGGCGGACGGCTTCCTGGAGTAGTCGCCCTCGAACAGTCTTTGACTCAATGCCCAACAAGCGTTCCGCTGCTGCGTTCATGTTCAGAATGCGCTCTTCGAGATCTACAGCGATTACACCATTGCTCATCGATTGAAGGATGGCCTGCTGCTCGGCTTGTTGGGCTCGGAGTTGTGTCATTTGACCATTCAGTTGTTTCGCCATGTCTTCAAGGGAACGGCCGAGACGACTCAGCTCTGCAGAAGTCAGGTGCGGTGAGCGATAATCAAGTTCTCCGGAAGCATAATGGGCGGCTGTTTCGGCCAACTGCCTCGCTTCGTGGGCAAGCCGACGGAAGACGATTGTCAGCACGCCGGAAAGCAGAAGGAAGCTTGCACCGCTTGCCAGACCGATCGTCTTCCAAAGAGTACCTGCTTCGGCTTCTACTTCCGAAAGTGGACGAGCAGCGCGTACAACAAAAACATTGCTACCAATCCTTGATGCCCGGGCAGCGTAGACCGTCCACAGTCCAGTGGAGTTGCTTCTGCGAACAGAGTGCCCAAGGCCTTGCTCAAGTGCATCGGCGACTTCGGGCCTGTTCCGATGATTGTCCATGACTTCAAAATTGGCATGTGAGTCAGCAAGGACTGTGCCGTCACGTTGCACAATCGTTATGCGAAGTCCGGTTTCAAGCCCATGAGTCTCAACAGCTCTGTGCAACCCCGCATCTGTCGGTGCATCTACTGCGGTAAGCCACTGTGAATAGATGTCCTCGATGATCGGAGTCAGCCGGTGAAGCTCATTGATGGTCGATTGCCGATGAAAATCCCGCACTTGTCGAAAGGCGAACCATCCAGTAATCGCAGATACCAAAAGATGTGTTATCAGCAATGCTGCGACGAGTTGCCACAGAATGGATCGACGTGAGAGAACGCTCATGATTCAGCTTCGATTGCCGCCTCATCCAGTCGATACCCTACACCGCGAACGGTCTTGACCATCGACCCTAAGTGACCAAGCTTGCGCCGGATCGCCGTGACGTGAACATCGACCGTTCGACTTGTCAGGACCGCGTTATCCCCATGAACACTGGAGATAATCTGGTCTCGGGTCCGAACAAACCCGGGGCGGGCAGCGAGGCATTGAAGAATGGCAAACTCGGTGCGCGTGAATTCAATTGGCACACCATTCAAAGAAACCGTGTATTGATCCAGATCGATCTGCAGTTCTCCGCCTGCGAGTCGAAGCACTCGTCGATCACCATCTGCGATCGGTTCTTCCGACTCGTATCGCCTCAAGACGTTCCGCAAGCGCGCCATCAGCACTTTCGGACTGAAAGGCTTGGTAACGTAGTCATCGGCTCCAAGTTCAAGTCCTGCAACAATGTCACTCTCTTCACCCTTAGCGCTCACGATGAGAATCGGCACATTTCTTGTACTCTCGTCCCAGCGAAGTCGGCGGCAGATTTCAAGTCCATCAATGTCGGGAAGCATCAAGTCGAGGACAACGAGACGCGGCGCATCACGTCGAATCGCTTCAAGAGCAATTCGACCGGAATGGATCACCTCTGCCGAAAAGCCCTCACGCTCAATATGGAAGCGAATCAATTCACCAATGTCCGATTCATCTTCAACGATAAAGATGTCAGCTTTGGGCATACCGAAACTCCTGTACGCACTCCAAACACTTCGGACCCACATAGGCAGGAAGCGTTCAGATCCCGTTCAGGCACGGGATGCTAGGCCAGAAGTGTGAGCATTCGGTCAAGGTATGGTTTGGGTCCTGCGGGTATTTGTGCTTGTGTAGAGTGTTTGCGAAAGCATCGAAACGGGTTCTGGCACGACCATCGTTGCGGCTAGCCGGCCGCCAACGCCTCCGCCTCTCGCTGGGCCCGGAACTGTCGAGTATACAAGTGATAGTACCGACCTCGCTTTCGCATCAATTCGGCATGTCGTCCCCGCTCAACGACCCTGCCGGCATCGATAACCAGGATGACATCGGCATGCCGAATGGTCGAAAGTCGGTGTGCAATCACGAATGCGATACGTCCCTTCAGTACCTGTCCGATTGCGGCCTGGATTGCCTGCTCTGCTTCGGTGTCAACGGAAGAAGTTGCCTCATCAAGGATAAAGATATCAGGATCTGCCAATACAGCTCGCGCGAGAGCGACCAATTGACGCTGGCCGACTGAGAGGTGTGCCCCGCTTTCACCGACCTCCGTGTCGTATCCCTTCTCGGTATCGAGAATGAATGAATGAGCATTCGCAAGTAGCGCTGCCCGCTCTACGTCATGATCGGAAGCTTCGAGACGACCATAGCGAATGTTCTCTCGAATCGTGCCTCGGAACAGATGAGGTGTCTGCAGCACTACTCCGAGCCGAGACTGCAGCCACTTGAGCGTGCGCTCCCGGTACTCAAACTCATTGTTGATGAGGATGCGGCCTTGCTGCGGCTCATAGAAGCGTGCGAGAAGGCTTACAATGGTGCTCTTCCCACCGCCGGTCGCTCCGACAAGTGCGATGGTCTGCCCTGATTGTACTTTCAGGGTAAAGTCGCGGAGAACCGGTTCACCGGTCTTGTATGAAAACGTGACATGGTCAAACTCCACGGCTTCGATACGTTCATCGGAATTCTCGGGCCGTTCAAGCAGGTGAGGAGCATCTCTCACCTCTGACTCGGTATCGAGTAGGCCTTGCACTCGTTCCGCCGCCGCCTGCGCAGCCTGAAGGTCCGTGAATCGCCGGGCAAGCTCTTGAATCGGCATGTAGAAAAGGCCGGCAAACTGCATGAATGCGATCAAAGTCCCAAGAGAAAGGGATTCGCCTCCCACGTGCACACCTCCATACCACAGGGCAATGCCGACACCAATTGAACCAATGGTGATGACAAGCGGAAGGTACACCGCCGATTGCAATGCATTGCACATCGAATATCCAAACATGGCGCTCGTTTGTATCTGAAACTCCTTGAGGTTCTGTTCCTCGCGCGCGAGAGCTTTGGTTGTCCTGACGCCCATGATGCACTCATTCAGCGAGGCAGTCATCTGGGAATTGGTCTTTCGCACAAGTCTCGAACTTTCCAAGAGGCGCCGCTGGAAGTAGATACTCACGAGAATCAATGGCGGCACGATCGTGAGCACAAGTAAGCCAAGCTGCCAGTGAAGGACAAGCATGGCGATGGCGATACCCAGAATCGTTGCGGTACCCCACACGAGGTCCAGCATGAACCAGGGAATGAGCGAAGAGAGTTTCGAACAATCGCTGGTCAGACGAGTTACGAGCCAACCAACTGGACGCACGTCGTAGTACGCAAATGACAATTCCTGCAACTTTGCGAACCCTTTGGTGCGCAGGTCATAGGCAACGCCAGTCGCAACCTGGCCGGCAAACACGATGAAAAGGAATACAAAGGTTGCAAGGCCTGCAAAGAGGATGCAATACAATCCGCCGAACCACCACAATCGGGAAGTGACACCACGCTCAATGGCTTCATCCACAAGCCATGCGGTCACAATGGGAAACATCGTGTCGATGGCTGCAACCAAGAGGCCACTCACCATCAATGTGAGCAAGGACATGCGGTACGGCCAAGCGTGGGCGAGAATCCGCTTCCACAGGTTCAAGTCGAGTTCGCCACGATAATCCTCATCCTGTGGCATCCATGTACTCATCTCAATCCCTCCCCGTGGTCGCGGGCATTGCACCACCAGACTCGGTGATGGTCTCCTGGGAGCTGTCTTCGTCTGCTTCAGCGGTCTGAATCTGCCAAAGGCGACGGTATAGACCTGGCATGTTCATGAGTTCGGTGTGGCGTCCGCTCTGAACGACCCGGCCTCGCTCAAGTACCAAGATGCGATCGGCATGCAGGATCGTTCCTAACCGATGCGCGACGATGATCGTAGTGTGACGCCCACTTCGCGAACGTATGGCGCGGAGAATCTCGCTCTCGGTTTCGTTGTCCACTGCACTCAGCGAGTCATCGAGCACGAGTACGGCAGGATCCTGTACCAATGCCCTGGCAATGGCGACTCGTTGCCGCTGACCGCCAGAGAGTGTTACACCGCGCTCTCCAACCAAAGTGTCATACCCCTCGTCGAAGCTGGTAATCGACTCGTGCACCGCTGCTGTCCTGGTCGCTTCAATCATCGTTTCATCGGAAAGGCCCTCTCGCGCAATCTTGATGTTTTCACGCAGTGAACGTGAATAGAGGAATGGTTCCTGGAGTACCACCGCCATTTGACGGCGTACATCTCGACGGTTGAGGGACTCAATCGGGTGTTCATCAAGCAGGATTCGACCGGAATCACGGTCGTACATTCGAAGGAGGAGTGAAATGATCGTGCTTTTGCCACAGCCCGATGGGCCGAGAAGTGCAAGTGTCTCTCCGGGCTTGACTGAAAAGGAAACCTCATTGAGGACCGGAGCGTTCTCTGCGTGTGAGAAGCTCACCTTGTCAAAGATGATCCCGCCACGAAGTGACACTGGTCGTATGGCGTCCTCATCTTCCATGGTCTCCTCAGCAACCTCCAGCACTTCACACAATCGGCCCATGGCAACGACCGCCTTGCCAAGATCCGCCAGAATGCGGCCCATCATTCTCACGGGCCAAATGAACATCGTGACTGCGCTCAGAAAGAAGAAAAAAGCGCCGATCTGAAGCTCTCCTCGGGCGAGCCACACTGCACCGGCAACAACCACGAGACCCTTTTGCAGCATGCAAAGGAAGTCGCTCGTAGCCCAATACCAGGCAAGCAAGACATAGAGCTTGTAGTCCAAAGCGCGGTGCGATTGATTCGCAGCATTGAACTTGCTTTCTTCGTGTTCCTGCCGCGCAAATGCGC
>CBFGRU010000101.1:0-10407 GCA_965651255.1 uncultured Phycisphaerales bacterium
AGCGCGAGGCGAATCTTTTCGAGCGCCTTGTTCTGAATCTGTCGGACACGCTCCTTGGTCACGCCGATGATCTGGCCGACCTGTTCGAGCGTCAGCGGGTCCTGGTTCTCGGCCAGATCCAGTCCGAAGCGGTGATGAATCACCGTTCGCTCGACATCGGTGAGATCGGCCTCATTGTTCTGGACAATGTGCTTGACCTCATCGGCCGCCTCAAGCTCGCTCGTGCGACGAACATTCTCGAGGTGATTGGACTTTTCGAGCGCGGGGTCGAAATCGGTCGGGAACCGCTGTCGGTACTTGCTGAGCTTCAAGCCCTGGCGGCTGAAGGCCTTCAGGATCGCTCGGCAGGCGTACGTCGAGAACTTGAAGCCGCGTCCGCAGTCGAACTTGTCAACCGAACGGAGCAGAGCCATGTTGCCTTCGCTGACCAGGTCAGCAAAGTCAACCTCACTCATGCGGGTGCGCTTCGCCATCGCCAGAACGAGGGCGAGGTTGGTCTCGGCAATCTGCTCGCGGTAGGCAACGGCCTTGCGATACCAGCGAAGGACATCCCGCGCCTGGTCGGGCGTGGGGTCGTTCGAGCCGATTTCCTTCTGCAGCTCCGACACGCGAAATCGCGCGTAGTTGTACTGAAGGAAGATGACCCGCTCTTCCGCGCCGGTGAGCAGCACCGTGCCCGCATTCTTGAGCGAGCGGGCCTTGGGCGGAGTCAGATCGTCCATCAGCGGCCGATACCACGACACATCGGGGCGGCGGATGTCCGGCGCCTCGTCGTAAATCGCCTGTTCGGCTCCGGCCTTGCGGAACTCGGGTGAGTCGATGTAATCCATCTCCTCAGCGAGAATCTGGCGAAGAAGCCGCTCATCGGCAGCCGAAAGTGAGGTGTTCAGCGACTTTCGTGGCGCCGCGGTTTCCCGGCGCACCGTCGCTCGCTCACGCTGCCGCATGCGGTCAAGAGGGGAGTTTTTGGCAATCATTGCCTGCATGTCTGGTTCGCCTTTTCCTTTCGGAATGACGCTGTGCTGAGTATGTCTCGATCCAAGTGGGGGAGCCGTATTCCCGTCAGTCCCGAATCAGCCGGCTCCGGTGTGAACGGCCAGCGGGTTTATCAGCCAGTACTACGATCCAAATTCACGCCGGTTCATCCGATGAATGTGGAACCATTCTAAACAATTCCACATTTTCTCACAAGTCACCAACTTGTTCCGATTCAGCAGATTGATGTTGCCGGCGAACGAGGCCGGCCGATCGTTCAATGGCACCAATCTACCACAGATTCGCACGTGAGCCCGATGATTCTTCGGCAAACCTGCCGTTTTTGTAACAAAACTTCCGTTTCAGGTTGCATTCGCCGAACATTCGGAATCGGAATCAGGCGAATCGCGGATTGCTGGATCAGGGAAACTCCGACCGTACATACACCAATCGAGGGTCGGGATTCCCCATTTTTACAGCTATGCGAACGGACTCCGCACAAGAATCCACCGGTTGTCCACAAATTCAAATGGATCGCCCGTCTGGGCGTAGGACCGCCCATTCCGTGCGTTGAAGAGATGTGGACGAATCTCAACCGAATCGCATCAGATGCCGTGATGTTCGCACCCGAATTCGGTTATTCGGACGTCCCTTACTCCGGGCTGCCGCTCGAGTGGTCGTACACCCAGGCGTTGATCGCCTGGTTGTACTCCAGAATCTCACCATCGCGGAAGAACAGCTTCAATTCCTTCTCCGCGGCTTCAGGGCTGTCGGAGCCATGGATGAGATTGAAACTGTTCGAGACGCCAAAGTCGCCACGTATCGTGCCCGGCTCGGCCTTGGACCCGAACGTCGCGCCCATCATCTTTCGGCTGATGGTGATCGCGCTGTTACCGCGGATCGCGAGCACGAGAACCGGGGAGGATGTCATGAACCGAACGAGACTGGTGTAGAAGGGCTTCTCCCGGTGCGCATCGTAATGCTGGGCAGCAAGCTCTTCGGTAATGCGCATCAACTTGCATCCAACGATCTGCAGGCCCTTCTCCTCGAACCGGCTGATGATGCGTCCCATGAATCCACGCTGAACGGCGTCCGGCTTGAGAATAATCAACGTCGTTTCCATGGCGAACGGTTCTCCTTCGGTCGGTTCGCAACCCTCAGATCATCGCCTCCGGGCAATGAAAGGCCGAGCATAGGCACGGACGAATCCATCGGCCAGCATCATGTGATATCTGACGGGATCAGCACCGCGATTTGACCGATGAGCCCCGTAGACTTGACCCGCCATGAGGAACGGACCGCTAAACCTGAAGGTCGCTTCGCACGCAGGCGAATCGGGCTCCATTGCGCTCCCAGTTCTGGCGGGGTATGAACAGTCAGCGCGCCGAACCCGGATTCGCCCCAGTCGGAACGGGCGGCGACGCGCGGTCGTCCTCGGGACGGTGCAGTTCCTCATGCTCCTGCACATCGCGGTCTGGTTGGCCGGAAGAGAGTTTGGGTGGTGGAGTGCGACGACCCTCACGCCGATCGAGCCGAGTGAAGCGATGCAGACGCTCGAGCTTGGATTGGTGAACGCCGGGTTCATCTTCTTCGCGTTGACGCTGGTTTCGACGGTCATCTTCGGCCGGTGGTTCTGCGGATGGGCCTGCCACGTGGTGCTGCTGCAGGATCTTTGCGGCTGGCTGATGAAGAAGGTCGGGATTACCCCACGCCCGTTTCGCTCGCGGACATTGATCTGGGTGCCGCTGCTGCTAGCCCTGTACATGTTTGTCTGGCCGACCTTCAAGCGGCTGGCATTGCTGCCGATCCTCGATCGGTTCTGGCCGGCAGCCAAGGTGTGGTTCACCAGCCCGCCCCCCTGGCGCGGGTTCCAGAACCACCTGATGACAGATGACTTCTGGGCGACGTTCCCGATTCTGATGGCGATTCCCACACTTTTCATCTGCGGATTCGCGGCGGTGTACTTTCTTGGTTCCAAGGGGTTCTGCACCTACGGATGCCCGTATGGGGGGTTCTTTGCGCCGCTCGATGAGCTTTCGCCCGCGCGCATTCGGGTCACCGATGCCTGCGAGGGATGCGGCCATTGCACGGCGGTCTGCACCAGTAATGTTCGTGTTCATGAAGAAGTACGCGAGTACGGCATGGTGGTTGATACCGGCTGTATGAAGTGCCTGGACTGCGTCAGCGTCTGCCCGAACGACGCGCTGTACTTCGGATTCGGCGCGCCGGCCGTCATGAAAGGGGAAGCAAAAAACAGACGGCCGAAGAGGCAGTACGACCTGCGGCTTGGTGAAGACATCGCTCTGGCCGCCGTGTTCCTCCTGTCGCTGCTGTCGATCCGTGGCATGTATCTGGGTGAACCGGTGCCGCTTCTGATGGCGATCGGTTCGGCGGGAATCGTCAGCTTTCTGCTGTTCAAGCTGTGGCGCATGGTGCAACGATCGCAGTCGCTGGTGCGGATTCAATCCTTGAACCTGAAGTGGCGGGGCCGACTCACTCCGACGGGCTGGTTGTTCGGCGCGGCGATGGTTGCGATGCTGGTTGTCTTGACGGGATCGGGATTGACGAACTGGTACACCTGGCGAGGCGACCGGTGGGATGCGCAGGTGGGGTCGCTCTCGCGCGATCTGTTGCTTGCCCCATCGTCGGTTCCGAGGCCGGCAGAGTCGGTCGAGGCAGCGGGGGTTGCGATCAAACATCTGGAACGTGCACTCGGCTGGGTGGATGGTGGATTCGCCCCCATGACCAGTCCGGCGGTTGCGACCCGACTGGCCCGGCTGCACGCGGTGCGGGCGGATTTCAAGTCCGCAGCCAGCTCGATGCAACGTGCACTGGAGATCACCGGCCCGATTGATGTGCTCTGCGCCGACTACGCGCGATTGCTTCTGCTCGCTGGCGATCATCAAGGTGCGCTCAACTACGCGGTGCAGATGTCCGAGGCACACCCGGAGCTGCACATCCTGCAGCGGGAAACCATCACGCTCTTCGGCGAGGTGCGCACCGTCCCGGAAGGCATCGAGTGGGCGCGATCGCTGGTTGCGCGGCAGCCGAACAACCTCTTTGCCAAGATCACGCTTGCCGAAGCGATCGCTTCGCTTCCCTCGGAGAATTCCGCAGCCGTGGAACTGGCCTTCGAGGTCCTGCGGAACGAGCCGGAGGAGATCGAACTCTATCAGCGAGCCGCGGGCATCTTCTTCCAGGCCGCCCTGTTCGAGTACGCCGAACAGGCCATCATCGAAGCGGTCCGCAAGGAACCGCGAAATGCGATGCTGCATGCGCAATTGGCGACCATCTACCAGATTGCCGGTCGGGAAGACCTTGCGGAGCGATCTCGCGAACGTGCGAGGGAGCTTGGAGCACCGCTGGACCATTGAGCGATGTCAAGGCGATGAATAACTGCACGTGCCTCGGGGGCCGGTCTTGTGCATCACTCTCGGGTCGAGCTGACCTGTTTTGTCATCCTCGGATATGCTGATCGCCCATGGTGCCAGTTCCCCAGGGGTTTGCTCAATCGGATACCGACTTCGCGGAACGCTATCGCGATGAGCGGGCGCGATGGCTGCGCAAGCGCATGCTCTGGTACTGCGGGGTGATGCTGTTCATTCTGATCTTCAGCATGATCTCGACGATCTGGGATCTCATCGCCTTCATCTGGCACGGTCAGTTCGAAGAGTGGATGAACTCCGACAGTCTGCTCGACCTTGGTGGGGATCTCGCGCTCTTGTCCGTTTATCTGGGCGCAGCGTTCGTGGTCGTGCGCGCTCCGCCCCGACGTCGAACCATTGTGCTCACGATGAACTGGGTCGTGCTGCTGGCGGCGGGCATGACGATGCTCGGCGCGCCGCTGAGCGTCTACCTCGATTCAGCGGGCGGAACCGCAGAGGGTTGGTCGAGAAACGAAACCGCCGTCATGGTGGGAGCAGCCGGACTGTTCGTCCTGCACTTCCTTGGTTCGCTGTTCGTCGCCCTCACACCGCGCGAATCGCTGTGGCCGCTCATTCCGCTGGCGATTACCTTCATCGTGGTCACACTCACGCTCAATCCGGGCGAACCGTGGGTGCGCGCGGTGCTGATCGCGGGGCTGATTCCCGCAGCAGCGCCGGGTGTCCTGTGGGCATCGTGGCGATCGCGCCGTTTTGATGAGCAGTTCACCACCCGAGCGCTGGAAGGTCGTCTCGGTGAGTTGCAGGGTGAATTGGCATCCGCCCGTCGAGTGCACGAGGCGCTCTTCCCGCCGCCGGTCGCGCGGGGGCCGGTCCGCGTCGCCTACGAGTATGAACCGATGCGTGAGATCGGCGGGGACTTCCTGCACATACACCCGCTGGCGTTTCCACCCAGTGAGAGCAGCGGCATCATGACCGTGACACTGGTTGATGTCTCAGGGCACGGGCTGGCTGCGGCACTTGCCGTGAACCGGCTGCATGGCGAGATGCTGCGCCTCTTTGCCGACGGCACCGACCACTCACCGCGCAAACTTCTGCAGGCCATGAATGATTATGCGCGCATCGCCGTCGCCCCGCAGGGGATTTACGCCACCGCGATCAGTCTGCAGCTTGATCCGGTTCGGCGGGAGCTGCGCTGGGCGAATGCGGGTCATCCGCCCGCGTACATCCGCTCGCCGGATGGTCCGCTCGAACCGCTTGGCGCGACCGCGACGATGCTGGGCGTACTGAGCCGCGACCTGTACGCGGTCGAGGAACACGTTCGTGAGTTGCGCGATGATGAATGTGTCGTGGCCTACACCGATGGTGTCACGGAAGCACGCGGTTCGGGGGGCGAGTTCTTCGGCGATGATCGATTGCGCGAAGCGCTGAGTCGCGCCACCGCGAAGAGCGATTGCGGATCGGTCGCCCGCGCGATCATTCGCGCGGTGAATCAGTTTCGAAGGGGGCGCGCCAATGACGACACGCTGGTGGTCGAAGCGCGGTTTGTTGTTGAGTCGTCCGACGACCGCACGTAATCGTTGCCGCCACCGCTCCGGTGGGCGTCACGTCGGAGTCCTCCGCATTGGTTATGCCCGATGGAAGGCAGTTTCAGCCGGCAACCAGGTCCGAATTGGTCGGATACCGCTTGAGCGCGCCGAGCAGTTGTTCCACCTGGACATGCGGCGGCATGTTGAGCAATCGCCGACGAAGCGCGGTCACCGTCTTGAGTTCCGCTTCGTTCATCAGCAGATGCTCTTTGCGGGTACCGCTGGCGGCGAGATTGATGGACGGGAAGACTCGGCGCTCGGCAATCGAGCGATCGAGGATCAGTTCCATGTTTCCCGTGCCCTTGAACTCTTCGAAGATGATCTGGTCTGCACGAGACCCGGTATCGACCAGACAGGTGGCGATGATGGTGAGTGACCCGCCTTCTTCGGCCTTGCGCGCGGCGCCAAAGAGTTGCTTAGGCACTTCGAGGGCGCGACTGTCGAGTCCACCGGTCATGGTGCGGCCGGACGAACCGAACTTCCGCGAATTGTTGAAGGCACGGCCAAGTCGCGTAATTGAATCGAGCAGCACAACCACATCGCGCCCGATCTCAACCAGCCGCTTGGCGCGTTCGATGGCGAACATGCCGAGCGTGATGTGCTTGTCCACATCCTGATCGTTCGATGAGGCCAGCACTTGCGCGGGAACGTTTCGTTTGAAGTCGGTGACCTCTTCCGGACGTTCATCGATGAGCAGCGCGATCAGTTCGACATCAGGATGATTGTGCTTGATGCCGTAGGCAATGTTCTGCAGGAGCACGGTCTTGCCGGCTTTGGGAGGCGCGACAATGAGTCCGCGCGTGCCGTACCCGATGGGGCAGAACAGGTCGATCAGACGACACGCCGGCGGACATTCCCGGTACTCCAGATCCATCCGTGGCTGGGGGTCAAGCGGCGTCAGCTCCTCGAACTTCTTCCGTTGGCCGTATTCATCCGGTGAGAGTCCGTCGATCTCCAGGACTTCACCAACGACCGGACGGGCCGATCGCGGCCTCCCTCGACGTCGGCGCGGCTTCTTATCCACCACCTCGACCGTCAGGTGCTGACCGGGTCGCAGCGGATATCGCTGCATGAGATCGGCGGGGACGAAGGGATCATCGTTCCCTTCGACCGGACCGTTTTCGTACTGCCTGATTCGACCCTCGGCGCCAGTTGGCCACACGAGGATCCCGCTCTTGGTTGTCATGAGCATTCCGAGAGGGTCTCCGCGACAGGGAGCGGAAACGCGACACGGGTTACCACCGACCGCGCCGGCGGTACACGGAACGACGCTGTCAAACGCTCCGGGGAAGACGGGCCGTGGTGTCCGGGCCTCGCGTCTTCTCAGCTACTAGTGGACTCGCTTTGTCCTTGAAAGTCAAGTCCTTGTGGATAATCGGCTGTCCGATCCAAAGGGTTGAATCTTTGTTATCGGCTGAAGGCAACCGCCGCTCGAGCCGCGGCTCGAGCATTGGCAGCCAGGAGGTCAAGATTCGCGCGAAGGGCCGCGCCACGGGTGAGACGGGCAATCTGGCTGAGGAGGAACGGTGTCCGGGCGGCCCCGCGTGCGGCGGCGCGATCGGCCTCCCACTCCGCTTCGCTCACCGCATCGCCGTATGCCGCGGGATCGAGCGCGACTGATGATGCCACGGGTTGAACGGCGAGCACAGCGGCACGCTGGTTGAGCTCGGTCCATTGAATCCGGCAGAGACGCGCCAATCGTGATTCATCATCAACCGTGTGCGCCAGCGATTGCTCAGGGTCGGGTGGACACACGAATCGCGGGAAGTGCCGGGTCCGCAGACCGATGACCGGCACGCCAAGCGCTTCAATCGCTTCCAACGTCGCGGAAATGTCGAGAATCGATTTCGCGCCAGCACAGACCACACACACTGGCGTCGAAGCCAGTTGCACAAGATCGTTGGAGACATCCGGCCGGTGAGTCCATTCTCGGTGGACGCCGCCGATTCCCCCGGTGGCAAAAAAGCGAATCGGGTTTGGCTGGCTGTGCTGGCACGCAGACAACGTCGCCGCGACCGTGGCACCGGCGTTCTTGCCGGCATGCATCACGGGCGCGAGATCGCGCACGCTGACTTTGTGCGCTGACTCGTCGGCGGCCAGCAGTTCGAGTTGATCATCATCCAGGCCGATCGTCAGCACACCGCGAATGACCGCGATGGTCGCGGGAACGGCGTTTTCCTCACGGACGATGCGCTGCATCTGATGCGCGAGTTCGAGGTTGGTTGGCCCTTGCTGATCCCAATGGTCATTCAGCGATGGAGGAACGTCCGTACATGGTTCACGCGGCAGTCCGTGCGTGATGACCGCTGATTCGAGCGCAACGACAGGGGCACCCTCAGCGAGAGCGGTGGAGACTTCCTTCCCGATCTGGATGAATTCACCGGCCACGTCGCGACTTCAGACGCCCGCCGAGTCGACGGGACGGCGCAGAGGTGGGAACCAGCCCGCCGGGGAACCGCGATGCATCGGTCTTGTCTGCTTCCGGCGCCGATTCCGCGTATTTTCGACTCGCTTTGTTGCGTGCCGCTTCCATGCGTTCCCGCTCGGCCTCAATTCGCCGGCGAACACCTTCCGGAACCTCGCCCGGCTCGAAGTCCGGGTACTCGACGCGCGGAATCTCATGGTTGATCAGCGCTTCAATCGCGGTCAGGTGTTTGCCTTCTTCCGGCGTAATGAATGTCCACGCGGTGCCATCGCGCCCAATGCGCGCGGTTCGACCGATGCGATGAACGTAGATCTCCGAGTCGATCGGGATGTCGTAGTTGATCACATGCGTGATTCCTTCGACATCCAGCCCGCGTGCTGCGAGGTCGCTCGCGACCAGAACACCGAGTTGCCCGGAGCGGAACTTCTTCATCACCCGATTGCGCTTGTTCTGATACATGTCCCCGTGAATCGCATGGACATCGATCTTGTTCTGTCGCAGGAACTCAGCAACCTTGTCCACGGTGTCCTTCATGGCGCAGAAGACGACCGTGAGCGCGGGCTCTTCGTGCGTCAGCAGGTGGAGCAGCAGGCGTTTCTTGTCCCACGGTTGAACGATGATGTGCGATTGCTGCACCTGCTGCACGGTGAGCGACCCGGCGGAGGTGACGATCTTCTCCGGATCATTCATGTACCGGCGGGCAAGCGTTTCGATCTCGTCCGAAATCGTGGCCGAAACGAAGATCGTCTGGTGCGGCTGTTTGATGCCGCCGAGAATCCTGCGAATGTCATCACGGAAGCCGATGTCGAGCATGCGATCGACTTCATCGAGAACCGCGAACTGCACATTGTCATAGGGAAGCAATCGACGTTCGTGCAGGTCCATGACCCGGCCGGGCGTGCCGACGACGATGGCAGGCCCACGTTCAAGTCGTTGCACCTGGGCGCGAATCGGCTCGCCGCCGTAGATTGCCGTGGCCTTCACCTGGTTATGCGTAGCGAAGCCGTTGATCTCATTCGTGACCTGCTGAGCGAGTTCACGAGTTGGCACGAGAATCAGCGCACTGATCGGTTTGGCATTTTCCAGCCGGTGGAGGACCGGAAGGCCGAACGCTGCGGTTTTGCCGGTGCCGGTTCGTGCCTGGCCGAGGACATCGCGCCCGTTGATGATGCACGGGATGAGTCTGGCTTGAATGTCGGTTGGGCGCTCGAAGTTCCGTTCGCGCAGCGCTTTGAGAATGCATTCGCGAAGGCCGAGGTCTTCAAAGGTCAGGTTCTGGCTGAATATCTCTTGCATAGGTTCCAGTCGAGGCAGGGCGAGACATCACGATAGACTCAAGTTCGGGGATGTCGGCCGGTATGCGAAAACAGGCGGGCGACATCATCGGCCCGGTTCAGAATTCGGCAGAAAATCCAGGTGCCGATAAATGATCGGCCACCGGTTGATCGCCGGAAGAGAACAAGTCATGCTAGGATCGGCCGCCGGTCGATACCACCGTGCGAAGGCGGCTGTGGTCGGCGGCACCAGCCCCAGGTGCCGGCCGGCGTCCGCCGCCTTGGATCATCCGAAGACCACCCCGAATGTGGAATGTGACGGCCATGCGCGACACCAGCGTCGTTCAGATCAATCTTTCCGCAGTTGAACACAATGCCATGTTGCTGCGACGGCTGATCGGTTCCGGGACCGGTCTGTGCCCCGTTCTGAAGGCCGATGCGTACGGCCTGGGAGCGGTGCGAATCGCACGGCGTCTCAGTGGCCAGGCAACGATGTTCGCGGTGTACACCCCGGAGCAGGCGACCGAACTCGTTCGGGCGGCCGTGGTGACCCCGATTCTGGTCCTCATGCCGGTCTGGGAGATTGACCGCACGGATGAGTTGTATCGCGCGTTCGTCTCCGGACGGTTGCACCTGGTCGTTCATGGAACCGACCATCTGGAGCGGCTCATTCAGATCGCCGAAAAGTTCGGCGCGACCGCGCCGGTGCATCTGGAGATTGACACCGGCATGAGCCGTGGCGGCGCCGCGGCGGCGGAAGT
>CBFGRU010000102.1:0-10402 GCA_965651255.1 uncultured Phycisphaerales bacterium
GGTGGGGTCGAGTTGATTGGTCCTGCGCCAGCGTTCGAGCATGTCGGCATGGAGGAGAACGTGGGTGTATCCGAGTTCGCGGAGGTCGGCGACCCAGCGGTCGGGGTCGTTGGGGTGGGCGCGGATGATGGGGGTGAGGGGGGATTCATCCCAGACGGTGGTGGAGTGAATGGCGTCGAGGTGGTAGTAGAAGGGGCGTGCCTCGCCGAGCAGGAGGGTGCGCGAGCCGGGGGGGAGCAGATGATTGATGAGGACCGCGGGAAAGCCGCTCTGCGCGAGTTGCTGCTGGAGGGCTTGGGGGAGGCGATCGCCGGTGGAGAGGGATTCGGTGCCGATGGCCGCTGCGGGTCGGGATGGCGCCCGGCCTGTGGGGTCGGCATGCTCGCGCGAAAACGAGTACATCGGCTGGAGCGCATAGATGAACGAAAGCGCGAGGATGAGGACGGTCGTGGTGATGGAGATCGATGATCGGGGGGCATCGCGGGTGATGCTTCCGAAACGGCGAGGGAAGGCGAAGGGAATGGCAAGGATGAAGAGCGGAAGAGCGGGAACCATGAACCGGGACTGCAGATGAGTGAACGTGAGCCAGAAGAAGATGGATGCGATGATGGCCAGAAGGAGCGCGATGGCAGCGCGCTTGTTGGCAGTGGCGGGTTCTTTTCCCTGTTCGGGGGCCTGTCCGGGGGCCTGTCCGGGGGCGGGTCCGGGGGCGGGTCCGGGGATGAGTTTGATGAGGAGTGCGACGAAGGCGAGGAAGGGGAGGATTGACCATTGTGGTGCCCACGGTTCGCCGGGTTTGGGGTTCTGACCGAAGCCGAAGATGAAGAGTTGATTCCAGAGGGCAGTGAGTCGTTGGGTGAAGGTGAGGGCGGTTGGTTGGTGGGCGTTGTTCCAGCGGGCGATTTGCTCGGCGGTCCAATGGCCGTGGCCGAGGAGATCGGTGAGGAACGGGAAGAAGGGGTTGCCGGTATCGAGGGCGTTGCGGATGAGCCAGGGAGAGAGGATGAGGGTGGCGGTGATGGCGGCGGGGAGAGCGATCCGGAGCCAGTGACTTCTCGGGTGATGAACGAGGGTGATGATGGCGAGGGGGAGGATGGCGATGCCGATGGCGGTGAGTTTGGCAGCGCAGGCGGTTCCTGCGATGAGGCCGAGGATGAACCCGAGGGTGAGGGGTTTGATCTTGTTGCTGGTGGTGGTGATGGTGATGCCGGCGGCGAGCATGAGGGCGACGAAGAGTTCGTTGTAGGCGAGTGAGCCGGTGATGATGACCCAGGGTGTGCCGAGGGTGAGTGCCCAGGCGAGGGGTTTGAGGCGTGGTGTGTGGGTGAGGTTGAAGTGATCTGCGAGGCACTTGGCAAGCAGGATGGCGATGCCCGCGTGAAGGAGTTGGCAGGAGACGGCGGCAAGAATCGGATCGCCGCGCAAGGCCATGAGGTGGAGGAAGGCGGCCTCGGCTGCGGAAGGGAGGTAGCTGTAGACGTTGTGCCGAAGCGGTTGGAGCTGGCCTGCGGCGAGCCATTCCTTGGGAAGTTGCAGGTGGTAGCTGAGCGCATCGTATCCGCCGAACTCGGTGGCCCAGAGCCAGCCCGGCGCGGAGCAGGCAGCGACGAGGAGGATGGCGATGGCGGGGAAGGCGACCCACCAGTCGCTCGACGAGGCGGATTCATCGAGAGGTGATCGGGCGGCATGGAATGAGGAGAGGAGGAGGACGAATCCGCTGAGGGTGAGCGCCCAGGTGATGGATGTTCCGGCGATGGTGAGTAGGCCAGCCGTAGCGAGCGCAGCATCGAGAAAGAGGAGGAGCGCGGTGCCGATCGCGATCTGGATGCTGATAGGCAGTTGGGTTTGCAGGTGAAGGGCGCGGCAGAAGGCGAGACCGAAGCCGGCCGCTGCACCCAGCCAGAGTAATGCGGGCCATACGCCTTCGAGAAAAGTGGCGATGAAGAGGGCGGGACCGCCACCAGGTGCATCGGGGCCAGTCCAGGTGCTGAGCCAAAGCATCATGCCGCCGGTGGCAATGATGCCGGCGATGAGTATGGGTGAGAATGAGTATGACCGGGGTGTGGGAGACACGGAGCGATTGTAGTGGACGGATGCGCGGGGGATTGGTCTGCATCTTGCTTCTGCATTCCTGGAGTTTGACCTTTAGGACAGGATGTCCGCATGAAGCACTTGAAAATGATGATGAAGTGGTTGGCGGCCTCGGCAATTGTTGCGCTCGGCGCAGTTTCTGCTGGCGCGACGGAGATTCAGTCGCTAGTTCGGCTGAAAGGTCACGAGCACAACACGCTGACGGGACTGGGGCTGGTGGTGGGGCTGAACGGTTCGGGCGATCAGAGCAAGGATGCGTTCATCGCTGCACAGCCGATGGCACAGTTGCTGGCGAACCTGGGGAACGGTGTGCTTCGCCTTGAAGAACTGGCAAAGGCGGATGCGTTTGCGGTGGTGCTGGTGACGATTGAGATTCCCCCGACCGGAGCGCGTGAAGGTGATCGGATCGATGTGCATGTCGAAACGCTCTTCAACGCGAAGAGTCTCGCGGGTGGACGGCTGGTGCCGTCAATGCTGCGGCTGCCGCTTCCGGATGCACTGGACCTTGAGCCACTGGCGATGGCGACGGGATCGATCATCGTCGAAGGATCGAACCCGCGATCGGGCGTGGTGCGCGGCGGCGGACAACTGCTGGCTGATTTTCGCACCAACCCGGTGGCGAACGATGGCAGCATTACGCTGGTGCTGAAGGAGCCGTACGCGGGATACCCTGTGGCCTCGGTGATGGCGGCGGCGATCAACGATGAGTTCGTTCCGGCGGGGTATCCGAACATCGCGAAAGTGCTGGATGCCCGAAACATTCAGGTCATGGTGCCGGATGTTGAGTTGAAGGATCCGGCCAACTTCATCGCGACGATCATGACGCTGGGTATCGATCCTTCGATTCTGCGCACGCCGGCAAGGGTGGTGGTGAATCAGCGGACGGGATCAATTGTGATTACGGGCAATGTTGAGATTAGCCCGATCACCATTTCGCATGCGGGATTGTCAATCACGACCATCACACCGCCGCCGGTGCCGACACCGGCCGATCCGGTGTATGAGACATCACGCTGGGCGGTGGTTGACCCCTCTTCGACGCCCTCGCGAGCGCGTGCGCGGCTGCTTGATCTGAAAGATGCCCTGGACCAGCTCAAGGTTCCGGCGAAGGACCAGATCGCGATCTTCTACCAACTCAAACGAGCGGGCGCGCTGCACGCGGAGATTATCGAAGAATGATCTCGCCAACAGCCCATCCAGATGCAGTGCATACCGCGCGGTTTGACGCGAGCAACTTGCAAACAAGCGCGCGTTCACTCGGCCGGCCGACAAAGGAATTCGATGAGGTCCTCGCCACGGAACGTGGACGACTTGCACGGGAAGCAGCGACGCAGTTTGTTGCGGATGCATTCGTGGTCCCTGCGCTCGCGATGATGCGCGACGGCCCCTTTGCACCGGAAGATGGCCCCTTCGCGACGACGACCGCCGAGCGACGATTCGGACCGATGTTCGATTCGCTCATGGCGGATCGAATCGTGCAGAGTACGCGCTGGCCGCTGGTGGATTCGGTGGCCAAGCGCCTGCTGAACGTGAGTCAGTCAACTGGTGGAGCCCAAATGGGAGAATGGCATGCGTGACCACACCGCCAATGATCAGCTCCGAGTCGAACTGATTAATCAGATTGAGTTGATACTGCGGAAACAGTTCACGCTGCACGAACAGCTTGCGCAGATGATCGCGCGAAAGCGCGACATCATTCGCTCCGGGCAGATTCAATCCATCACTCAGATCTGCGAGGAAGAAAACGTCATTGTTCAGCAGATTGCGGAACTTGAGAAGAGGCGATTCATCCTGGTGGGGCAAGTGACCGAACTGGTAGATCCGAATCGCGAGACCCCGTTAACGGTGTCCGAGATGGCAACGCTGGTCGAACATGAGCAGTCCGAGCGACTGACGGCCTTCGCAGCACAGGTGCGTGAGATCGTTGAGCGGGTGCGGCGGGAAAGCTCAGTTGTGCGAAACGCCATGGAACAACTGAGCATGCACATGGCGGGCTTGATGCAACTCGTGCAGGGCACGTTGAGCCGAGCGAAAGTGTACGGCCGACACGGACGGCTGGCAGTTGGTGTTCCCGTGTCGTCAGCGCTTGATTTGAAGAGTTGATTGGATGAACCAATGAGTCTCAATGGAGCACTCCAGATTGGTCGGTCGGGACTGGTTGCCAGCCAGGCGGGCATTCAGGTGGCCGGCAACAACATGGCGAACGCCTCGACGCCCGGTTACACGCGGCAGGTCGTCAACCTCTCTCCCGCGCGGAGCGAGCAGATCGGTCGTGGGCAGTTCGTCGGCCGCGGCGTTGATCTGATGCAGATCACTCGCCAGGTCGATGTGGCGTTGCAGAACCGGTTGCGTGATGCGATCAGTCAGCAGCACGGCAGTATGATCGATCAGCGGTTTCTCGGATCGATCGAGGCACTTCAGAACGAACTCACTGAGAACGATCTGTCAACGCTCTTGAGCGAGTTCTTTAACTCGTTCAGTGAACTGGCAAACAATCCGCTCGACAACGCGGTGCGCACCGTGGTCATTCAGCAGGGTGAGATTCTCGCGGGGCGCATTCAGACACTGCGCGGGGATTATGCCCAGGTTCGTACTGAAGTGGATCGCGATCTGAGCGCCAGTGTTGACCAGGTGAACGATCTGCTTTCGCGAATCGAAGATGTCAATCTTCGTATCGCCCAAACCGAGCAGGGCGTTGGCGTGGCCAATTCGCTGCGCGATCAACGCGACCAGCTTCTCGAGGAGCTGGCACAATACATGGATATCAGCGCCATCGAGCAGCCGAACGGCGCGGTCGATGTCTTGGTCGGATCGCTTCCGGTCGTCATTGCCGGCCAGAGCCGGGGTGTTGAATTGCGCTCTCGATCGGTGAACGGAGAGATTGAAGTCTCAGTTCGCATCTCTGCGGATCAGAGTGAACTCAGCATTGATTCGGGTCGCATCGGCGCATTACTGCGCCAGCGTGAAGAAACGATCAATCCGGCGATTGAAGACCTTGATGCATTCGCATCGCAGTTGATCTTTCAGGTCAACAAGCTGCACGCTCAGGGCCAGGGGGCCAGCGGCTACTCATCGCTCACGGGAGCATATCCGATTGCGGATCCGACGGTAAATCTGAATGCGGCGGCAGCCAACCTTCCATTCCGGATCGAGAACGATTCGTTCTTCATTCATGTCACGCATCAGCAGACCGGAACACGGACGACACACCAGATCAAGCTTGATGGCGATTCGATGTCGCTCAACGATCTGATTGATGAGATCAATACGGTGATTGGGGTTCCGAACGTGAACGCTTCGATCAGCATTGATCAGGCGCTTACGCTGACGGCAGCGGCGGGATACGAAATCAGCTTCTCCGATGACACATCCGGCGCTCTGGCTGCGCTGGGCATGAACACCTACTTCACGGGTCGCAACGCTGCGGACATCGCGCTCAACCAGACGCTGAAGACGGATCCTTCCAAACTTGCAGTTGGCGGCGGCCATGTCCTCGGGTCAAATGACACGGCAATTGATATCGCCAATCTTCAGGACGCGCCGCTTGATCCCTTGAACGGCAGCAGTCTGCGCGAGTTCTGGCTGCATTCGGTGAACAGCACCGCAGTGCGGGCTGCCGCTGCGAAGAACGCGGTTGATTCTGCGACGCTCGTGCGTGAAAACATTGCCGGCCAGTTGCAGGCCGTCTCGGGTGTGTCGATGGATGAAGAGGCAATCAATCTGCTGTCGTTTCAGCGACAGTTCCAGGCCTCGGCGCGCTTCATCAGCGTGATTGATGAGATGATTCAGACCCTGCTTTCGATCGGATGAGCGTGAGGTAATGCAGATATGACATCGATCCCTTCCCATCTTGCGCGTGTTCCCACGATGCTCAGCCGACAGCTTCTTGAGCGCTCGATCGTCGGTGCGCAAAGCCGATTGCTGGAGGCGCAGATGCAACTGGCCTCGGGCCGGTCGCTGAACCGCCCTTCGGACAATCCGATTAACGCCAGCGCGGTCACTGTTCTCGACGATGTGCTCGAACGTCGTGGTCAGCGATTACGCAACCTTTCGCATGCTGACAGTGTGCTGGCTACGGTTGACCAGGCCTTGAATGACGCCGGTGAACTGCTGCTCGAGGCAAAGGGCATCGGGTCGAGTCAGATCGGCATTGGCTCAGACGCGGCCACGCGCGAGAATCAGGCGCACGTAATCGACTCAATCCTGAATGAGTTGACCAACATCGCCAATCGCAAGTACCAGGACCTGCATCTCTTCGGCGGTACGGCGACCGGAGCCAAGCCGTTCATCAACAGTCTCGGTGGGATCGCCTATCGAGGCAGTGGCGAGGGCTTGAACACCGACCTCGGATTGAGTGTTGCTCTTCCAATCACCATGGCTGGAGAGGCGGCATTCGGCTCATTGAGTCAACGCATTCAGGGTGATCGTGATCTTGATCCGGGCATGACCATGAGCACACGTCTTTCTGACCTGAGCGGTGCCCAGGGGCTCGGAGTGCGACTGGCGACCGTGAACGTTGATGTTAATGGCAGTGACTATGAGCTGGATCTCACCGGAGCAGTTACCGTCGGTGACATTGCTGATCGGCTGACGAACCTCCTGAATACTGAGGCACCCGGCGCCCTCGGCGGCGGTGGTGTCACGGTTGATGGCGCAACCGGCAATCGATTGAACATTGACCTGAACCCCGGCTTCACCGTGACGATCGCTGATTTGACGGGGAACTCAACCGCCACTGATCTCGGCCTGAGTCAGGCGGCATTTGCCGATGGAGTGAATGAGACTGGCGCGGATGTCAATCCCCGGCTGACCGAGTTGACACCGATCACAGTGCTTTCCGGAGTAACCGTTCCGCTCGGCTCGATCAGGGTCTCGAATGGCACATCCACTCGCGATGTGGATCTCTCCGCTGTGACCACCGTTCGCGAACTCATGAACGAGATCAACGGGCTTGAGATGGGCTTGCGGGTCGAAATCGCCCGGTCGGGTGATCGATTAAACATCGTGAACGAACTTTCCGGCGCACAGGTTTCGATCGGTGAAGTCATGGGTGGTACAACGGCCACGGAGTTGGGCATTCGTTCGCTTGCCGGGTCAACTCAGCTCGCGGACTTCAATGACGGTCGCGGAGTGAGCATACTCAGTGGCAGCATTGATCCTGTCACCGGTCTTCCTGATCCTGCACGAGACCTTGACTTCCAGGTCACATTGAAGGACGGCCGCTCGTTCAGCGTCGACCTTGCGGGAGCATCCACTGTTCAGGATGTTCTGGACATCGTGAACGCAGAGGCATCGACGGCGGGCATTCTTCCCGCGGACTTCAGTGCCAGTCTCGCGGCGGATGGCAACGGAATTGAGTTTGCTGACAATACCGCGGGCGGAACCTTTGCTGTGACGGCACTGAATGGGTCATTTGCGGCCGAGCATCTGGGCATCCTGGGTTCCACCACGGGCGCAACCTTTACGGGAAGCGACCGCGCAAAAGTTGCCGTCAACAGCGTGTTTTCGCATCTGACTGCCCTGCGTAATGCGTTGCGAGCGAATGACACTCGTGGCATCTCACTTGCTACAGAGCAACTTGATGGAGACATCAATCGTCTCGCTCAAGCCCGTGCAGAAGCAGGCGTTCGGGCACGCCTCGTGACCCGGCAGACAGCCCGTGAAGAGGATTTGAGAGTGCAAGACACGGCGTTGAAAAGTGAGCTGCAGGATCTGGATTTTACGGAAGCCGCGATTCGCTTCTCGTCACTCCAGCAGCAGCTTCAGGCCGGCCTTGCCACGGCTGCCCAGACGCAGTCGTTGACGTTGCTCGATTTCCTGCGGTAGGTGCCGCGGGATCATGGGAGGCGATCCACCGGTCGGTCGCTCTCCCGGACAGGAGGTCCGCCCCCTCATCGGAGAGGGGGATTCGACCCGGAGTGGTTCAGACCGGCAAGATTGGAGTGTTGTCATGCAAGTGCAGACGACCCGTTTCGGATCAGTTGAGGTTCCCGATGAGCGGGTGATTCATTTCCCGGCAGGATTGCTCGGATTCTCACCCTACAAGAACTATGTGCTTCTACAGCCCGAAGAGGATTCGGCGTTCCTGTGGCTGCAATCGGTTGATGCACCGGAACTTGCTTTTGTCGTGACGGACCCCTCGCTGTGGGTGCCCGGCTATGAAGTTCCGATTCGGCGGGAGCAGGTGGAAGAGATGGGTCTCAGTAGTCTGGATGATGCCCAGGTGCTGGTCATTGTGAACAAGCGCGATGATTCGTTGACCGCCAATCTGCAGGGGCCGTTGCTCATCAACGCGGTCTCTCATACGGCGCAGCAACTTGTTCTTGCAGACAAGCGCTGGACGACACGCCACGAGATCCTGCAACTGGCAAGGCAGGTTCGTGCTGCCTCGGCCTGATGACCGCCAACATTCCCGCATGGCATGGATGCCACGCGGTTCGGGAACAGCAGTTCCCGAAATGCCAGCGCCAGGAAGGAGTCGACCATGCTGGTCCTATCGCGACAACGCGACGAAACAATCATGATCGGCGATGACATCGAACTGACCATCGTCGACATTCGCGGGGACAAGGTTCGTATCGGGATCAAGGCCCCGTCGAGCGTCCCCGTTCACCGCAAGGAAGTGTACGACGCCATCAAACGTGAAAATGAACAAGCGGCCCGACTCAACGACGGCGAACTCAATGGGTTGCCGGCAGCCGCACGTCCCACCAACACCAAGCGAATCGATGTGGCCACTCGACTGGGTGAGTCGACCCGACGGGCCACTCGAGAAAGTGCATGAAGACAGGCACGACGCCCGTCAGCAGGGTCGGGCAACCGACCTGCCTCGCTCTAGCCTCAGTCAAGGAGGATGCGAATGGCTAGGATCAACACCAACGTTTCATCGTTAATTTCCCAGTCCAACCTCTCACGATCAAACGCCGACATGGGCGTGCGACTGCAACGCCTGGCCACCGGACTGCGGATCAACCGCGGCGCCGATGACCCGGCAGGACTGATCGTCTCCGAGCGCTTGCGCAGTGAGATGAAGGGTCTGTCGCAGGCAATCTCCAACTCCGAGCGCGCCAGTTCTGTCATTGCTACGGCAGAAGGAGCGCTCGCTGAAGTCGCGGAATTGCTGAACTCCATCAAGTCGCTCGTGGTGCAATCGGCCAACTCCGGTGCACTCAGCACGGAGGAGATTCAGGCCAATCAGCTGCAGATCGACTCCGCGATTGAATCAATCACGCGCATCTCGAACACCACGAGCTTCGCCGGCTTGCAACTCCTGAACGGATCGATGGGGTACCTGACATCCGGCATCCCGGCGAGCGCCATCTCAAACGCGGATATTCAGAGCGTCAACTTTGGAACAAACTCATCACTTCCCGTCTCGGTGGAAGTGATTTCCAGCGCTCAGACGGCTGAATTGTTCCTGTCGGGAAACACCGCGGGTGCGCCGGGCGCGCTGTTGTCTTCAGTGACCCTTGAGATCGCCGGCAATCTCGGCGTAACCACGCTGCAGTTCGTCTCGGGCACCGCGCTGAGCGCTGTGGTTGCTGCGGTGAACACCTTTACCGGCACGACCGGTGTGCAGGCATCACTGGTGTCCGCCGCCGATCAGACCAGCGGTCTGGTGTTCAACTCCTCCAGCTACGGTTCAGATCAGTTCGTTTCGGTCCGCAAAGTCGGGCAGGGTGGCGATTTCTTCAACGTCGCCGAGAGCCAGGGTGGCGCTGTTATTCAGCGTGATACCGGTCGCGATGTTGTGGCGGTGATCAACGGCGTTCTCGGTCAGGGCAAGGGACTTGATGTCAGCATCAATTCACCGTCGCTGGCCCTGGAAATGAGTCTGGATGAAGACTTCGCACAAACGCTGGGCAGTGTCAGAAGCTTCTCGATCACTGGTGGAGGATCACTCTTCCAGCTTGGTGCCAGTGTGAACGCGAACCAGCAGGTCGGCATCGGGATTGATTCTGTGGCCGCGAGTCGCCTCGGCGGAACTTTGGTTGACAGCGTCCGATATTATCTTGACTCAATCAAGTCGGGCGGCTCGTTCAGCATGTCATCCGGTGAGTTCGATACCGCATCGAAGATCCTGGACAATGCCATCACCGACGTCTCGGTCCAGCGCGGTCGTCTTGGCGCATTCGAGCGCAACACGCTCGATACCAACATTCGCTCGTTGTCCGTCACGCTCGAGAACATTACATCGAGTGAGTCAAAGATCCGCGATGCGGACTTCGCCTCGGAGACTGCGGCACTGACCCGATCGCAGATTCTGGTGCAGGCAGGGACCTCAGTTCTTGCAACTGCGAACAGCTCTGCC
>CBFGRU010000103.1:0-10354 GCA_965651255.1 uncultured Phycisphaerales bacterium
GCCGCGTGCAGCGGTTGGTCATCCTGTTCCCAGTCCGGCAGGTTGGCACACGTTGCCAGGGCGATGCGCATGGTGCATGAGCGTAGACCATCGACAGGCCGCGGGAGGTCATGGGCGATACCATTCGCACCACCATCAGCCCCGAAACGAAAGGAGCATCGATGAGTCGCATCATCACGTCGTACGAGAGCCGAGTTCCTTACGAGCGTGAGCGCATCCACGCCGCTGCCATCTACTGTTCCGACGGCCGCGTGGGTGAACATTTCGACGACTTCCTTCAGAACGGCCTGGGCCTGCCGCGATATGACCGCGTGGCCCTGCCCGGCGGGCCGGCGTGCCTCGCTGGTCACACCGAAGCGCACGTGCAGGAATCCGGCGTCGTCGAGGAACTGCGCTTCCTCGTCGATGCCCACGAACTCGAGCGCGTCGTCCTCATCGCCCACCAGGGCTGCGCGTTTTACCTCGCCCGACTCGGCCTGCCGGAGAAGCACCTCCTCGCCCAGCAGACGATCGACCTGCTCAAAGCCACCGCCTTCATCCGGCGAATCACCGGCATTCAGCACGTCGAAAGTTATCTGCTGCGGCACGATGAATCGCAGGTGCGCTTCGAGCGCGTGGATATCGACTGACCCCGTCCGAGAACATCGGCCGTTGCGACAATGCACAGGCGGTCGCCGCATCGCCCCTTCAGCACGGGGTGCGCAGTGTCATTCCCGCGCACGTGGGAATCCAGTGCAGCACACGACGGCCCGGCGCGCACCATTGCCTTCACAGATGGCGTCTTTGCTGGCATGGACGGTGTCCATGCCTTCACAGAACGCTTCCTTGCTGGCACGGACGGTTTCCATGCCTTCACAGACGGCTTCCATGCTGGCATGGATGGTTTCTATGCCTTCACAGAACGGCTCCATGCCTTCACGGACGGCTTCCATGCCTTCACAGATGGCATCCATGCTGGCATGGATGGCTTCCGTGCCATCACAGAAGGGCTCCGTGCCTTCACAGACGGCGTCAAAGAAGTCTTTCCTGACGCGCGGATGACGATGTGCATGACCAATCTCGCCTGAGCCGTTGGCCCGGCGTTCCGGTTTCACCGTCTCTATGCGCGTTCTTGATGCCGGGCACGCTGCGGCTTTGCGCGCGTGCTCTTCCATGTCATCAGCCACGAGCGAAATCAACGTGCTGAGTGTCGGCACGGATTTCGGACATCGTGGATCGAGAGACAAGGAGGAAATGCCGTGCTGCGACCGATGACTTCATTCCTTCGGCTGGCGGTGTGCGGGTGCCTGGGACTCGCTGGCGCTGCCGAGGCGCAGATTCAACTGACGGAAATCGGCCGGTACGAAACCGGCGTGTTCGATGAGGGGGCAGCGGAGATCAGCGCGTACGACCACGTGTCGAAGCGACTCTTCGTCGTCAACGCGAACGCGGCGACGGTGGATGTGCTGGACCTGAGCAATCCGGCTGCACCCTCGCTGTTGTACACGATCGATGTCACCCCGTTCGGCGCCGTTGCGAACAGCGTTGCGGTGTCGCGCGGCCGGGTGGCGGTGGTCGTCGAAGCAGAAAACAAGACCGACCCGGGCACCATCGTCATCTACAAGGCGCGTGGCGATGACCGGGCGGTCGCGTCGTACACCGTCGGTTCACTGCCGGACATGGTCACGTTTACGCCGAACGGGAACTTCATTCTCGTTGCGAACGAAGGCGAGCCGAACAGTGACTACTCGATCGATCCGGAAGGCAGCATCACGATTCTCGATGTGCGGGGTGATATCGCGGCCCTCAAACCGGGCGACATTCGCACGGTGAGCTTCGCCGCGTTCAACGGGATGGAGGATGCGCTGCGGGCGCAGGGGATTCGCCTCTATGGCCCCGGCGCAAGCGCGGCACAGGACCTGGAGCCGGAGTACATCGCTGTCAGTCACGACAGCCGTACCGCGTACGTGACGCTGCAGGAGAACAACGCGGTCGCCGTCATCGACGTCATGACCGCGCAGGTGACTTCACTCCTGCCGCTGGGCACGAAGAATCACGCTTCGGGGAACGCGGTGCTCGAGCGGTTCGAGTTCACCAAACTGCCCGTGCTCGGCACGACCGCGGCGGGTCAGGACATTCTGCTCGGTGGATTCAGCGGGCTGTACTTCGACGGTGTGAATCCCGCGAACGGAAACTACATGTTCATCACGCATCCGGACCGCGGACCGAACGCAGAACCGCTGGATGTGGACAACGACGGCGTGAACGAGCGGCCGTTCGCCCTGCCGGACTTTCAGCCGGAGTTGGTGTTTTTCGAGTTGAACCGCGCGAGCGGGCAGATCACGATCACGAATCGTTTGCCGCTCAAGCGCGGTGATGGCACCCCCCTGACGGGTATCGCGAACATCCTCGGCCAGTCCGATGGGCTTGCGTACACCGATGAGGAACCGGTTGATCTCTTCGGCAACGCGCTGCCGCTTGACCCCATGGGCGGCGACCTCGAAGGCATCGTGCGCGGCGAAGATGGCACGTTCTGGATGTGCGATGAGTATCGCCCCGCGATCTACCACTTCGATCTCGATGGCACGCTGCTCGCGCGATACGTGCCCGAGGGTTCGAACGCCTACGGCGAGATCACCGGCATCGAAGCGCTCCCGGCGGTGTACGCGCAGCGTCGCGCAAACCGCGGCTTCGAGGCGATCGCCTACCGCGACGGCCGAATCTACGCATGGGTACAAAGCCCGCTGGATGTGCCGGATGTCGCGAACGACAGCAACTCGAAAAGCTCGATGGTGACGCGCATTCTCGAGTTTGATCCGGTGACCGAGACGACGACCGCGGAATACGCCTACATCATCGAAGGCAACGGCAGCGACAAGATCGGCGATGCCGTCGCGGGGGCGCCGGGTGAGTTCTACGTCATCGAGCGCGACGCCGCCATCGGTGCGATGTCGCAGAAGTACCTTTTCCGCATCAATCTCAACGGTGCAACCAATCTGCAGATGCTCGATGATTCAATTGTCGGCACGAACGGCGTACTCGAAAGCATGTCCGAATCGGAACTGATCGGGATGGGCATTCAGCCGGTTGCAAAGGAACTCGTGGCGAACCTCGCGGCCGCGGGCTTCGGCGATGTCGATAAGCACGAGGGTCTCGCGATGATTCATCCGGGCTTGTTCGTGATTCTGAACGACAACGACTTCCAACTCGCGGGTGGATTCGATCCGAATACGGGCCTGCTTGATTTCAATCCGAATCCCCAGCCGTGTGCGGTCGCGCTGCTCTCGTTCACGGGCAACGGGCTGGATGCGAGCGATGATGATGGTGTCATCAACATCACCGGCTGGCCGGTGCACGGCCTGTACCTGCCCGATGCAATTGCGGCCTACCAGTCGAGAGGCAAGACGTATCTTGTCACTGCCAACGAAGGTGATGCACGCGAGTACGACACCTTCGCGGAAGAGGCGCGGGTGAAGAATCTCGTGCTCGATCCGTTCGTCTTCCCGATTCGCGACATCCTGCAGCAGGATGAAAACCTCGGCCGGCTCACCGTGACGACCACGCTGGGCGATCTTGATGGTGATGGAGACTATGACCGGCTGCACCCACTGGGCGGGCGATCGTTCACGATCTGGTCGGAGACGGGCGAACTCATCTGGGACAGTGGTGACCAACTCGAACAGATCACCGCACAGATGTTCCCCGATGATTTCAACAGCACGAACGATGAGAACGGCACGTTTGACAACCGCAGCGACAACAAGGGGCCGGAACCGGAAGGCGTGGCGGTCGGCAAGGTCGGCAGCCGCACGTACGCATTCATCGGCCTTGAGCGCATCGGCGACATCATGGTGTTCGACATCACCAACCCGTTTGCGCCGACGTTTGTGCAGTACACCAATCCGCGCGATTTCGCGGGTGATCCCGAAGCCGGCACCGCGGGCGACCTCGGGCCGGAAGGCATCCTCTTTGTGCCGCAGGGTCAAAGCCCAATCAATCGACCGATTCTGATCGTGACGAATGAAATCAGCGGAACGACGACCATTTTTCGCATTGACAATGAATGACCACTTCGGAAACTCGAAGTGAGTCACCTAAAGGGGAGAGAGCCACGCTGCGGACTCGCACTGATGTGCGGGTCCGCCGTGGTTTGGGGCGTGTTCCGTGTTGCGATGGTGCGCGGATTAGCCGGCTTCGTAGACGATCGCGACCATGACATCGGACGGGGCGTAGCGACGATCGCCTGTTCCGCCTGCCTCGCGGCCGAGGGTCTGGGGCGCGATGTTGCCAACCACCTGAACGACTTTGGCGTTGGACTGCTTGAGCCAGCTATTGATATCCGCTTCCATGCTGGAGAGTTCGTTCTCGACGGTCTTGAAGAACTTGATCTGGTGGGCCATGTGGGGGGGTCCTTCTCCGGGTCGCGCGGGGGGCGAGCGAGGGTCGTGGAGTTCGATGTGCAGGTTGCGGACTATCGCCGCAAATCCATCGGACTGCAAGTATGCGATGCGGCGCGGACTATCATGGCTGCGATGGAGCCAGAGAGCGGCGCACCAATGTGGAAACGGATCGGTCCGGCCGGTTTGCTCGGACTGGCGTGGGTGGCCGCGCCGCCGCTGGCGGGGATGTATCTGCTGTACGCGCTGGGAGACATCTCCACGTGGCTGCTGGCGCATCCATCGATGGGGCTGCTGCTCTATGTCTTGATCTTCATCCTCGCCGCGGGGTTCGGCCTGCTGCCGACGTACGCCCAGGCGATCCTTGGTGGGTGGGTGTTTGGGATGTGGGTTGGCTTTCCCGCCGCGCTCGTGGGCTTTGCCGGGGCGTCGGTGATCGGCTACCTCATCGCGCGCACGGTGTCGCAGGATCGGGTGAAGCGCGAGTTCAAGCGGCATCCGCGCGCGGAGATCGTGCGCGATTCGCTGATCGGGCATGGGCCGCTGAAGACGTTCTTCGTTGTTGCGCTGCTGCGCGTGCCGCCGAACTCACCCTTTGCGCTGACGAACCTGGTGATGGCTTCATCGGGCGTGGCACTGCTGCCGTTCTTCTTCGGAACGGTGGTGGGCATGGCCCCGCGCACGGCGGCGGCGGTCTTTCTCGCTGCGGCCGGCCGCGCTTCGGGCGCGGAGGATCTGCAGACACTGGTGAAGGAACAGGGATGGCTGCCGATGGTCATCGGGCTGGGGGTGACGATGGTGGTCCTGGGTGTGGTCGGCTGGATGGCGAACCGCGCGCTCGAGCGATTTACCGCGCTGCCGGTGATGGGCCAACCAGAGAAGCCGAATGAGTCGCCAGGAGCGATTCCACCTGCTTCAACACCTCGCGAACCGGACGAATCGGCTTCGGCGTAGTGCCGGCCGGCAGCAGCGTCTTCTCGTACATCGCGACGTCGAACCAGCGATCGAACTTCCACCCAACGCGCTCGAGCACGCCGATGCGCCTGAATTCGAACGCTTCGTGCAGTCGTTCGCTGGCTGCGTTCGGCAGTGCAATTTGCGCGAGCAGTGTTGCGTACTGCTGGGCTTCGAGTACGGGTAGCAGGACGCCGTAGAGCGCCCGCGCAAGTCCGCGGCGATGATGCGCGGGATCGACGTAGACCGTCACCTCCGCCGACCACGCATACGCGCAGCGGCCGCGGAAGGGAGATGACTTGGCAAACGCGATGACCGCATGATCGTGCACGATGACAAACCAGGGGTGTTTCTCAACGGTCGTTTCGTAATCATGCTGCCAGGATTCGAGCGATTCCTCTCCGCTCGAGAAGTTGGCGTGCGTGTGGAGCGCCGCCCAATTACTGATCGCGAGTATCCCCGGGATGTCATGGGCGGTGGCAAGGCGAATGTGCATGGTGGCATTATGCATCATGCCGGGAGAGAAGTCGCGGATGGGTTCAACACGATCTCTTCAAGGCGGTATCATCCGACGAGATGCGTTGGGCAAAGATCATTCTGTTCTGCTACGTCGGCGTGATTGCAGCCATGGTGCTGGCCAGTCTCATCGGCCTTGCGTTCTCGCCGAAAGTGGCGCGCGCGACGGACACCTATTACGAAGCGTACTGGAACACCTGCGAATCGTTCGACCCGTCGAAGGCGTACGACACGGTCTCGCGGATGATGATCGATCAGTGCCTTGAAGCGCTGTACGGCTACGACGGTGAGCAGTGGAACTACAACATTCTGCCGACACTGGCGGCGGAGTTGCCGGAGGTTTCAGAAGACGGGTTGGTGTACACGATTCGGCTTCGCCCGCACGTGCGGTATCCCGCGGAGGTGTGGGATGCGGACAACCCCGGCCAGCTCGTGCCGGTGGAGCCGTGGCGGGATGAACCGCGGTACGTGGAAGCACGTGACTTTGTGTTTGCGTTCAAGCGGATGTGTGATTTTCACATGTCATCGCCGCACTACGCATCGACCGCGCAGGGGCGCATCGTCGGTGCGGATGAGTTCTATCGCGCAACCGAGCAGCGTGATGCCGCGACGTACTATTACGATGAGATCGACCTCCCGGGCGTACGCGCGCTCGATGCGATGACGTTGCAGATCGAATTGACGAAGCCGTATCCGCAGCTCATCTACAAACTGGCGCAGGCCGCCTGTACGCCGATGCCGGAAGAGTATTACCGCCATTACGCGGTCACGGTGCCGACCGCCCGCGCCAACGCGGGTTTGCCCCCGTCGGAACATCGTGAAGTGCACGACCGCCGGCAGATGCGCTGGCGCATGCTCGGAACCGGGCCGTACCGCCTCCAGGAATATCAGCGGGAGCGGTTCGTCAAGTTTGATCTGAATCCGATGTATCGCGGCCGGCCCGACTGGGATGGCAACCCATCGGGGGCGGGCGGCGTTGATCCGACGAAACCGCCTGAGCGGGTTCTGCCCTACGCAGTGAAGAAGCAGGAGTATCTCTACTCCAAGAACGCGCTGCCGCGCTGGTTCAATTTTACGCTTGGCGCATACGACAAGATTCAGCAGATTCCCCGCGATAAGTTCGGCGCTGCGATGGAAGGCGGCGAAATCAGCGATGACCTCGAGCAGATCGGGATGCGGCAGAAACTGGTGCCCTGGCCGTCGATCGAGTACATCGCATTTCATCTGAAGGATGATGTGCTCCGGGACAATCTGCCCCTTCGACGCGCGATGAGTCTGGCGATCAACCGGGAGCTGCTGAACGAGGTGTTCCGCAGCGGCGAAGAGCTGGTTCCGCAGGGCCTCGTACCGCCGGGGTCGTTCACGTACAAAGCGGACTACCTCGCGCCGTACTACCGATACGATGAAGCCGAAGCCGCCCGCCTCGCGGAAGAGGCGCGCGAGCTGCACCGCGCGCGATTCGGCACGGAACTGCCAACGCTGCGCCTGAGTTTCCGCAGCCCTTCATCCGCGACGCGACAGGTCGCCGAATTCCTGCGCCTCAGTTGGCAGAAAATCGGCATCGAAACGAGTCCGGAGTTCTACGACTTCGGGAAGTGGCTTGAGAACCTGCGGGCGCGCAATTACCAGGTGAACAACGCCGGGTGGGTTGGCGACTACCCTGATGAAGAAACGTTTCTGCAGCTCTTCTACAGCCGAAACTACGCGGGAGGCGGGTCGAACTCGACCGGCTACAGCAATCCCGAGTTCGATTCGCTCTACGAACAGGCGAAAGTCATGCTGCGTTCGCCCGAACGCGATGCCCTGTACGAGCGCATGGCCAGAATCATTGAAGACGATGTGCCGGTGATCATGTTGTACTACCGCACGCGACGCGAGTTTTTCTTCGACTGGCTGGGCGAGGTCGTACCGCATGTCTACCTTCGCGCGCAGCCGGCGTATTACCGATTGGATGGCGAGCTGCGCCGGGCACGATTGTCCGGCGAAGTCAGCGGTACCCTTGAAGAATTGCGCGCGAGCGGGGCGTGGCCGAAGGAACCTTCGCCGTGACCGCATACATCATCAGGCGATTGCTCGCGATGATTCCCGTGCTCATCGGTGTGCTGGCGATCACGCTCACGCTGTTCTTCGTTGTCGCGGAAGATCCGGTGCTGCAGTACGTTGGCCAGAATCCGACGGAAGAGCAGCTTCGCGCGAAACGCCGCGAGTTTTCGCTTGATGTCCCCGCGTTCTTCAGCCCGAGCTGGCTCCGAGGCGATGACCTGCGCGAATCGAAGCGGCGGGCGCGCCTGCAACTGGTGCTGGCGGAGACGGATGAAATCATCCGCGCACAACAGGCCGCCGCGACCGCAATCACCGATGAAGCCGACCGGAACGATGCGCTGGCGGCGGTCGAGCAACTCTCTGCCGAGGCCGACCGCTTTCGTCAGCGGTGGCGCCGCGGCGTTTCGCTCGCGGGTGAAGATGAACAGATCAACACCGAGCTGCGCGAGCTCTTCGGAGACGATGCCCCGACCGTGAGCTTCGAGGCCATCGAGCTTTCCGAATCAGAGCGTGAAGAAGTCGCTTCCCGCTCGGTGTGGGATGCGCAGTTCTTCCGCGTTCTGCGTTTTGATTTCGCCAATTCGATGCAGCACGAACGCTCGATCTGGGAACTCATCCGCGACAAGGCCCCGCGCTCGCTGGCGGTCACGATTCCGATGTTCCTGATCGGCATCGCGATCGAACTGACGCTGGCTCTGTTCTGCGCCAGTCGTCGCGGCCGGCCGACCGACACCATCATCACCATCCTCGCGGTCTTTGCGATGAGTGTGCCGTTTCTGAGTTACGTCATCTTCGGCCAGTGGATGGCGGCGGAAACCGGCGTCGTGCCCGTCTCGGGGTGGGCGCCGGGGTTCGAGGGCACGCGCTACCTCGTCTTCCCGGTCTTCATCGGCGTCGTGGCGGGGCTCGGTTCGGCGGTTCGGTTCTACCGCGCGGTGCTGCTTGAAGAGATGGACAAAGATTACGTCCGCACCGCCCGGGCGAAAGGCGTGCCCGGGTTCGATGTGCTTTACGTGCATGTGCTGCGCAACGCGGGCATTCCCATCGTCACGCGCCTGAGCGTGGTGATTCCGTTCCTGATCACGGGAAGTTTGCTGATCGAAACAACGTTTGAGATTCCCGGCCTCGGCGACATGCTGCTCAGCGCCATCCAGGCGCGCGACTTCTGGGTCGTCATGCCGCTGACCTATCTCCTCGCGGTCGTGTACAGCGTGACGGTGCTTCTCACGGACATCGTCTACGCAATCGTCGATCCGCGCGTGCGGGTGGGGGAAGCGTAATGCCGCAGAACCCCGGCCAACCTCCATCGCCCGCCATGAATCTGCCGCCTTCGCTCGCAGCGCGATTCACCAATCGCCCCGCCGGCCCGGCCGCGCTGGCGGTGAAATCGCTGCGCTCCCGTCGCGTCGCCGTGGTGTGTTTCTTCATCCTCATCTTCTACTTTGCGCTGATGGGCGTGACCTACATCACCTGGCCCGACCGCGAACAGACCAACCCCGATGGAACGACCACCGTCATTCCCGTCGATCTCATCGGCGAGCGCTTTGAACGGCTGGCCACCCGCCGCCTGGTCGATGATCTCGGCGTGCCGCTCGATTACCAGGCCCCGTCGTGGTCCGGACCGATTCGCACGAATCCCGATGGTTCAACCGAACCCGTCGCTGCCTACTGGGATGCCATCGGCCCCTTCGAGAGAGAAGCAGCAGCCAACCTTCACTTCATCTTCGGCACCGATGTTCAGGGGCGCAGCGTCTTCTGGCGCACGTTGTACGGCACGCGCATGTCGCTGACCATCGCCTTCGGCGCAGCCCTCCTCGCCATCATCATCGGAACCTTGCTCGGCGCCATCGCGGGGTACTTCGGCGGCTGGCTTGACCTCTTCATCGTCTGGCTGTTCACCACCGTCGCATCCGTCCCGCGCATTCTGCTCGTCCTTGCGATGGCCTACTCACTGCGCGGACGCGAGTTCACCATCTTCGGCCTGCTCGAAGAACCGGTCGCGCTCTCCGGAACGCTGATGCTCGTCCTCGCGATGGGCCTGACCACGTGGGTCGGTATCTGCCGCCTCATTCGCGGTGAGATTCTCAAGCAGCGCTCGATGGACTATGAATCCGCTGCCCGGGCGCTCGGGTTCGGCCGCATCCGCATTCTCATTCGTCATCTGCTGCCGAATGTGTTTTATCTCGTCATCATTCAGTTCAGTCTCATCTTCCCGCTTTTCATTCACCTGGAAGTGATTCTGAGTTATCTCGGCCTCGGGCCGACCGATGGCGTCAGTTGGGGGCAGATGATCGAGGCGTCGCTCAGCGAAATGATGCGCTCACCCAAAGTCTGGTGGCAACTCACCGCCGCAACCATCGCGGTCTTCGGCATCTCGCTCGCGCTCAACCTCTTCGGCGATGCACTCCGTGATGCGCTCGACCCACGTTTGCAGAATCTGAACAAATAAGACCGACCCACCATCG
>CBFGRU010000104.1:0-10301 GCA_965651255.1 uncultured Phycisphaerales bacterium
CGCCAGCCGAGCGGGGGGATGTTGCGCACCAGCACCTGGCGCTCGTCCCGCGTCCGAACGAGTTCATCACGCATCCACGGCAGTTCGTTGAACACAATGCGATCGTGTTCACCGGTGCAGAGCCGGTCGGCAAGCTTCTGGCAGGCGCGTTCACAGATGTCGAGCGCCAGGTTCTCTGCGCGATCCATGCTGTGGTAGCCGATCGACCCGCACAATCCTTCGCATTCGTGGTTGTCGTGGTGTTGCGCTGCGAGGAGTTCGCGCCATGCTTCATCCAGTTCCCACGAGGGATAGACATCCCACTGCGCGTACGGGCGGCCGAAGAGCGACGCCAGCGTGCTGAGCGACTCGGCTCCGAGGATCGTGCGCTCGACGTTTCGGCTCGTGCGCGGGTGTCGGTCCGCGTTCTTCCCCAGCGTCATGCCGTGCCAGACGTCGTCCATCGTGTAGGCGCGGATCGGCGGTTCTTCCGTCGTCGTCAGACGCTCCACCATCTCGCTCATCGTGCACGGGATGATTTCGTACTCTTCGTGCGCGAGCAGTTCCTTGAGTTTCGGGAGCAACAGTTCGCTGCGGCACATCCAGTCCTTTGATGGCATCAGTTCGAGCCATTGCACGATGGCGGGAAGGGGGAGATCATGCAACAACGACTCGCCCCCACCCCGGCCCCCCCCCGTACGCGTCGCTTCGAGGGAAGGGGAAAGCAGTGCAAAGTCTTCCGGCCACTGGTGCAGGTTTAACTCGTTGCGCGGGAGCGCGGGAATGCGCGTGCCGTCGATGCCTTCCCACTGAATCAGTGCACATTGCTCGCGCGGCACTTCCGGCGTATGCCAGGTCCATTGGAAGAACAGGTTCGCGCTGGTGTACCCACACGAGCGAAGAATCTGCGGGAGTTGCGGGTAGAAGTAGAACTCCTCCTCCCAGAACGCGCGCGGCCGCACACCGAGCAGGCGTCGCGTCGTGCGCACGCCGTAGGTGAACTGCCTGATGTTCGACTCGCCGCCGTGGAAGAGGCCGTACGGTTGGCCGTACGAACATCCCACCGGTTCGATCGTGCCGTTCGCGACCGCCGCGCGCAGTTCCGCGAGCGCTTCGGGGCACTCCGCGGCCATCTTCTCGTAGCCGATCGCATCGAAGTTGACGTTGCCCTTCACGCCGGTTTCGCGGCAGAGGTGCAGCATGTCGCGCACGCTGCCGGGCAGGACGTGGTATCCCCACAGCCACTGCATATCGACCCAGTGCATGTGGTTGCCGAAGGTGAAGAGGACGGGCTTGCGCGGCGAAGATGATCGGGCCATGAATCTCGATTGTAACGAGTCAACGGCCCGGGCTTCGGTATGCTGTGTCAGCATGCACCGCTGATGCAGGATCAGGAATCACCCATGTCGGATGATCGCCACCAGCAGTTGGAAGAAATGCTCCTCTTTCTCGAGCGGCAGGCCGAGCGGCACGCTGAGGCCATCGATGAGCTGACAGCGATGAATCGTCGTCTGGAGCAGCGGGTGACCGAACTCACCGCAAAACTTGAGGCCACCCTCAAACCCGATGCATCCCCGGTCGATGATTCAATCACGGAATTTGATCCGCCGGCTGAACCGAAGTTCGATTAGGATACATTCGTGACCCGTGCCCCCTCCGCATCTGACTCGCCGCCTCATCGTGCCGGTCGCTTCGGCCTGCCGGTGATGCGTCATGAGAATGCGTACGTGTGGCTCGTGTTCGTTTCGGCGCTGGATGTCGTCCTCACGCGGCTGATTCTCTCGGTCGGCACGGGGTCCATCGATGCGCAGAACGAGATCAATCCATTGGCGCGACTGGTGATTGAAGAGTGGGGCATGATGGGCGCGAGTCTCTTCAAGTTCAGTCTGGTCATCATCGTCATTGTGATTACCGAGGTCGTCTCGCGACTGCGGCCGAGGACGGGCACGTTCCTGGTCTGGACGAGCGTCGCCATCGGCGCGTTCCCGGTCGTCTGGTCACTGACGCTGCTGATCGTGCACCGGTTCGTGGATGGAAACGATCTGAGCTCGATCTTCTGGTAAGACACGCACGGCCGGGCGGCGCGCGGCTAGGGTGATGCGAGGTGCAACGCATGACCCGTTCTCAACAGCGCATTGTCATCCTCGGTGGAGGGTTCGCCGGCGCATCCTGCGCGCAGCGACTCGAGCGTGCTCTTCGTCGGCGTGATGATCTGGATGTCATTCTGATCGATCGACATAACTACTTTGTGTTCACCCCGCTGCTGGTCGAGGCGGGAGTCGGTGGTCTGGAACCGCGGCATGTCGTCGTTCCGATCCGCGACTTTCTGAAGCGGTGCACCTTCCGCATGGCCGAGGTGCTCCGGGTGGAGCCGGCGAACAAATCCGTGCGGTACCGATTGATCGGCGATGAGGCGGTGCAGGAGATGACGTTCGATCATCTCGTGGTGGCGATCGGCAGTGTGGCCCGCCGCCCGAACATACCGGGCCTGCGCGACCATGCGTTTGAGCTGAAGAGTCTGGCCGACGCCATTGCCCTTCGGGACCGCGCGGTGCGCATGCTCGAGTATGCCAGCGCCGTTGAGAATGTGCAGGCGAGAAGGCAGGCGCTGACGTTCGTTGTCATCGGCGCCAATTACACCGGGGTGGAAGTGGCGGGTGAGTTTGATGAATTCCTCAAATCAGCAGCCAGGCGGTATCCGAACATCGCGCCAAGTGATTGTCGCGTGGTGCTCATCGAACGTGAAGCAGGCATTCTCGGAACGCTTGACGAGGGGCTTGCGCGCTTCGCGCAGCGATCGCTGGAGAAACGCGGCGTCGAGGTTCGGCTGAACGCAACCGTCGAGGCGGTGAAGGCAGATTCGATCGTCCTCGCGGATGGTGAGTCCATCGAGTCACGCACGGTCATCTGGGCTGCGGGGGTGTCACCGAATCCGCTGTTGCAGGAGTTCGGACTTCCGCTGACGGCGGGGGGAGCGATCCGCTGCGCGCGTGATCTGCGGGTGCTGGAATCGGACTGCATCTGGGCAATCGGGGATGCGGCAGAGAATCCGGGGCCGGATGGAACGCCCTATCCTGCGACTGCGCAGCATGCCATTCGCCAGGGCGCTCATGCGGCGAGGAACATTCTTGAGGTGCTTGCCGGCCGTGCAACCCGGCCGTGCGATCTGGTGAATCAGGGGACGCTGGCGGCGCTCGGATGCCGGACGGGGGTGGCCAAGATCTTTGGTGTGAAGCTCTCGGGGTTCCCTGCCTGGTGGATCTGGCGAACGGTGTATCTTCTGAAGATGCCACGGTTTGCACGCAAGGTGCGGGTGGCCATCGACTGGACCATCGCGTTGTTCTTCCGGCGGGATGTGGTTGAATTGGGTGTCCATCGCCGCCGCGAATCTCGATAGAAAAAGTCCGCGACACATCAAAGGTGTCGCGGACCGCAGTAGTGTTGCCGAGCGTCTGCTCGGCGCCGGGATGTGGTCCCGGCTGATGATTGAACGAGGAACGTGATGTTCGCTCTTCAGAAAGACTGCCACGGAAGCGGGCATCGTCAAGGCAATTTCGATCGAACCGGAACCATGCCCTGCGAATGGATGCCGAACGAGCGATCTGACGATGTCAGTAACACGCTGCGCCACTTGGTGTAGCAGAAACTGAAGGTTGGTTGATGCGGCCAGAAATATTTTGCCGGCCGCGGCAAAGGTTGTGATTCGATGAGGAGCATCGTGGTGGGTGGACGACGCGCACAGCGCCGAGGGTTTTCGCTGGCCGAGATCGTGGTCGTGGTCGGCATTGTGGGCGTATTGATGGCGATCATCATTCCGTCGGTGCAGGGGGTGCGCGATCGTGCCTGGGAAGCGGAGTGCCAGTCCAACCTGCGAAACATCGGGACCTTCTTCGAGAGCTACCGTCAGAAAAGCGACGGCCTGCTCCCGCGCGCCGCTCCGCTGCCATCGGGCGACCCGTATGCACCGCCGGATGGACTGAACGGCGTCTTCGCGGGGTTACACCCGGCGGACTCCCGGATCTATCTCTGCCCGGCCGATGATGATCCGGAAAGCGTCTCGATCGGGACGAGTTACTTTTACGTGGCCGGTGCGTTCATGCTGATCTCCCCGCTCAATCCGTTCGCGGCCCAGCGCGAGGCAACGCGGTTCTTCGAGGGCCCCGCCGGAAACGGCATTCCCCTGTTGTGGGACAGTGTGGACCGGCATTTCATCGGCACGGACCTTCCGCGGAACGGCGTGTTCTGGGATGGTCACGTTGGCCGCGTCGGCGAGCCGTTTACCATTCCCGGCCAGTGATCGTCTAGTGAGAAAGGGCAAACGCCCGGAGCGCGAAACTGATGCGCATTGATCGATACGAAATCGAACGGTACCTGGTGCTGAACCGGGCGCGGCTGGCGCGAAAGACCGGCCTGGTGCTTCTGTCGCTCGCGCTTCTGCTGAGCGTGGTCTGGTTCGTGGCTTGGCGTCCACGCAAGCCGCCGAGCATCTTCGACGCCCCGGTTGACAACATCGCCTCGTTCTTTGCCTCACCGGACTTCAACGCGCTGCCCCCGCGTGAGCGACTGGAGCTGATTGCTCAATTCGTGCAGCGCTTCCGTTCGCTGGAACAATCCGAGTCGGCGGTCCTCAGCGCGTTTCTGGCGGGCCTCACCGGAAAGTCACGGGATCAGTTGCGGGAGAATGTCCGCATTCTCGCCAAAGACCTGTTGAAGGAAGGCGCGGATGAGTATCTCGCCCTGCCGCCGGAGGAGCGTGCGGAGTTTCTCGACCAGTGGCTGGTCGATTGGATCAAGTTCGGCGAGCGCATCGACCGCGGTGAGGAACGACAGATTACGGATGATCAACGACTGGCCGAGATTCGGCGCGATGGCCAGCGCGACCGTGATCGGGCAGCATCCCGCGTTGTGAGCCGTTCGTTCGACCAGGAAGACGCCGTACGATTCCTCGATCTCTGGAAAAGCGAAGTGGAATCAACCGCTTCGCCCAAGGAACAGGGGCAGATCTTCAAGTTCATGACCGACCTGCGCGATCGACTGACGGCTCCGCCCGGTTGATGCGCCCTGCTTCACGGTAAGGATTCGTTGATCATCGCGGCGACGATCGCCTTCGCCCGCGCGAGATTCGGGTCATCGCCCGCTACGGCCAGCGCCCTCGCTGCCTTCGACCGGATTCGATCGCGCTTCGCCGGGTTGCTCTCATCGTGGAAGTTGTCAAAGACGTCAGCCAGTTTGACGAGCCGCGCCCGCCACGGTCCGCAGCGCAATTGCTCGTCGTAGGCGCGCTCCCGCTCATCTTCTCGAAGCCGCATGTCCTTCGTGAGACAGGCCACCGAGCGGGCGATCTCTTCCCCGAACTGCTCAAAGAGATCATCAAAGTCAGTCCCGGTGTCTTCAATCGTGTCGTGCAGCAGCGCGATGGCCAATGCCTCGGCATCGCGACATTCAAAGAGCGTGGCGATGGTCAGTGCCACGCGCGTGGGATGGCTGAAGTACGGCGTCTCACCATCACGCCGGACCGCATGCCGATGGGCGGCTGCGGCAAACGCCGCTGCTCGCTGCCAGAGGTCAAAGGTTTTCGGCACCATCATCACATCGTTCGCCATGGTCGAAGTCATGTCACCGCGTTCCATATGCTGTCGTATCTCTTGTTCATGTGTTCACGCGAGAATGGGACCGTCTGCCGGTCTCGCCCGCGCGATGGGAATGAGCAGGACCACGGCGTGAACTTCGATCGCGCGTCCTTCGCCGACCGCATCAACCTTCTCGTGGGTCTTGCCTTTGATGTTCACCTGCGAGGGGTCGCATTCAAGCATGGCGCAGAGCGCTTCCAGCAACTCACCTTTGCGGGGCGAGATCTTCGGCTCTTCGCAGATGACGGTGATGTCGGCGTTGCCGAGTTCATAGCCATGTTCGCGCATCAATCGCACCGCGGCGCGAAGGAATTGCGATGAGTCGGCGTTGTCGTGTTGCGGGTCGTGGTCAGGAAAAATCGACCCCAGGTCATCCCAGCCGAGCGCGCCGAGGATGGCATCGGTCAGGGCGTGCAGGCCGGCATCGCCATCGGAATGGCCGACCGGCCCCCGCTCGAAGTTGAAGTTCACGCCACATAACCGAAACGGCCGCCCGTTCCCCGCGGGAGCGACCGGTTCGAGGCGATGCAGGTCGTATCCGTGCCCTACACGTACTGTCGCCGTTCGCGGTCGCGTCATGCATCATCATAGCCGCGGGCGATCGGTTCTCATGGCCGGTTTGCGGTTCGGTCGATGGGAAACAGGTGACCGAGGTCCGTTCAACTCGTTCGCCGCTCGTGCTTGATCATTCGCGCGATCGGGATACACCCGGTATGTTGCAGGTCGTCGGAAGAGATGGCGACACCCTGTTTCTGCAACACGAAGCAGCGCACTCCATCGCGCCCGCGGAGTGGCCGGATGCGCTCGCTGCGATGCTCGCGCGCTGGCCGCGCACGGCGGTCGTCGGAGCCAAGCGCGTGCGCCCGACCGGCGAGATTGCCTCGTGCGGTGAATTCGTTGTTCATCCGAAGGGCTTTCATCATCTCGGTCGCGGTGCGACGGGAAATGCGTACCGGTTTCCGATTGAGGTTGATGCCATCACCGGCGGAGTTCTCGCGATCAGGCAGTCGGCGATCGATGATTCGCAATCGGCGGTGGAACGCCTTTCCTCGCCGCTCGGTGCGATTGATCTCTGCCTCGCGCTGCGTCAGCGCGACTGGCGCGTTGCGGTTGATCCGAGCGTGGTCGTGGTCGAGGAGACGACCGCCGAACCGGAAATGAATGTGGATGCCCATCGTGCGTTCATCGATCGTTGGGGCTTCGACTGGCGTGCGGCGGACCTCTCGGCGGTCCGCGCACGGTACGCGGGCACCGGGCTGCTCTGGAACATCGCGGTGCACGGTCGGGCGCTGCCCTTTGCCAAATATGCCGAGAGGCCGCTTGTGCATTGGCGGAACTATGAAGAGGTTTCTCCCTACCGCCAGCGCGCGGAACATCTGGTGCAACTGGTGCAGCAACTTCTTCCCGCCGGACGAGTGCTCGATCTCGGCTGCGGCGATGGCTTGTTCACTCACCTCTTCGCCCGCCTCGGGCTGGAGGCGATCGGCATGGATCCGGAACAGATTGCGATCGACCAGGCGCAACAGCGCACTGCTGGCGAGTCATATCCCGCAGCTCCGCCGAGCTATGTCTGCACAGAAGGGCAAGGCGATGTATTGCCGCTTCCCGACCGATCGGTTCACCTGGTCACGTTGCTCGATGTCATCGAGCATCTTGAGAATCCCGTCGGCCTGCTGCGCGAGGTGAAGCGAATCATGAAGCCCGGCGGTGGGGTCCTCATCTCAACGCCCGAGTGGCAGTTCGGCGGGTCGAGCGATCCGGTCTATCACGGATTCGAGTACACCGAGGAAGAACTCGTGCGCCAGGTCGAAGCATGCGGCTTTGAATGCATGCACACCGGCCGTATCGGCGGAACCTATCGCGATCTCATCGTGATCGGTCGTCGGGCCTGATCGCTTCTCGCCACGGCTCAGTCAGGCGGCGAGTCGCGCCCGGCTCCAGAAACCGATCAGGTCGCGAATCGCTTCCATCGGGCCTCCCGACAGCGCCTGCTTCGGCAGGAACGCATTTGCACCGGCGGCGAGACAATCGTTCATATCCACTTCCGAATCGCATGCCGTCAGCACGATGACCGGAATGTGGCGCAGCGCGCCGGAGGATTTCACCGCGCGAATGACATCAATTCCCGAAATGCCGGGCAAGCGAAGGTCCGTCAACACGATGTCAGCGGGATACGGCACACCGTCGAGACCGTTGCGCAGGATCGTGATGGCTGATTCGCCGGTCGAGGCGATCACCAGTTCCACATTCACCGATTGCTGAAAGGCGGTCTGCAGCAGACGCACATGCGTCGGGTCATCTTCCACCAGTAGCACACGGAAGGGCGCCTGATGGCGATCATGACGACCGGTCTTCGATTGATCTGCCCGACTGGGGATGCAGATTGCCTGCGCCGGTGCTTGTGCCTCGACGCGGCGAATGACCGGCGATGAGGCCGTTTGGCTCGATCGCAGTGAAGATGGTTTCGGATTGAAAATCCGCACGCAGTTTCGGCCCGACGCCTTGGCGCTGTAGACGGCCTTGTCCGCGGCCTGCAGCAGGTGCGCCGACTTGCGCAGAATGTCCGCGGTCTGCGGCTCGAACGCAGCCACACCGATGGACACCGTGATTGGCAGCGCGCCGGGGCCATCATCGATCTGCGACACATCAAACGGCTTCTGCTGAATCTGTCGGCGAATCGTCTCCGCCATCATGCCCGCCGGAGCGCGCTGGTACCCGGGCAACAGGATCGCGAATTCTTCGCCGCCGTACCGGCAGACCGTCCCCGCCTGATCCGTGGCGGCATTCAACCGCCGAGCCATCTCGATCAGAACCGCATCGCCCACCTGGTGGCCGTGCACATCGTTCACGCTCTTGAAGTGGTCAGCGTCGATGAACAGAACGGAGAGACTCGTGCCGGATTCCTGCGCGAGTTGGAACTGCTCGGTGAGCATTTCATCGAAGTACTTTCGGTTGAACGCGCCGGTCAGGCCGTCGGTGATCGCCTGCCGCGAAAGCTCACGATTCTGATGCTGCAATCGATCGCGCTGGCGATCGGTTTCAATCTGGTGCTGGACCAGCGCATCATTCGCTTCGCTCAACAGGCGGTTGACATCGGCTGCGGTTCCGGTGTCGAGCTTGAACAGGCGCGACATTTCACACGCGCCCTGGGCCGCCCGTTCGAGCAGCGTTGAGGCCTGGTGGTGATCAAGCTGCGCGAAGCTTCTCGATTCGCTGAAGAAACGGTCCACGAGTGCGCGACTGTCCGTCCGGGAAAGCGATTCCGCGGCGAGTGTTCCGAGCGTGACCGCCCGGAGCAATCGCGCGTGGTCAGCCGGTGTCGTTGAGGGGCGATGATGGAAGCGAATGCCCGCCACGAGAGAGGCCGGCAAGCGCCATCGCTCCGCCAGTTGCGCGCCGGCCTCGGCATGCTGAAAGCCGAAGAGCTGCTGCTCCTTCGCGGGCAGGTCTTCGTGTGGTCGTGCGGGGTCACTGCACGCCTGGTCATAGTCATCGCCGATGGCAATATGCATCGCGAGCGCGCCGATATCCTGCAGGAGGGCCGCGATGAACGCATCTTCCGGATCGCCCAATCCGCCCGACTGGGCGATCAATCGCGCTGCGCACGCGCTGTACACCGATCGCCGCCAATGCCGCGCGTAGTCAAACGAGCTTTCCGCCCGCTTGGCCTTGTTGAAACACTCCACGAGACTGAAGCTGAGCACCAGCGACTTCACCGTACTCAGTCCGAGGTAGGTGATCGCCCGCGCGATCGAGGGGCACGGCGTGGCCAGGCCGTAGTAACTCGAGTTCACGGTCCGCAGAATCTTCGATGTCAGCGCCTGGTCGTTCTGAACAACCTGGGCGATGCTGTTCATCGGCACGTTTTCATCGCGGGTCAGATCAAGCACTTCGACCGCGACGGTCGGAAGCGTCGGCAGATTCGGGCAAAGCAGAACCCGATCGAGCAACTCGCCGGTGGTGGCTGCGGTGTTCAATGGCATAACGATTAGCGGGACTTCCTCACCCGACGAACAGCATGATGCAAGCGGTCTCCCGACACGAACACCAACGTGGTCCGCGGTCCCGTTGACCACCGGTCATATCGACCGCGCGCGGCAAGCGGTTGATCGCTGCATCAGGGAAAACCTGAGAAGACCAGCGCGTTCGGCTGAATTGTCATTATCGGGCGTACACCGCATCGGACCGGTCGGTCATTGCTCGCTGGCGCGTTCGGCGTTGCGCTTCATGCTCGAATAGATGACCGCCTGCACCACCGCGGACTCTGCCATCAGCCGCCCGACGTGGAGACTGGCAGACCGCAGGTCCCGAAACTCACCGGCATCAAGGTCGCGCTCGAAGTCGATCAGCGAGTTTTCAAAGCCCAGCATCATTGAGGCGATGACCGCCCACTCATGGCGAGTGTTCGGCCGATACCGACCGACCGCCGGGTGATCAATCGGCACCTCGATCATCCACTCCCCATCGACTTCGCGCATCTGCAGGCCGATCCCGCCGAAGGGGGGCTGCCCATCCACGAGGATCGCCGCGGTTCCATCACCGAGATCAATCGTGCTGATTCGGTCGCGCTGGACATCCATGAAGCGAAACGGGTCGGCCATGAACTCTGCGAAGAACGTCTCGAAGTTCGAGCCGGAGATGTCGATGGCGACCGCACCGAGTTCCTGCCGAATTTCATCGGGGAATCGTGTG
>CBFGRU010000105.1:0-10206 GCA_965651255.1 uncultured Phycisphaerales bacterium
GGGAAGTACGTCGCCGTAATCTCCGCCACGTTCCACGCCTGGAACATGTTGCCGCCGGTCACCGCCGAAATCAGCAGCGTGATGCAGAACAGCACGCCGATCACCGCACCGATCGACTTCAGCCCCCACTTCTCAAACCCTTTCGCCGCAACCCACATCGCCCCGCCGTGCGGGTTCTCTGGGTCATCGGTGTTGCGGTAGATCATCGCCAGCGTCACCTCGGTCATCTTGATCGCCATGCCGAGGAGACCCACGACCCACATCCAGAAGACCGCGCCCGGCCCGCCGAGCGCAATCGCCAGCGCCACGCCGCCGATGTTGCCCAGCCCCACCGTCGCCGAGAGTGCCGTCGAAAGCGCCTGAAAGTGGTTGATCGCGCCGGGGTCGGACTTGTCATCGTACTTGCCGCGAATCACGGACGTGCCGTGCGTCAACGCGCGGTACTGGCCGAACCCGCTCCAGATGGTGAACACCACGCCGATGCCCAGCACGATGTAGAGCACGTAATCGTGCCAGAGAATGCCGTTAATGGCGTTGAGAATGTCCATGAACTGCTGCATGAGGCCTCCCACTGGTGGTCAGGAATCCCGCAGATCATGCAGGAAGATCGCCCGGAACGCAACCGCAGCGGAAGGGGGAAGGAGGAAGGAACCGGAACGACACACACCCGTGCCACAGCCGTGCCGGGGGTGTGGACCACATCACCGCGCCCGATCGCCAGTTCCCGGGTCGGATGAGCGAATTGGCTGGATGAACGAGCAGTTTCCTGGTGTCCGTTCGCAGCTTCCCTGCACCACCTTGCGACATCCCCGCGCCGCTTCGCGAGTTCCACGTGCCGCTTCGCAAAATCCCCCCTCCGACGCGCGAAATCCCGCCTCCCGCTCGCGAAATCGCCGTTTCAACGGGCACGTGCGCCCGGTCATGTCGCACGATGATCCTTTGCCAGCATGCTGTCACCCGCTGCCAGTCGAACGGCACGGCCCGCCAGCGGGCAATCAGGGCGTGACAACCGGACGGCCGGGTTTCACTGCAGACAGGGATTCGCTGCCAATCGATCGGCAGCGGGTGACAGCGGGATGGCGGTGGGTCACAGCGCGATGGCGGGGGGTGACAGTGATGAATCAGCGGTGTCTGGTAGCTGAGCGCCCACCCCACAGAAGTGTGGGGCGATGGGGATGCCTTCGGCATCAATGCATCACATGCCACATCACTTCGTTGGCGTCGATGAGGCCGATCTTCTGGAGGAGGACGATGATGACGAGGATCGGCGCGACAAAGCGCACGAGCAGCAGCCAGCCCTGGAAGATGAGGCCGTTCACATCCCCCACTTCCGCCTGCTGCATGCGGCGGGGCATGATCCAGCCGGCGTAGATGGCGATGAGCAATCCTCCCAAGGGCAGCATCCAGTTGCTGGTGAGGTAGTCCATCGTGTCGAAGAAGTTCATGCCGGTGCTTTCTTCCCAGCCGCTCATGGGGTTGCGGCTGTCCATGGAGAAGGCGACGGGCAGGCTGACGAGGAAGATCGCGCCGCCGATGGTCCACGCGGCCTTGCGGCGTGACCAGCCGCGCTCATCCATGAAGTAACTCGCAACGACTTCGAGCAGCGAGATGGATGAGGTGAGAGCGGCGAAGACGAGCAGGCCGAAGAAGACGACGGCGAGGAACATGCCGCCCGCGCCGATTTCGCTGAAGGCCAGCGGCATGCTCATGAAGACGAGGCCGGGGCCGGCGGCGGCATCCTGATCGAAGGTGAAGATGATGGGGAACATCATCATGCAGGCGAGGAGGGCGACGGCCGTGTCGAGGAGCGCGATGGCGATCGACTGCTGAACGATTTGCGTCTTTTCGCGCTGGTAACTGCCGTAGGTGATCATGGCGCCCATGCCGAGAGAGAGGGTGAAGAAGGCGTGGCCGAGCGCTTCGAGGACGCCGGAGGGCTGGAGCTTGTCGACATCGGGCATGAAGACGAAGCGGAGCGCTTCGCCGAAGCCGGACTGGGTGGCTCCGAAGGCGACCATGATGAGCATGAGCGCGATCAAGGTGGGCATGAGGATGCGACAGGTGCGCTCGATGCCGGCGGAAATGCCGCCGGCGACGATGGTGATGGTGATGAACATGAAGATGGCGGCCCAGAAGGTGCCAGTGAAGCCATCGGTGGCGAGCGCGCCGAAGGAATCGTTCACGCGCTCGCTGACTGCGGTGCGGCGTTCGAGCGCTTCCGCGCGTTCGAGGAGCGCGGTTTCATCCTGCGCGAGGGTGCGAATCTCTTCGACCGCGCGGAGCATGGCGTCTTTCTCGGCGAGGGCGAGGTCATCGTACAACGTGCTCGCTGCGTCGAGATGGGCAGCGTACTGGGGGTTGAGCATGAAGCGCTGCGTCGCATCGCGGTAGGCGGCGCGCTGCTCATCGGTAATGACCTGCGTGGTGAGGCCGCTCATGCCGGCAAGGGCGAGGGTGTCTTCATCAACGTTCTGCCAGGCGCGCTGGACGGCCTCGGCCTGGGGAATGTTCTTCACGCCCGACTGCATGAGCGAAGAGATGTACTGGTTGTAGGTGTTGCTGACCGATGGCGGATGAGCGAGCCAGATATCGCGGACCGCCTGCTGGTAGACATCATCCTTCATGAAGGCGCGCTGAATGAGACGCTGCTGCATCTCTTCGCGCGAGGCAGTCATGCGGTACTCGATGGCGCGCTGCTCGGCCTGGGCATGGATGGGCGCGGTGAAGTTGGTGAAGGATTTGAGGGTGTAATCCATCGCCCAGCCGGCGACGACGATGTAGAACGAGAGGATGAGAAAGCCGGCGACGATGCCCATCCAGCCGATGATGGACCAGGGACTCTTGCCGTTCTGGAGGGTGTGAATGGCGGCGACGGGCTGCTTCTGGGCGGCGCGGCCGATCATGATCTCGGCCATCATGATGGGAATGCCGACGAGCGCGATGCAGACGAGGTAGATGAGGACGAAGAGTCCGCCGCCGTTCTCGCCGGTGATGTAGGGAAACTTCCAGATGTTGCCGAGTCCGACGGCCGACCCTGCGGCGGCGAGGATGAAGCCGAGTCGGCTGCCCCAGTAGGCGCGTTCGCTTGACATGCGTGGGCACTCCCTGATTCTTCTCTCGTTCAACGATGCCTTGCACCGCGGCGGCCGGTGTGTTCAGCCGTGATGCGGGAGGGCGATGATACCGGAAACCGGCGAAAGCGTGGCTGATTGCACCACGATGATCGTCTCGCTCGCTACGATATCCGCCGCATGACCCGATTCGTGCTTCGTACCGATCTTGACCGCGTGATCCTGAGCGGCTTCGCCCTGCCGCTGGGGATCGTGCCCGATGACCCCACGCCACCGAAGCAGGGCTATACCCTTGCCTACAACCTGGGCGAGGATGACGAGCCGGATACGTACACGTTCTCCATCGTGTGTTCGCACGAGAAGGTGGCGACGGTAGCATCGTGGGCATTCAGTCTGCTGCCGGAAGAGATCTCGCCGATCATCGAGATCGACTCCGCCGATGCGTACCGCGCGACGGATGTGTTTCTGGCGTCGGAGGATTCCCCGATCCCCCGTCGGGACTTCTTCGAGACGTGGCGCGAATTTCTGCCGCTGCTGCTGGAAGATGGCTCGCTTGGCGTCGGCGCGAATGCGGACGATCCGTTCGTTGAGGTTTTCGTTGATCAATGGAAATCGATCAACATTCATGTTCCGATCGTGATGCGCGACATCGTGGAAGACGGGCTGGAACAGTTCGGCCTGTACGAGGTGCCGGAAACCTGGCCCCAGCCGGATGACCCGCAGGAAGAAACAGCGACCATTCGCCCGATTCTTGATACGAGCAAACCCGAGTACGGGACGTTGGACGATCTGATACTGGAGTTGAAGCGGCGATGGGCGCTGGAACTGAATGTTGACCCGGATCGCAATCTTGACCAGGCGGGACGTGATCTGGGCATGACTCTGTGGAACGCGATCGTGATTGCCGAAGATGCATCGGGCGATGATCGACGGGGCGCGTTCATCAGCATCTGGCTCTCCGCGCGGTCGCTGAGCGAGGCGGAAGAACTGGTGATGCGCGCGATTGAAGCCAACCCGGAGTGGAGTTTCTCGGAGATGTACCACCTGAACCGCGTTGCCTATGACGAGCGGCCGGAAGACCTGGCTTCAATCCCGCCGCGTCAGGAGAATGCCGCGATTCACCAGGTGCGCATCGAACCTTGGGAGGCAGCCAGCGATGAACGCGCCTGAGCGTTCAACGACATCGCCGGAATGGTACGACGAAGGCCTGCGTTTCGGCTGCACGCAATGCGGGAACTGCTGTACCGGGCCGCCGGGGTACGTCTGGTTCAACGAAGAAGAAGGCCGCGCACTTGCGCAGCGAATCGGTGTGAGCGAGCGGGAGTTCTATCGTCGCTTCGCGCGGCGGGAAGATGATGGCCGCTGGACATTGATCGAACGCGAAACCGAGCACGGCCACGACTGCATCTTCCTGGATCGTACGACGGCGCCGGGCAAAGCAGTATGCGGCGTCTACGAAGCGCGGCCGGCGCAATGCCGAACCTGGCCGTTCTGGCCGGAGAATCTGCGCACACCGCGGACATGGCATTCGGTCAAACGCAACACTCCGTGCCCGGGAATGGATCGCGGCCAACTTGTACCAATCGAAGCGATTCGCATTCAGCGTGACCGCGCGCGGGGGTAGCGGCATGGAGCATGGGACGCATCTGGTGCGTGCGTGGTTCGAAGCCGCCCGGGATCCTGTGGTTGATGCCGCAATCCGTGCGATGTACGAGCGCGTTCGCTGCGCCATCGACACGCGGCAACCGCGATGCGTCGCCAGCGGCCGGTGTTGCCAGTTCGAGAAGTTCGATCATCAACTCTTCACGACCGGTCTTGAGGCCGCGTGGTGCCTTTCGCGGACGAACCAGCGGCTCAGGGTGGATGATGTCAACCGAGCAATGTCGCGCGGCGATTGCCCGTTTCTCATCGACGCCCGCTGCTCGATTCATTTGGTAAAGCCGTTTGGATGCCGCGTGTACTTCTGCGATGAACTGGCGATCGACTGGATGCACGATTTGAGCGCTGTCATGCACGCACAGATGGCGGAACTGCACATCGAATGCGATGTTCCGTACGTTTACTCGGAATGGCGGGCGATGCTGCATCGCTTCGCGCTCGCCGCAGATGAGGCCCCATCGAACTGGCCACTCGTGGATCCTCCCTCCGCTGAACCGATTGAAACACCCGGCCGCTTCACCCCGTTGCGTGTGGTGAACGAATGACGGTGCCGTACCCGCTGTACATCATCGCCGAGGCACCCGGGCGAACTGCTGAAGCAGAGGCACTGGCCGCCCAGTGGAATGCCGTTCTCCTGTCCGAGTTGACCGGCCCGCTCGATGGACCCTGTATTGCTTTGCGCGACGATGGCAGCGAGCTGCGCAGCGGCCTGCAGCCCGATCGCGGTGGCGTGCGACCGGAGTTTGATGAAGCCAGAATTCGCCGCACGACGCGCGCTGATCCTCTCATCCGCGCACTGGGGCGAAGCGTGCGCACGGTTGTCGATGCCACCGCCGGTTGGGGGATAGATGCTTTCACACTCGCCCGTGCCGGCTACCGAGTGAGAGCGATTGAGCGCCACCCCGTTCTGTTCTTCCTGCTCAATGAGGCGTGGTCGCGTTTCCCGCAGCGTGATCAATTTGATCTGTGCTTTCTCCATGCCGATGCGCGCACATGGTTGGCACACGCGAGCGACCCCCCCGATGCAGTGCTGATCGATCCCATGTTTCCACCGAAACGCCGCGCCTCTGCGTTGGCGAAGAAGCCGATGCAACTTCTCCGCCAACTCGCGGGCGAAGATGCCGACGCACGCGATCTCCTGGTGGCGGCACGATCGGTCGCGCGCGAGCGGGTTGTCGTCAAGCGCAGTGATGATGGTCCCCCGCTGACCGAACCACCATCGTTTTCAATTGCGACCAAGCTCGTACGGTTTGATGTGTACCGACCGGGCTGAAACCTTTCACCCGACCTTGTCGGGTGAGCGGTCACCACGATTCGCACTACACTCATCGCGATGACCTTCGGCCACTCCATCGAATCAATACCCACGACGCCGTGGTTCTTCGCACCCCAGGGGTTCAGCGCGGGTGAACTCGTCTTGCTCGATCGCGACGAGGCGCGGCATGCCGCGGGGTCGAAGCGACTGACTCAAGGCGATGCCATCACGCTCTTCGACGGCCATGGTCACACAGCGTCGTGCATCATCCGCATGATCGAAAAGAAGGGCCGAGATGTCACCGTTGAGGTCGGGAACATTCTCATGGCACCCGAGCCAGCCCCGTTCATTGAACTGGCGTTTGCGCTGCCCAAGGGAGATCGACTCAACACCCTCCTCTCCATGGCCGTTCCGCTGGGTGTGAATGCGGTGCGGCCGTTGCGCTGCGCCCGAAGCGTCGCAACCTTCGGTGAGAACTCCCACGATCGCTGGCGCCGAGTCATGATCGAAGCGTGCAAGCAGAGTCGGCGTGCGCATCTGCCGGAGATTCTGGCCGAATCGCCTCTGGAGGATGCAATCATCTCGTGCCAATCCATGCAGCGACTTCCACTTCTCGCGCACCCCGCAGGACAACCGTACGCCGAAGGAATGCATTCACATCGTTCCAACGATCTGACACTCCTCATCGGGCCTGAAGGCGGCTTCACCGCTGAAGAAATCGACACCGCCACCAAACGCGGCGCAGTGATCGTGTCGCTCGGCGAAGGCATTCTCCGCATCGAGACCGCGGCCATCGCCATGCTGGCCACCGCTCGGCTTGCGCGATGAATCGGCGATTCACCTCCGCGTCAACATCGCATCCACCCGGTCGAGCGGAATCAGATGGTCAGGCCCCAACACCTCCGGCATCGCATCAAGCGCAACCGCCATCGATTCATCAAACGGCCCCACCGCAGTTCGCCGCAGCGTCTGGCAGTGCCCGCCCGTTCCGAGTGCGAGGCCGACATCGCGCGCGAGCGAACGCACATACACACCCTTCTCGCAGTGAATCGCAATCTCGAGTTCCGGCCAGTCGTAGCGCACCAGATCGATCGAATGCACGATGACCTCGCGGCCAGGAATCTCCACCTCTTTCCCGCCACGCGCGAGTTTGTAGGCACGATGACCATTGATCTTCACCGCACTGAACGCCGGAGGTCGCTGCACGATCGATCCGACGAATCGCCGCAGCGCATCCTCAACTTCCGCGCGCGAGGGCGGCGTTGACACCTTCACTTCCTCTCGCTCCCCTTCCCGGTCATCGGTTGATGTAAACGCGCTCAGATCAATCGTCGTCACGTACCGCTTGTCGGTCGCCATCAATCGTTCGATCCACTTCGTTGCCTTCCCCAGCGCAAGCACCAGCACGCCCGTCGCCAGCGGGTCAAGCGTACCCGCATGGCCGGTCTTCACCCCGCCCGCCCGACGACGCACGATCGCGACCGCCCGCATCGATGACGGCCCCTCGGGTTTGTCAATGACCATTACGCCGCACAAATCCGGCTTCACCAATTGCCCCATAGGTGTCAATGTCGATGCCGATGCCGATGCCGATGCCGGCCCGCCCGCTTCACGATCACTCAAGGAAAGAAAGGCCAACCATTCACCGGCTCCACTTCCGGCGTCGCGGCACGCATACTGCTGCTCACCATCGAATCGGGCTGAGAGGATTCGAACCTCCGACCTTCTGACCCCCAGTCAGACGCGCTAACCAAGCTGCGCTACAGCCCGTCTATCAATCAGATTGTCGCTCGCCCGAACCGGTCGATCCGACGGCCGGGAACGAAGCAAAGCGGACAGGGCGGGATTCGAACCCGCGATACGCTTACGCGTATACGGCATTTCCAGTGCCGCTCCTTCAGCCGCTCGGACACCTGTCCGTCGTGGCCCGACACCGGTGTTCGGTGGCAGACGCCGACCGTCCCCGCACCCTCAAACCAGTGCCGGGTGCATAGTCTAGCGGCATGGTCGAGAAGTACCAACCTGATCAGCCAATCAGTAACGCACCGCCGCCGCCGCCGCAACTCGAACCCACCATGCACTCACCCGACCCGCTCGCCTTCATCGAAACCGCGGTCACCATCGAAGCCGCCGAAGCCCATCCCGCGCTCATCGACTGGTACCGCCGCGCGGGCGTTGAAGCCAATCTGCGCGAGGCGATCGCGCATCGAATCAGTCGGCTCGACCGCATCGATGAATCCCAGCCGCACCGGCGACAGGTCAAGCTCATTCAACTGCCCGCCCACAACCACGCAGCCCTCGCCATGCTGCGGCTGCGCGCCGATGGCCGCGACTCTCCGCATGTCTCCATCGATGCGCGCACCTTCTCGTTGCGCGATGAATCCCTCCCGCATCTGCTCAACGAGTTGCGCACCGAAATCGCCCGCGCATTCGCCGATGCCCAGCCGGAACGCATTCATCTCTATGCCCACGGCGACATGGATGACCCTGCAACCCACCGCCTGCGCGCAGAGTCCACCGCGATGCCGTACAAGCGCTATCTTGCCGCCCGATTGATCGACCTGCATCATCGCCCGCCGCCACCCAACGCCCATCTCATCACGCTGCACTCGCCCGATGACTGCTCGTTCTACCCCGAATACGAACAGCATTACGAGGCCTTCTGGAAGGCCCGGCCCGATCTCAAGCCGTTCGTGCGCATCGAATCGCGCGATGATCTCGAACGATACCGCGCTGCGGGCGGCCTGCGACTCATCGAAGTCGATCACACCTTCGCCGGCGTCTTCGCAGCCCTGCCGCAGACCAGTCACGGCCTCGCCGGCTGGTGCATGCACGAACGCATCCTCTTCGATCCGTTCCGCGGCCAGCACCTCGGCGCCGCAGCGCTCTGGCACTTCGCACGCACCCTGCCACCACAGAACAACGCCGCCCTCTTCGGCACCATCGTCCCCGACAACCAACCCTCACTCCGATCGGCCAGGAAACTCGGCCGCCTCGATGTCGGCGGAACCTGGTGGCTGCGATAGGCATGCGCTGCACCCACGTTCGTTCCGACGAGGTCGCGAGCCGTTCGCGACAGGTCATGCGTCGCTCGTGACAGGTCGCGAGCCGCTCATGAGAGGTCATGAGTCTCTCGGAAGAGGTCACGAGCGTCTCGTGACAGGTCATGCGTCTCTCGGAAGAGGTCACGAGCCGTTCGTGAGAGGTCATGAGTCTCTCGGAAGAGGTCATGAGCGTCTCCTGACAGGTCATGAGAGTCTCGCGACCTCATTTCTGAGCCGGAAACGGCGATTGACAAAAAAATCAGTCATATGCGGGATTGCCGTTCAGCCGTCCGGCCGTTGCCCCGATAGCGGTCTTATCGCGGGTCGAACGAAGGGACACGCCCTCCCCCGGTGTCCCCCCGTGCCCGTTGGTGACGGAGGAGGGGGTATCTGTTCCCTGTCCAAAACGACAACCCTCCCCGTGATCATGATCCCGGAGAGGGTTGATTCATGGCAGTCCCATATTCAGTTCAGAGTCACACCTTCGCGGTCTGGCGTGCGGCGTCGAAGCGTTTGGCAACGGCGGACCAGTTGATGACATTCCAGAAGGCGGCGATGTAGTCCGGCCTGCGGTTCTGATAGTTCAGGTAGTAGGCGTGCTCCCAGACATCGAGGCCGAGGATCGGCGTGCAGGGGCACTCGACGACACCCTTCATGAGCGGGTTGTCCTGGTTCGGCGTCGAGCAGATGCAGAGCGAACCGTCATTCTTCACGCCGAGCCACGCCCAGCCGGAGCCGAAGCGGGTGGCAGCGGCGCTGGCGAACTTCTCCTTGAAGGCATCGAACGAGCCGAACGCGCTGTTGATGGCGGTGGCAAGATCGCCGGTGGGGGTGCCGCCTCCGCCCTGGCCGGCGGGGGCCATGATCGACCAGAAGAGGGAGTGGTTCGCGTGTCCGCCGCCGTTGTTGCGTACGGCGGTGCGGATGTTCTCGGGCACGCTGGTGATGGCAGCGCAGAGTTCTTCGATGGACTTCTGCTGAAGGTTGGCCTGGCCTTCAAGGGCCTTGTTCAGGTTGGTGACATAGGCGTTGTGATGCTTGCCGTGATGAATCTGCATCGTCTGGCTGTCGATGTGCGGTTCGAGGGCCTCGAATGCGTAGGGAAGATTGGGGAGTGTGAACGTCATGGGGTGACTCCTGACGATGTGATGAGTGATGATGAGAATCGTCCGCAGCG
>CBFGRU010000106.1:0-10161 GCA_965651255.1 uncultured Phycisphaerales bacterium
GAAAGACGTCGCGATCGGGACTTCCCCCGGTTGATCACTCTCCGCCGCGGGAATCTCAATCGATTCAGTGTGCACGACGCGGTCACCAACACGAATCGAGAGACTCGTGCGAAACGGCGTTGAACCGGAGTTGACCACACGAACAAATGCTTCGATCAGGCCCGCATCATCGAACGCGCGTCGGGCCTCAAAAGTGGCAATGCCGCGGTTCTCAACCGTTGCATCCGGCTCTGGTCCGACGCGCACAAACCGGAAGTCGCCCGCGCGAACCGAGAATCGTGCCGATGGCATCGCCACTGCACCGTCGGAGAGGAGCGTGATGGCGGGAAGGGCGCCGGTTTCCTCATCGCCGCCACTGGCAAATGCCTCGGCCAGCTTGAGTGCGGCATCGAAGTCCGCTGTCTCGTCCGACTCCTCGATCGAACTGATTGCCCGCTCCAGACGGGTTGCGTTGCTGTCAAACGGGTGAACAACCTGGGCCCGAGATCCGAACGCGATGACCATTGCGGCACGTTCACCGCCGGCCTGCTCGAGGCGACGAACAATCTCCGACGCTGCCTGCTTGGCCTGATCCAGCCGCGTGCGAGCCCCGTCTGCGTCATCTCGCGCGCTCATGCTCGCACTGCGATCAATCAGCAGAATGAGCCGCGACGATTCCGGCACTGACGATTCAAACACCGGACCACCAAGCGCCAGAAGCAGCAACGCCACAATGAGCAGTTGCAGAAAGAACAGCAACGATACCCGCAGCCGTTGAAACGGCGCGTTCACCTGCAGATCCCGAACGGTCCGCTGCCACAAGAGCGTACTGGCAATCTGCCTCGGTGCTCGACGAAGCTTCAGGAAGTACAAAATGAACAGCAGCGGCAGAACGATGCCCGCCGCAATCGCTGCTGCAATGGGGGTCAGAAAGCTCACGCGGGATTATTCACTCGTGGGCCGTGATCAGATGCGTTCGAGTGCCTCTTTCGTACGGTCATTCCGCACATTCCCGGTGTTCAAGGTTGTAGCCGGCTCGAACAGAAGGACTTCGGCCTCATCCCTTGCAACGGGCAGATGCTCCACACCGCGCGGAACGATGATGAATTCTCCCGGTCGAACCATGCACGAGTGAATCTGTCCAGCCGAGTCCCGCAGACGGATTTCCAACTCACCACGAACGACCAGAAACAACTCATCCTCGTGCTCGTGATGATGCCACATGAATTCGCCACGAAGCTTGGCCAGACGCACTTCCTGACCGTTCAAGCTTCCGACGATATGAGGCGACCAATGGTCACGGATTCTCGAAAACATCTCCGCAAGGTTGACAACGCGAACTGGCGGCATGGGCACACTCACACCGCAGCACCCACCGGTGAATCCATCGGGAGCGTTTCGATGATGTTGGTCAGAATCTCATCGGTGGTCTTGCCTTCCGCCTCACCTTCAAAGTTCAGAAGGCACCGATGCCTCATGGCGGGAAGCGCAATCTTCCGAATGTCATCAATGCTGACGTTGGCGCGCCCATCAAGCAGCGCATGCACCTTCGCACCAAGTACGAGCGTCTGCGCTGCACGCGGACTTGCCCCGAACCGGAGGAACTGATTCACCATCGGCGTTGCAAACTGACCCTGCGGGTGCGTTGCGAGCACCAGTCGCACCGCGTAATCCTGCACATGCGGCGCCACGATGACCTTGCGCACAATTCCCTGGTGTTCGAGAATTGCCTTTGCATCGAGCACACGATGAATCTCCGGCTGCGCTCCCGCGGTTGTTCGATTGAGAATCTCCGAAAGCTCATCGCGCGTGGAATACCCGACCTCGAGCTTGAAGAAAAATCGATCGAGCTGCGCTTCGGGCAGCGGGTACGTTCCTTCCTGCTCAATGGGGTTCTGCGTGGCCATGACGAAGAACGGTTTCTCAAGTTGATGAGTCTGGCCACCGACGGTGACGGACTTTTCCTGCATCGCTTCCAGAAGCGAAGACTGCGTCTTCGGCGTTGCGCGATTGATCTCGTCGGCCAGCACGATCTGCGCGAAGATTGGGCCCTTGCGGAACTGGAAGTCGCGGCCATGCTCGCCTTCAACCACGATCGTGGTCCCGGTGACGTCTGCCGGCATCAGGTCGGGCGTAAACTGAATTCGCGAGAAGTGCAATTGCAACGCCTGGGAGAGTGAACGGATGAGCAAGGTCTTGCCCAGGCCCGGCACGCCTTCCAGCAGGGCGTGACCTCCGGCGAACAGGCACGTCAGCACGCCATCAATGATCTCCTCGTGACCGACGACGGCCTTCTGAATCTCTTTCCGGGTGTTGAGATAGTCTTCGCGGAATCGTTTGGCGGCTGCTTCGACTTGCGCAATGTCAGTTCCGGCCATGGCGGCTGATCTCCTGTCTGGAAGTTCGGAGAATCCTACCGTGATTCGGGGCACACGTGCCACAGTTTCGCCAGTTCCCGCAAAACGAATGACTCCCCCCCCGTCAGCGGGCGTCAGCCAGTCTTCTGGGGACCGTAACCGATTTTGACCTACTCGACTTCCAATGCAATTCGGTCGAAGGAAGAGCTGAAGCCCGTCGCTGTAAACACCGCGACGACGACATGCTTGATCTCCAGTTCGACGCGCCCCTGACTATCCACTCGGTCATGAGCCGGCAGATCGTTCAGGGTATGAACCGCCTCGGTCTGATTGATCGCATACGTATCGATGATCTCCTTCTGGAGATTCTGGACGTTCTTCAATCGCAGCGTCACCATGCCAGCCGGATGGTCGATGCGAGACTCGATCGAGAGCGAGAGAGTTTCCGGCTCTTCCACGGAGGTCTCGAAGCCAACGTCGAGCAGCATCAGATTCGGCTCGAGCGCGGTGAAGCCGAAGCGCGATCGAGCAACGAGTCGTTCATCGTCGGACTCGAGCAGTTCATCCAGCCCGCCACTGATGTGTGAGCCGAACGCCACCGCAAAATCGGTCAACGTCGTGGTCGCGCCCGTGCTCAGGGCAAGGAGCACCGCTTCGTACGCATCAACGCGACCGGCCCCGTAGACGTTGTCATAGCCGACCTCACCGAGATCCACCGCCGTCTCTTCGAGGATGCTCATGACATCGAAATGATCCAGATTCGGGTTGGCCTGCAACAAGAGTGCGACGGCCCCGGCGACATGCGGCGTCGCCATTGAAGTTCCACTTTTCTCGGTGTACCCGCTGCAGTTGTTCGATGTACTGACCGTCGAGACGCCCGGGGCGCTGACGGTTGGCTTGATCTTTCCCGGCGGATACGGCCAGTCGTTCCACGGCTGAATGCCTTCCCAGGTCACGGGACCCCGGCTGGAGAAGTTCGCAGCATTGTCAGCGCAGTTTGTTGCACCGATCGTAATGACATCCGGCACATCTCCCGGCGTTCGGACATTGTCAACCGGGTTGCAGCAGTCGCCTTCGTTTCCCGCCGCATACAGCACGACCACGCCCGCCGCGATCGAGTTCTCGCAAATCGTCCGCCAGGTCACACGATCCGGGTTCCACGCATGACGCCACCCGAGCGATGCGGTCAGGACATCCGCGCCGTTCTCAGTGCCGTACTGCATGGCCTCCCAGACGGTTGATTCTCCAGCAAGATTGTTGAAGAACTTCAGCGTCATGATGAGTGCATCCGGCGCCATGCCCGTCTGCACGCCGTTGGTGCCATCACCTGCCACGGTTCCTGAGACGTGCGTTCCGTGACTGTTCGTATCCGTCACATCATTTGTATCGTGCTCAAAGTTCCATCCCACCGTGTCATCTATGTAGCCGTTGTTATCATCGTCGATTCCATTACCGGGAATCTCATTCGGGTTCTGCCAGATCTGATTCACAAGGTCCGGATGGGTCAGGCAGATGCCCGTGTCGATGACACCGACGACCACCCCTTCCCCGGTCAAGCCGAAGTCACTCCAGACATCGGGAGCGCGCATCAGTTCGACGCCGCATTCGATCTCACCTGCCCCATTGAGCGACTGGTTGCCGCCACCGAATCCACCGACATCATCGAATCCGGGGTCAACGGGAAAGAGCTCAAGTCCACGCCTCTGGTCATAGTTCACGCGCGCCACATCGGGGCGTTGTGCGATGGCACGAATGACCGCTGGCGTCGCTTCAAGCGCGACCACACTATGAATCCAGAGCGGACGAACCCGAGTACTGACTTCGCCCTGCGCCTGCCAGTGCCGGATCGACTCGAGCAAGTCGGCCTGCCCTTCGGTGGCCACTCGTTTCAACTCGGCAACGACCTGCGCACGGCGAAGAGACTTCTCGGCATTCGCAGCCGCACGCCCGATGTCCGTCTGGCTGGCCTGCCGCGACATGACGACGGTAATCGGCACGCGGTCAGCGGGGCCAACCTCTTGCAGTACCGCGGCCAGGTTGTCGCTGAGCGCGGACACTGAAGTTGCAGCCGTGGAGATCGGTCGATCCATCGATCGCGGCGGTGCGGTTCGAGAAGTCGGTGCCGACACGGTGGTGAAACCCACCAGGCCGAACGCGCAGGCGACTAACGTCAGAACATCGACTCGAATCATCGCAACCTCCGCCAACCCATCAACCGGGATGGAACTTCATCCTGCCTCAATAGACAGTGACTTTCACCTGATCAACGCCGGTCTCGAATCCGAGCGCAGTGAACACGGCGACAACGACATGGCGCAATCGAACGGCCACTTCGCCGTCACTCTCGCGAACATAGTCTGCCGGGTTCGGGATGGACTCGAAGGTGCGGCTCATCTCCGCGTTGGTGATTGCATACTCATCAATCAGATCAAGCGCTCCACTGTTCCAATCGCGCATGCGGACGCGCACGAATCCGGAGGGGTGATTGATTCTGTCTTCAATGGTGAGATCGAGCCGAAGCGGATCGGTAACCGCGGTTTGTGCGGTGACTTCAATCTCTGTCAGGTTCGGTTCGATCGCGGTAAAGCCGAAGCGAGAACGAACACGGAGGCGCTGATCATCGGACTCGAGCAACTCGGGCAGGCCGCCGGCAATGTGCGTACCGAACAGCACGCTGTACCCGGTCAATTCGGTGTTGTCTTCCGGCACGAGGCGCATGATCTTTCCGCTGAACGAGCAGAGATAGATCTCTCCTTCACTGTCCACTCCGAACGCCGTGATACTGCCAAGATTCGTCGATCCTCCGAGCTGCGCGGTGTGCTCGACCACATCAGTAATCGTGGCTTCCCCGTTGCCATCGATCGAGAGCCCGACTGACCAGACGCGGCGGGAGACATAATCCGCATAGAAGTACCGCCCCTGATAAGCAGAGCCCAGCTTGGTGCCTCGGTAGACAAAACCACCGGTCACCGAACGGCCCGTACCGTGGCTGTAGAAATGCACCGGATCAGTCAGCGGCAAGTAGGCCGGACCGAGTGTATTGTTGTAGTTCACAGGCCCTTCCCGATTCCGCCAGCCGTAGTTTCGGCCTCCGGCGCCCGCGGGTTCGTAGTTGATTTCTTCCCACGCATTCTGACCGACGTCGGCGATAATCAGCGCGCCGGTACCGCCAAGATTCGGATCATCAAACGAGTATCGCCACGGGTTTCGCAGGCCGAACGCCCAAATCTCATGCAACGCGGTGATGGGGTTGCCATCAACGAAGGGATTGTCTGCCGGAATGTCGTACCCTGGCGCCTCGGAGACATCGATTCGCAGCATCTTTCCGAGCAGAGTCGTCGGCGTTTGCGAGCGATGTCCCGGATCGCCACCCGAACCGCCATCACCAAGACCAATGTACAGGTATCCATCAGGCCCGAACGCCAGATGACCGGCATTGTGGTTTGAGAACGGTTGTCCCACCGCCAGGATGACTTCCTCGCTGCTGAAATCGCCAATCAGTGGATTCTGTGCATTTCGCCGATAGCGGGCGATATGGGTCGTGCCCGAAATGTTCGTGTAGTTCACATAGAACATGCCGCTGGTTTCGTAGTCGGGCGGAAACGCCAGACCCAGCAGGCCGCGCTCAGAGCCGCCGCTCACCCTTGATGTGAGATTCAGGAAGTCGGTCCCAAGCAGAACACCGTTCTGCACCACCCGTATGCGACCGCCCTTCTCGACGATGTATTGAACATCCGGATTCGACGGGTCCTGAACGTATCCCAGCGGGCTGCTGAGGCCGGTGATGTGGTTCTCTGCCCGGATCGTTGGTAACTGCGCGGAGGTCGGCGCACAAACCATGCCGAGAGCGGAACAGGCGAGGATGCAAGCCAGCGTACTTCGGAACATTTCGCGTTTCCTTCAAGCAGACGTTTCTGCAAGGCGCCTCTTGACTGATGCGGCGCTTGCTGCAAGCTTCACGACCCTCAATCGAAGATTCAAGGCAACGAAACTTGTCGAGAGCAAAGCGTGCCGGCCCGTGTCCGGAACGGCACGCCAGATGGAATCAATGGAAACCCATGTGCACCATGGTTTCTTAATCGACAGCCCTGACGGCAATCCAGTCGTGATTGGTGACGAACCCAGTGGCCGTGAACACAGCGATCACGACATGCTTCACCCGCATCTCGACTCGACCGTCCGAGTCGCGAACGAATCGATCAGGATCGGGCAGGTTATCGAGTTCAACCAGAGTATCGGTCGCAGTCAGGTTGTATTCGAGCACGTTCACGAGTCCGTTGGTGTCGAAATTCCGCATGCGAATCTTCGCTGTTCCCGACGGATGATTGATTCTCGATTCAATCTTCAGGTCCAACTGCGAAACCGTGTTGAACGGTGAGGTACCGATCAACGTGATCTCGTTGATGTTGGGTTCAAGCGCAGTAAAGCCGAAGATGGAACGCACGCGAAGATAGGCGTCATCGCTTGATTCGATGGAGGACAGGTCTCCACTGAGGAGCGTGCCGAACACGACTGACAGGTTGGTCCAGTCAACAAATCCCTCCTGAAGCGGTGCATCCTCCACATCGATCGAGAGGTTGTAGATCTGAATGTCATCGTTCAGACTGCCCGTGACCCGCAGGAAGAACGTCCCGCCACTCGGCAGGACGAAATCAACCACGGACTCGGACTGGCCAGCCGGATTCACATCTCGATCGGCGAGGATGGTCGTTCCGTTTGTTCCGATCAGCTGCAATCGTAGATTATGAATCGTCAGCGAATTGACGGTTGGCCCTGAGGTATTGCACGCACCAGTAAACTGATTCTGATCCCAATCCGGGTAGGTGAACCCGATGGGCTGAACCGAAATGGTGACCTGCTTGCCGGAGTCGACAGTAAACCGATAGAAGTCAAAGTCAGCGTTGTCATCGACCGACAGATTGGTTTCATCGAGTGAGTTCGTCACGGTTCCGAGGTTGGCAGCAATGCCGACCGTGTCATTCGGCTCGAACCGATCGCCGTAACTTCGTTGGCCGCCGCGAATGTCATCGTGCATCGGCCCATCGAAGTTGGTGTTGGCAGCGGGCTCCATGAGTTTGGTCGAATTCTGGGGGCAAACATGCGAAAGCCCCATGCCATGCCCGTGCTCATGTGCCATCACATTGCGAAGGAAGCGGTAGTTTCCGCTCGAGTTCCCATAGTTGTTGACATGATCACTGTTCAGCACCATGTCGCCGTTGTCGGGAAAGAAGTTGTAGGCAAGGACTCCGCCGAACTGGTTGGCAAAGTTCTTCATCGACAGCCGCACATCGCCGCGACCCCCGCTCCCGTTATACGGACCGGGCGCGCCCCACTGCGCACCATCATCAGATACCTCGATGTAGGTAATGCCCGTCAGCTCACTCCACCGATCAAACATCAGGCGTATGCGATCCAGGCCTGCCTCATACGTACCGAAAATCTGAGTCAGTCGATTGCGGAGGACGCTGTTTCCTCCCCCTTCGCCCACCGCATCCGGAATAAAGAGACCATCGGGCACCACGCTCCAGCGGAGAATGATCGGCTGCCCCTGAGCAGTGCCCGACCAACGATCATCCGCGTTATAAGCGATCGTGCCATCATCGTCATCGCGATTGGCACGCTCCTTCTCCCAGCGAGCCGTGATCCCTGCGTTCACCTGGTCCATCACGCGCTTGGATGTGCCGGGCATGAAGCACAGTTGAATCGGCGGGCCGTCGAGCGTCGCCGGCGGCAGGAAGTTGAAGGTCGAAACGCCGGTGTCGTTGTGACCAACGACGGCTTCAATCTGCGGCCGTTCCGATTCGGACAAACCTCCAACTGAATGGGACGAGACTGCGCCGACACCGACCAAAAGGCCGAACGACGCAACACATGCGGTTGCTTCTCGGTTCTTCAACATGATTCTCTCTCACCACCTCTTGGTTCAAACGGGGTGTGCCCAGCACCATTTCGCGAGCCCAGACCGTCGCGAAAGCCGCAAACGCGCTTCCTTCGCAGTTCGACCACACCGCCCAGCGCATGTCATGACGGCTGAACGACTGCGCAATGACTCATCAAGGCGAAACAGCTCTGAACCTACCAAGTCAATTCAAGTGCACCATGGCCGATAACCTCGGCCCAGTCGGCACCAACGCAATCCAACACTACTCGAAAGTCGAGTAGTGTCAAGGACTTTCTGTCGCTGCTGATTGCACCCGATTCCGTGGCCAGAACGCCGACGGGGTTCGGAAATGGCGCCATCCTTCCGTGGTCGCGCCATTCTGGCGTGTACCGGCAGTGGATATCTGGAACCAGGAGGTCACCCGTGGGACACGAACCAAGTGACAGGGGCCCGCGACACGATGCCGCGAGCCCCTGGGTCCGGTGGACGGCATGCTCTGGGTTACTCGTTGGTCACCAGCACGATCTGATCAATGCTCGAGATAAACCCAAGGGCGCTGAAGACGGAGGGCACAACATAACGGGCCGCGATCTCGACTCGACCGTCACTTTGGCGCACCCGTCCTGTCGATACGAACTGATCCAGAACAAACGACGTGTCTGTATTCCATCCGACGGGATTCTGGCCAATGGATTCGAAGCCGTTGGTTTTCCAATTCCGCGCTCGCAGTTTGACAACCCCGTTGGGGTGATCGAGCCGCGATTCAATCGTCAGGGAAAGTGACGCGGGGTTGAGTTGCGACGATGCGAAACCAAAGCGAACCTCGTTGATGTTCGGCTCAAGGGCAGTAAACCCGAACATCGAGCGGACGCGATAGCGATTGTCATCGGAGTCCATCAGCGACTGCAGATCGCCGACCAAATGGCTGCCAAGGAACACATTGGCATCCTGGAGCGGTGCGATGGCACTTGGCCCACCAAACTCGATGCGGGGGTTGTCCATCCCGATATGCCACATCTGGAAGATGAAGAACATCTCAGGATCGCCCCAGTGAAAGACGACTTGAGAAACGTTTTCGATCACTTCGTTCCAGTCCGGGTTTGCATCTGGCCCGTACTCGAGGAAGCGCCATCCGTCTGGCAGGGAGGTTTCCTGCGACGGAATCTCGAAGTCAAATGACTTCCATCCTTCACCAACCAGTGGAACTTCGGCCTGCCCAACGAAGTAGGCCGCGTAGTCATCGTCCCAGTTGTCCGGCGTACCACCATCAAAGTACAGCATGACTGCAAGTGGTCGTTCCGCAGCGCTGAAGTCGACGTGAAACAACTTGAAGTCGATGCCGACGCTTGTGACCCCCTTCTGGCGATAGTTTCCCGTCCAGTCGCTGGGGACACCCCAGCCGGAGCGCGGCTGCGGTGCGAAGGTGTCGAGGAAATCATTGAAAAGGAATCCGCCTGGGTTGCCACCATCTTCCTCGATGACATCCGCCCCATTCCCGAGCGTCCATCCAGCTGGATTGTTCCCATCGAACGTCTCGACGACGCCATCCGCTGCAGCGCTGCATGCAGCCAAGGTAATCGTCAGTCCGATTGTTGCGGTGTTCAGTCCCAGTTTCATCGTGTGATGCCTCCTGTCAGACGTGCAGATTCAATGCCAAGGTCTACCGACTCAAGGTTTGCCGAAGTGCGTCAACCGTGCGGCCGTGCCAATGCTGGCCTGAGATTTGCCGGCGATACGAGTGGCCAGTTTCTCGCCGCGAGTGACCGAGAACATCGCGGCTGACGCTCAGGTTAGACATGATGCCACGGAAAATGGCGGCTGTCAAAAGTTTCCCTGAAACTTCCATGATTTGTTCGTGAATAGAATGTGGAGCTTCCCGAGCCGCGCTCTTGCTGTATACTAAACCCAAGCCGCCCGCCAGAGCGATTGCCCAAAACAACTGTC
>CBFGRU010000107.1:0-10109 GCA_965651255.1 uncultured Phycisphaerales bacterium
ATTGCGGTGAATGGTGCCCTTGCAGGCAATCTTGTCCAGCAGACCCGCGGTCTTCCGGTACTCAGTCTCGGCGGTTGAAACATCCTTCTCCTGCACCGCAGAAAGGAACTTCTTGATTTGTTCCTTGATACGAACCTTGCGCCAACGATTCAGCGCCTGTCGTTTGGCGTTCTGACGAACTCGCTTCTTGGCTGACTCAGTGTTGGGCACGGGTCGAAATCCTCTGGGACTGCTGGTGACTGATGAACCGGAGATTATCCCCTCGGACGCGGTCGAATCAAGTCATTGACTGATTCAACGGCCGGCCGACTTGAGACCCATCCAGCGATCGGCTACCCTTCCCGGCTTGCGAGCAGTCGGCTCCAAAGACTGCGGGTGTAGCTCAACTGGATAGAGCGTCGGTCTACGAAACCGAAGGTTGCAGGTTCGAGCCCTGCCACCCGCGTTCAATATCGCGGTTTTCAACCGCTCCGGGCGCGGCGTTCTCACAAGATTCCTCACGGCCGATTCGTCCATCGACCGCTTCGGTAATAGGCCATCGCGGGGTCGATGCCGAATGCCTCGGCCGGTCGATTGGTATCGACCTCTACCAGAATGTCTCCGCCGTTCAGAAGCCGATCGGACGACCAGCTTGAACCGGGGCCGGACAGCAGCGCCACTTCCAGTCTTAGCATCTCGACGAGCGTGGCATCGGTCGTTCGTGGGTGTCGCGCGCCGCGCTGGTAGAGCCGGGCATCTTCCAGGAAGCGGTCCGGGTCGCCGAGCTGACGACTGAACCGCCTGAGCAGCGATGCGATGTCATGCTCGCGGTCCAGCTGAAGCACACGCTCACCTCGGCCGAGCCGATAGTAACTGAAGGCATTGCAGAGCGCCAGCGCACGATCAGGTTCGATCTGGTTTCGTTCATCCTGTCGGGCGCTCCAGGCGGGCATGACCGAACGGCGATCGAGCAGCGTGGCCAGCGCAAGCCAGGTTCGCTTCTCGGTGTCGATGCGCGCCAGATCCGCGAGCGCGAGTGCTGCGGAACGACCGTACCGTTCTTCATCTAGCGCCCCAGCCAAACGGAAAAGGTGCTGCGCCAGTTGGCGTTCCGAGTCGCTCGTGGCGCGGTCCGCAACTTCCTCAGCCAACTCGAAGTAGTCGCCGGGATCGTCCGGATTCAGCGCGGTGAGCTGTTCGTTCCATGCATCGTCCTGTTGATGCGGCGATGTTGGGTGTGGTGCAGCCGCGCTGATCATGCCGAGGATCAGCACCAGTGCAACAGCCGCGCTACAGACATGTGGAAGTGAACATTGCCAATGTCTCATGATTCACTCCTTGTTGCGCTGTCGCCCAGCAGAGTCGGCTGCAAGCGCAGCATCCACAACTCGGCGATGGTGCGTTCGACGATGACCGCCTGTTCGAGAACATCACGCGCATCCCGACGCTGCTGTGCCGAACGCCTTCGCAGCGCCTGAACGGAGTCTGCAAGCGCTGGCTGATCAGCCACGGTCGCGTAGGCGATGAGGTCCAGCAGCGTAATCTGCATCGAGACCAGTCGCGCCAACCCGCTCGAGGCAAGCCGCTCGCGCGTGGCGTGTCGCCGCTCGATGTCCGCGAGGGAATCGAATCCGCTGCTCATGATGATCTTGCCGCGCGCGACCGTTCGCCATCCATCCAACAGTCGCTGCAGTTCCAACGCCGGTTGCGTCGGCTCATCCGCCGGCGCCGATCCGCCGCCAACGTGCATTGCATGCAACCGGTACACCAGCGCAAGAGCTGCTGCACCGCGATCAAGTCGCGAGCGAGATGGGTCATACAGGCGCAAGGTGTGCTGCGCCAGCGCGCGACGAGTTTCCATGCGCCAGGATTCCGAACGCACGCCGGGAAGAATGCTGCCCGTATACCGGCTGATGATGTCCGAGACGTTCTGACTGGCCGGTGCATCGGCGAACTGATCGAGCATCGCGAGCGATACGTTCTTTCCGCGCGATAACACTTCAACCAGTGCCGCTTGCGCCACACTGCGCACTTCAGCCGGCCCACCGGAATACACCGCCTTGACGAAGGTCGTCGCATCAATCGGGCCCAGGTCACCGCTCGCGTTGTTGCGCAACGAATGAACCAGAACGAGCCGCTGCTCTCCCGTTCGGGCGGCTTCATATTGACTGGTCCATTCGCCGTCGATGCCGGTGTACCCGGGAATGAGTGCACCGCCCTGCCCACCACTTCCGCCCGGCGGGGGATTGATCGGCAATCCCGGCCGACGCGGAATCGGTCCCGGCGGACGATCCGGCGGATTGAGCAGTGGCGAGTTGACCGCTCCCCCATCGTTTCCACTCAACTCGCGGGCTGCATCGTCGGCGCGCCGCATCGCCTCTTCAGCGCGATCATCATCCCGCTTGGCGATCGCAACCGCCGCGTGGTTCAGGGCCGCGAGCTGGACAAGCGGCGCGACCCAACGATCCGTTTCCAGGCGATTCGGAGATGTCTCTCGATCGATGCGCTCGACCGCGCCGCGTGCAATCTCAAGCCAGCTCTTTGCGATCGCCGGGTTCACCGAGAGTGCCGTTCCCGTGCGCCCCTGACCCGCGGCTGACTTCGGCCAACGTTCGCGCAGCGCGGAAAGCTGCCGCAGTCGTTCTTCGTTTCCTGCATCCACCCGCACGACCAGCGCGTGATCAAACCACGCCATTGCCCCGGATTGCACCAGCAGACTGCCGAACGCCCAGAGGTCGCGTGTCGAAATCTTCGGGTTCTCATACAGCGCCAGCACTCGATCGCGCACTGCGTCGGACTGATCAAGATCGAGCAGAAACACCAGCCGGCCAAGCACGCGAGAAACCGGGTTGAGTGAACCCAGATCGGTTTCCAGTTCCAGCAGATCGCGAACCGCATCGATCAATGAACTCTGGTAGGTTGAATCGGTCCCGATGCGCCGGTGCGCGGTGAGCCAGATCTCCCACTGATCAAAGACTTCCTGCGAGAAGGACGTCATGCGCACGTGTCCGGGTCGCTGCGCATCAAGCCACGCACGAGCAGAGGCGGCAAACCCCGTTGGCGTTTCGCCACTGAGATCACCGCACAGCGAACGCACCAGACTCGATGCATGCTGCGAGACCGATGGCGGAAGGTCCGTTCGACCGGCCAATTCACCCAGCACGCCACAAATCCACGCGCCACGTGCCTGATCAATGGCCGCGACCGGTGTCCGTGCGCCCTCGGCGAGAATATCGAGCAACTCATCGGCGATTGTGGGTCGATCCGCAACGGCAAAGAGGGCCTCGGTTACCTCATCTCGAATCGAGCGGTCGATCGAATCATCCACGCGCAACCACGCCGTCGCGGCCAGTCGCGTCAACACCCGCCAGTCCTGCTTGACTGCGATGGACGGGGTTCGGCTGACCGTCAATTGACGTACGATGCGATCGAGATCGTCGGGCAATCGCGGCGCCTGATCCGCTGCATCAATCACATCCCGCGGCACACCCGCGCCCTGAAAGGTGGGTATCTCGGGCCAACTCGCCAATGCCGGCTGACCTTCGCGATCAATGGCCTCCGGCGCGGGAAGCGGATTCCCCGCGATCGGCAACACCGGCCTCTCCACTTCACTGATCAGCGTCGGGCCCGGAGTATGCGGCTCGCTGAAGAGCACATTCAGAAACAGCACTCCCAACAACACCGCGAACGCGCCGAACAGGATCGACAACTTCACCGTCGCCCAGAATCCACCTTCGGCAATCTCGGGGATCATCACATCCCGCCATGTCTCCGGTTCCGATGAAGTCGGTGATGCCGGCAACGCATCAAAGCGATTCTGGCCGCGCGTGATGCTCGATACATCGAATCGTCCTCCCCCGCGTCTGGCGAAGTTGGACAGACCTGTAATCACTTTCAACAGTCCAGCCGGAGCCACCTGATGCATCGCCGCGATGGAAACGAGCTTCGCGCGGCTGCGGGCATTCCACCCGCCGTAGGCAATCAGGACCGCCAGCACATGTCGATCAAATTCGGTCAGATCGGTCGCTGATACTGATCCGCTGGCGGTTCGCGAATGATGGTGATCGGGCATCAGCGCTTCGCCTCGGGCCGATGCCTGTCGTTTGGGATCGCGCAGAATCGCAGCCGCGCGGCGCAGTTGCCGACGTACGTATTCTCCCTTCGCGGTTGCCCCGTCCGGATGTCGGAACGTTCGCTCCAGTTGTCGTTGCAACGCGCGCTCAACCGCAACGTGATCCGCTTCCTCCGGCGTCAGGCCGAGCAGCATGAACGCATCAGCCCAATCCGGTACACCCAGGATCTGCAAGACCGGTCCGCCCGTCATGACTCGGTCCCTCCATCCCCGGTGGAGACGATCGTCTGGTCAAGCTCCCGCAATCGCGTGCGCCACGGCTCGGGGCCATACTCCGGGCGAAGCGATTTGTGTTGATCCATCACGGCTCGCGCACGTGCCGGGTCCATGTCCTTCAGGAGCGCGATCTGGTGAAACTTTGCTTCGTACCAGCCGTCGGTCCCGATTTCCAGCCCGTTCACCAGCCGCCTCCACGAGGCAAGCGCATCCTCCGTTCGACCGTCCACGACCGCAAGCAGTGCAAAACGCCGAAGAAACTCCGCGCTCGACGGCCGGACCTTCAACAGCAATTCATACAGATCGAGCGCATCCAGCGCAACCTCACGGGATCGACCCGTCTGCCACAACTGGAACGATGCATCTGCAACCGCCGCAAAGTACGAAAAGGTTCGCGCATCATCCAGGGCCGCTTCACTTCGCTCGAACTCCGACAGCGCACGCTGGCCGAACGACACCAACCGCGCGATCGCCGGTCGATCATCAAAGGGCGCATTCGTTGATCGGCTCTCGGTATACCGGTCATATGCATCACGAAACACCGCACGCACCGCGGCACGCGACCAGGTACTCTCTGTATTGCGTTCCCACAGTGCATCCGCAATGCGAACCGCATCCTGCGGCTGTTGGGTACGCAGGGCGTAGATGGCCCGGCGGTAATCAATCTCATCCGCGAACTCACTGAAGTCGATGGATCCGCTCCGACGAATCTCATCCAACACGACGAACGCCTGGGCGGCGGCCTCGAACCGATCCACTCCTTCATACAACGCCACTTCCAACACGCGGCGGGCGCGAATCATCTTTGTCTGCCGTTGCACGGGGGCGGAAAACATGTTGTCCGCGTCATCAGTCAGGAGCAGTCGAACCGCAACATCAACGTACCGCCGCCCGTGATCCAGTCGATTCTCCGTATCCTGACGGAACAACTCGTACAACATCTGCGCCGCGCGGGCCTGCGCGGCGCTGTACACTTCACTGTTGTCGGGAATCGCAAGAAGCTCATCCACCTGTTCCCTGGATGCTGCTCGGAGCCCTTCGGCCCGCCTCAGAATCAGACGCGATGCATAATCGCTTGAGGGATACGTTTCGAGAAACCGATCGAGCAACACTTCCAGTTCCGCTTCGGCGGCTGAACTGCCCGCCCGCACCAGCTTGTCAAGCGACACAATCGCCATCCACAGCGCCTCGGGCGCCTCGCCCGCCGGAAGCGATCCGATGGCGCTCAGAAAGGCGTCCTTCGCTTCGATGTACTCGCCTCGGAAGAAAAAGCAGAAGCCAATCAATCGCCGACATCCGGCGGCTGCGGTGTCGTACCGGCTCGTGTCGGGCGCAACCAGCGCATCGCGAAAGGCCTCGGCTGCCTCGGCGTAGAATCGGCGCGTGGCGTCATCGGCCGCGGGCTCTTCACTCTCGCCATGCGCTTCGCGCGCCTGCTGATACGCGATCACCCCGCGCACATAGTTGGCAGCGAATCCTTCCTGACCGATTGCTTCAGCGCCGAATCGTTGCGCAAGATCCAGTACTTGCGCGAGTTCCGCGCGGGCAGCCAGTTGCGCCAGCGCAAAGGTCGCGGTCTGCTGCGCCTCGATCGAGCGGGTTGATTCTTCAAGCCCGTGGACCGCCGCCAACCGAATCCATGCCAGTGGCGCATCGTTCGGCCGGGCTGCAATGACTTCGCTCAGAACATCGCGAGCCATGCGGAAATCATTCTTATCAAGGGCAATAACCATTCGCCACGCGGGCAGTTGATCACGCACCGAGGGCACCACGCCCGGTGCTTCGAGCACCTGCAACCAGCGATTGCCCACTGAAAGCGGGAACAGAATTGACTTGGTCAAGGCCATGCCAAGCACGGTTCGCGCAAACGCATCGGTCTCGAGCAGATCTTTCGGCACCCGATCCGCATCAAACACGGGCTCACGCGGATCAAGCAGCCACGCGAAGAGCTGTTCCGCTTCCCCCGCGGGCGTGGCAACACCAGAGAGCCACGCACGGTAGTAATGCGACCACGCGAGCAGGAACGTGGCGGACTGCAATGACCGTTCAACATTGCGCAGTTCGTTGCCGTAGATGACCGCATCACCCGCGCCGGATCGCTCGACCCGCCGCTCGAGCGCCTGTTGCACGCGCAGCAGTCGGGCGCGAAGATCGCTGAGTTTGGTGGCTGACTCTTCAAAAATGCGCAGGGCGCGGGCGGCCTCTTCCTCATCCACCAGCCGCAGTCGGTAGTCCTCTGCAATGCGTTCCGCCGCCCGGTACAAACCGCGCTGCAGCGAGAGTTGCAGTTCGTCCGCAGCGCCATCGGGCATGGCCTCAAGAAGTTGTCTGGCGCGCACCTCCAACTCGACGCGCTGCGCCGGATCGGTCGCCGACTCCAGCAGCGTGGCGTAGAGCTGCGCCAATTCAGCCGCGAGACGATCGCGCGTTTCCCCTTCGGCGCTGGCCATCTCATTTTCCAGATGCACCGCCAGCAAACGGTTCAAGCCCTGACGGCGCAGCCATTGCGCAACGTCATCGGCCGATGTACTCATCGTGAAACTGAACCCCAGCGCAAGTGTCGCACCGAGGACGAATGCAGCACACGATCGATGCGGATTGTTGCGCACGCTACGCATCGCCGGGCACATAGGTCACCTTCTCGAAGTCTGCATCGCGTGCGGCCTGCACCGCGGCGGTGGCGAATCCAACTGAGACATCGCCGGACACCGTGATGAACACACCCGCTTCCTTGGGCAACTCCTGCAGTCGGTCGGCCAGCGCTGCCTTGTCGCGAAACACCTGTGAACCAAGCCGGTATCCCGGCGCGCCCTCGATCATCATGACCTCGATCACCTGCGGCTGAAAGTCGGTTGAATCTCCTGACGCCGCGTTGCGCTTCGTCTGCAACGTGGGGCTCAGGCGATCTTCCGGCTGTGACACGACCATCGTGACCATGAAGTAGATGAGCAGCAGAAAGATGATGTCGATCATGCTGGTCAGGTTCAACGCCACCTGACTGAGACCGCGTCGAGTTTGTCGTACGCGAATACGCATGGTGAGATCATTCCGGTTCGGTGGCGAGTCGCGCGAGGCCGATCCCCATTTCGCGCAACGTGGTGATGACCTGATTCAGTACTTCCGCCCGGGCGTGCTGATCCGCGCGCAGCAGAACACGAGTATTCTCCGATCTTCGCGTACGTTGTTCTTCAATTGCTTCGCGAACGACGACCCGCAACTGGTCGATGGACACCGAGTCCTCCGCGACGATGATCGAGCCGTCCGCCATCACATTGATCACCAGCCCGTCTTCAATGGCCTGTTGCTCTCGCTCGCCCGGCTCATTCGGCAGATCAACATCGGCGCGCGTGAACTTGGCGAACTGCGCCGTGGCCAGGAAAAAGATGATGAGCAGAAAGACGATGTCGATCATCGGCGTGATGTTCGACTCGAGTAATCGCTCTTTCTGATGGGCGGGAGTGAACCGCATTCAGCGACCTCGACTTCCCTGCGGCTGCGAGACAGGACGGGGTGTCGGAGTGGGAGCGGGCGGACGGGCCGGGCGTGCGGCCCCCTGACCAGCGGGACCTCCACCTTGAACCGACTCGAGATGAAGGATGATGCGTTCGATTTCTCGACCGGCTTCTGATGCAAACGCATCAATCCGGTTCCGGAAGAATGTGAAGAGTGCGATACACGGAATCGCCACGGTCAGACCCAACAATGTCGTGATCAGCGCGAGACTGATGTCTTCGGCCAGCAACTCCGGCCGTGTCGCGGCGCTCTTGCTCAGTGTCGAGAACGCGCCGACCATGCCGACGACCGTACCGAGCAGGCCGAGCAGCGGCGAGATGGAACCGATGACCGCAAGCGCATCCGTCGAGCGATACAGGCGCGCGGTCTGTTCTTCACCGGCCTCTTCGATGGCGCTCTTGATCTCAAACGCGCCGAAGGCGGACTTCTGAAACCGCGTCAGGCCGGCACCGAGAATGCGCGTGAAGTAGCTGTCATTCTCCGGATCCAGACAGTACGTGACCGCATCATTGACTTCACCGCGTGCCAGCATGTTGTCAACCGCATCGAGCTGAGCCGGCGGCAGCAGCGCTGCGCGACGAATCTGCATGATGTGCATGAAAATGAGCACCAGCGCCACGATGCTGAGCCCGATGATGAGGTACCCGATCGTGCCACCCTGCTGCACCATCGTGAGCAGACTGTCGCCGGGTTCGGACTCGCCTTGCGCGAGCATGAGCAACCGATTCATTCGTTCTCCTTTGTCGCGCCGAACTCGGGGAGCGCCAGCGGTTGCCGACGTGCCGGATGAGTCGGATAAAGAGCATCAAGTTCCGAGCGAAGCTGTCGGGCAGCGTCCACATCGCCGAGACGTTCGAGTCCGGCAGCCGCCAGTTGCAATGCAAGACCCGTTAAGAATGCCTGATCATTGCCAAAGATCGCAGGCAAATGCAAGAGCTCGACGAGGCCGCGCTGCTGACGACCGATGCCGCTTTCGCCGAGCAGCGATCGACCGACGGCGAAGTGCGTCCAGGCCATCGCGAAGATCGGTCGTCCATTGATTCCATTAAGCATTCGAGTGCGAGCGGCGTCGCGGATCGCGGGGTCCGGCGATGTGGTCTCAACAAAGTCGCGCAGCACCATCAGGCCGGGATGATCCGGCACCGAACGGTCGCGAACCTCGACGGGCAGATCGCGATCAAGTGTTCGCGCCATGCTGCGTGCGAAGAGATCCGCGGCAGCGCGAACCACCGTATCACCGCGCGCGTCGTAGTCGATGAGACTGTTCAGAACACGGTCGAGTTCAGGAGATGGCAGCCAGACCGGCGCGAGCGCGGGACTGAGTTCGAGTTCGGGAATCAGCACCGGCCGCAACATCGAGTAACTCGAAGTCGTGATGTTGGCCCGTCGCAGCCGCATGACTTCCAGCATGGGAATAACCGCTTCGGCCTGCACGCCGCGATCGAGCCGGCAGCGCAGCAAACCTTCCGCGATCACCAGCGCGGTTTCATGTGTCTGCCCACGATATTGTTCAAACAATCTTTCAAACAATGGCTCGGCGAGGACGGTGTCGTACCGCTCAACGCGACTTCGGGCACGCCAGAGTTGTTCAGCCGTTTCCTCGTAACGGGCGATCTCATCCGCGAAGGTGTCAGACACCACACGGCGGATTCGGTCCCACGGAACGAAATGAACCGCGCCGAACTCACTGCGCAGCGTGACCCCGGCATCGTTCACAATCGTGACCTGACCTCGCACGACCGGCTCGGTTCCGCGTCGAATGATGTGCTGCGCTGCAACAGAATGCGACATGACGCTGCACAGCAACATCATGAGTATGAATTGCATTGACTGACAACAACCGGTGCGCACGGGATCAGGGCCCTCCCGTCGTCGAGACGTAACGGTACGTGCCGCCGGTGTCACTGGCGATCTGGCGCATCAACTCCTGCGAGCTCGCATCACCGAAGGCGATGGTGTGGATCACCACGCGCTTTCCACGGCCGAGCAGTTGGTTTACATCGGAAGGCGTCGTACTTGGAATCAGACCGTCGGTCATGAAGAAGATCACATCCGGCCGCGGCTCCAGACTGAGAATCCGAGTGAACGCGCTGAGCGGCTGCGTTCCCCCCATCGGGGAAATGTTCTCTAGCCAACGAAGTGTCTCGACGACGTTCGGTCGTCTCGAACGCACCCATCCCTTCTGGTTCGGTGGTTCGATGACGTGCGTGCTGAACAGTCCGATCGCGTAGTAGGTGTAATCCGGCAGATCGCTGATTGATCTTGCCAA
>CBFGRU010000108.1:0-10063 GCA_965651255.1 uncultured Phycisphaerales bacterium
GCGATCGACGCGGTGCAGCGCATGATGGTTGATCGCGCCTTCGGCGATGCGGGCGGTTCGGTTGTGATTGAAGAACGACTCACTGGACAGGAAGTCAGTGTCCTCGCGCTCACCGACGGGCGAAACTTCTGCACCCTGCCACCGTGCCAGGATCACAAACAGGTTGGAGAAGGTGATGTCGGGCCGAACACCGGCGGCATGGGCGCGTATTGCCCGACGCCACTGATCGATGCGGCCATGATTGAACGCATCGAGCGCGAGGTTCTGATTCCGGCGGTTGACGCCCTCAAACGCGAGGGTGTTCAGTACCGCGGCGTCCTGTACGCGGGCATGATGCTGACTCCGGGCGGCCCGAAAGTTCTCGAATTCAACTGCCGCTTCGGCGATCCGGAATGCCAGCCGCTCATGATGCGGTTCAAGGGTGATCTGCTGGAGGTCCTCTGGGCGACCGCCGCGGGTACGCTGGATGAAGTCGATGTCGCATTCGATCCGCGAACGGCGTGTTGTGTTGTCATGTGCGCGGGCGGATACCCGGGAACGTACTCAACAGGACACGTCATCACGGGTCTGGAAACATGCACTGGCGAGAATGACCTGATGGTCTTCCATGCTGGAACGAAGCGGCAGCCCGATGGTTCGATCGTGACCAACGGCGGCCGCGTCCTCGGCGTTACCGCGCTCGCTGATGACCTGGCCGGCGCGTGCGCCAGGGCCAACGCCGCGTGTGAACGGATTCACTTTGAAGGCGCGTTCTATCGACGCGATATCGGCCACCGCGTCCTTTCGGCACCCAGCAAGCCGTAAGAGTGGCAAGGAGTCTTGATGAGTCAGACCCAGTCGGCTGGCATCCGATGTGTTCCCCAAGCAAGCAAACGGGCAACGGACTATGTGCAGGGCGTTCGAGCCCAACTGCAGGGCCGGCTGGAACATGAAACCGAGTTCCTGCAGGCAGTTGAAGAAATCGTTCCGTCTCTTGCACCGGTGTTTGATGAACATCCGGAGTGGATCGAAGCAGCGGTGCTCGAACGCATCGTAGAACCGGAACGTGTCCTCTCATTTCGCGTGGCGTGGACTGACGATGACAACAAAGTTCAGGTCAACCGGGCCTGGCGGATTGGCTTTTCCAGTGTGATCGGCCCGTACAAAGGCGGGCTGCGATTTCATCCATCCGTCAACTTGAGCATCCTGAAGTTTCTGGGGTTTGAACAGGTATTCAAGAATTCACTGACGGGGCAGATGCTCGGGGGCGGTAAGGGCGGCAGCGACTTTGACCCGAAGGGAAAGAGTCACGCAGAAGTCATGCGCTTCTGCCAATCGTTCATGAGCGGCCTGTATCGCCATATCGGACCGGATATCGATGTTCCGGCTGGCGACATCGGCGTCGGCGCACGTGAGATCGGCTATCTCTTCGGCCAGTTTCGCCGACTGACCGGTTGCTTCAACGGCGCGTTGACCGGAAAGCAGCCGGGCTGGGGCGGCAGCGCCATTCGTACCGAGGCCACCGGCTATGGTGTCGTCTACTTTGCGATGGAGATGCTGAATACGCGTGATGAATCGATTCGCGGGCGGCGATGTCTGGTCTCCGGGGCGGGGAATGTCGCTCAATACACGGTTGAAAAGCTCATCAACCAGGGCGCCATCCCACTGACAATGTCCGACTCGGATGGTTTCATTTACGTTGAAGGCGGCATCGATCAACCGCTACTGGATGAAATCAAGGAACTGAAGAATCGTCGGCGCGGTCGATTGAGCGAACTCGCCGATGGCAGGGATGGTGTTCGTTTCACTCACGTTCCTCAGGATCGCGAAGAGAATCCACTCTGGAAGATCGAATCCGACTGCGCGTTCCCGTGTGCCACGCAGAATGAAATCAACGGCAAGGATGCGATGAATCTCGTTCAGAACGGGGTTCGCCTCATTGCTGAAGGTGCGAACATGCCAACGACTGCTGAGGGCCAGAATGTCTTTCTGGAGAACGGCGTTCTGTACGGCCCCGCAAAGGCCGCGAATGCAGGCGGCGTGGCCGTCAGTGCGCTGGAAATGGCTCAGAACAGTCAACGAGAAGCGTGGACCAGTGACAACGTTGAGATACGGCTTCGCGAAATCATGCACACGATTTTTCGCCAGTGTGATCACGCGGCAGAAAAGTACGGAGTTCCCGGAAACTATCTCGTGGGTTCGAACATTGCCGGCTTCACCAAGGTCGCGCAGGCGATCGTTGATCAGGGCGTCATCTGAGCCATCTGATCGTTATCGCGCGCCATCCACAAACTGGTACCCCGGGAAGACCCTGTTCAAGTCGATCGACGGCGAATGCGCACGCAAGATTGGCGCGATGACATCGCGATAGTTCAGTCGGACCGGCACATCACCGGGACCGAGCAGGTGTTCGACTTCCAGATCATCCCACCCGCTCATGACTCCACCCTGGATGCCCCGGCCCAGCGCGAACATGACGGATCCAAGCCCATGATCTGTTCCGTAGCTTGTGTTTTCATACACCCGTCGCCCGAACTCCGTCATCACGACAATCTGTATTCGATTCGCTTCTGAACCGAGATCGGTAAGAAATGCGTGCACACCGTTCGCCAGCTCTTCCATGAGTGAACCGATGAAGACGTTCTGCGTGAAGTGTGTATCCCACCCATGCAGGTCGATCGTACTGGCGACAAGGCCAACATCTGCGCGAATGAGCCGAGCGAGTTCACGTAACCCGCGCCCGAATGTTGATTCGGGATACAACGCTCCGTGCAGCGGTGATGCATTCTGTGCGCGCACCTGTCGCAAGCGAGTAATAGCGCCCAGCGTATCCCGTGCACTTTGACCGAGTGGACCAGTCGTTCGTGCATACAGTCGCGCAAGTTGATCGATGAGATGCGGATCTTCATTCGCCAATGCGAAGTCGCGTATAGATTGCATCACAGCCCCACCCGGTGCACCGCGCATTGACTCGGGAAGAGTGGTCCCGATTGCGACAGCACTCAACGCTCCGGGCATTCCGCCTCGCGCTCGCAAGTATCGCCCAAGCCAGCCGCCGCCGGCATCTCCCCCGTGCTCCATGTAGTCCTGGGCCTCAAAGTGCGAACGTGTCGTATCTTCAGTCCCGGCACCATGAACGATGGCCATCTCTCCGCGATCGAACCAATGCATCAGCGGCCGGAGTCTGGCGTTCAAGGAGAAGCGATCATCAAGTCGAATCGCGTCAGACCCGGAGACCCCGATCGTTGGTCGCGCACGGTGGTATGCGTCATCGGAAACCGGCGGAACCAGCGTCAATCCATCAGCGCCGCCGCGGAGAAAGACAACAACCAACACCCGATCCTGGACACTATCCGGCTCAAGGTAGTCATGTCGAACGATGGGAAGAGCCATGGCCTTCTGCCTTCAAAGAGTGCATCAATGAAACTGGAACGCAGGTGATGCCAAGAGGAGCGCGATCGCAGCATCATCTGCAACGATCGTCGCTTCCACATCGCTCGGCAAACGGCCGAGAAGATGGGCGGCCATCGCTTCTCGTGTACCGAATCGACTCAGCAGGCGCGCTGCATCAAACGATGTTCCGCCCAGCGCTCCCTCGGAAATCGCGATCGCGAAGTTCCACCTCCAAAGCAGGGAACCCAACCACGGGTCCGGCTCCAGGGGATACCCATCGGGTGTGGGGTACTGGAACGGCGCGTGCCCCATCCGTTCAAGCGCTTCCGTGATCGGCGTTCCAGCATTGGTCTCGGCGTCAACGGCCCGGAGCGCGCTGATGATGAATCGAGCTGGTCGCTTGAAAAGATTGCCCCGTCGCGCCATGAACTCGGTCGTCATGAACAACGCCTGCAAGGTCGCCGGGATATCGCCTGATGAATTGACAAACGCTTGTGCGACCTGCTCTGTCGTTTCGTCAGCGACATCCTGCGCAATGAACTTCTGACAGAGTTTGTTTGCGATGTGCCGTGATGTGGAGGGATGAGCACACACGATGTCGAGGACACGATCAAGGTCGGCCTCTCCCCCGCCGGCCGAAATCCTCTGCCCAAGCACGGTCTTCTCTCCATTGTCATGGTTCGCGGCAACGAACTCCACTCGATACGAGCGCCAGAATTCGTTGCGATACGTCCATCCGGACAGGCAACGCGCAACTTCCATTACATCCTGTTGCGAGTATCCGCCGTGTACACCAAGCGTGTGCAGTTCAAGGAGTTCCCGCGCGTAGTTCTCGTTCGGCCGCTCATCAGGATGCTGCACTTTGTTGTCGTGGCCATCCAGATAAATCAGCATCGCCGGACTCAACGCGGATGCCTTCAGCAGGTCCCGAAAGTTTCCCAGCGCGTGCCGACGAATCACATCCCGATCATCTGCCACTTTGACCCATCGACAATCGCCCTTGCTCGATGCGATGTTGAGGTGATCGCTCCAGAAGTCCACCATCACCTCAAACAACTGCCGACGACTGTACACCGCGCGGAGAACTCGCGCGCGAACCAGATCCGTCAGCAGTTCACGTGGATGATAGTTGTAGAGATTTCCACCGCTTTCGTGAATGGTTGGAATTGCTCCGACGCGCCACTGCGCAGCCCGGTCGGGGAGATCCGCAGGATTCAGTTGCTCTTCAATAAACGCTTCCACTCCCATCGCCGAGACACGCGCGAAGTCCTCCGGCCGAGGGCCAAATGTCAGACGATTGAGCACGTGTCGCACGGGGTCAATCGCATCTCCACTCGGCGGGATGAAGACATCGGGCCCCACTCCATCGAGTTGACGAGCAAGTTGCTCCAGCGCGGAATCGCAGCCGATGAGAGTGCTGGCAAGCCCCGTCACACCAAGCATCTGTATGAAACTGCGGCGGGTAGTCATCGAACATGTTCCTCGATCAGGACTTCGCCCCATCACCAAAGGCAAGCTCGCCGCTCAATTGTTGCTCCAGACGATCGCCGGTTGGGTGCAGGCGCGGCCTTGCCGGAATTGCACTGCGGGTCGGGAAACAACCCAATACGGCACAACCAACTCCCGTGGCCAACGAGATCGGGAGCAGGACAATCCACCCCAACAGCGGGAATGCCCAGGTCAGGGTGAGAACGATGCCTCCGCGAATCGTGGTCTTCCAGGGTGATTGTTCATCGTCGGTCGTCCGACCAATGTGGCAGGCCAAAGACGATGTCCCCAGGAATGCCAGAAGAAACCACGCCATCGCAATCATCACACCGATCGCCGGCAGTGGAGGCACCGCCTGACCGACCTGAATGATGATCAGCGCACTGATGAGCCACGGGATCGAGATACCGAGACCCACCAAGGCCGCCAGCCACGGCCGACGTGCGAACCGCTCCTGTCCGCGGGTCACGATGGTGGGAAACACGGTGCGTGCCAGTACAAAGTACGCGGTCAGCACGAGAATCACGCCGATGTGCAGAAACACGGTGGCGTAGACCTGTTGAAGTGTGAGCATGTGGCTACTCCGAAGTCAGTCGTTCAATCACTGGTACTGCACTTCGGGCAGCATTGGTTGAGTGGAAACTCGATGTGCCACCGAGTTCCATCGGCGGCGTATAGTGTGAACATTCGCTCCGGATCGTCCCGGAACCGTTCGGTGAGTTCACACACGGAAACCTGAGGAGACTTCATGCCGCTCGACCGCGACCAGATCACTCAGCGTGCTGCCCGGGAACTGCGCGATGGGTACTACGTGAACCTGGGAATCGGTATTCCGACGCTCGTGGCCAATCATGTCCCTCAGGGCATGACCGTGTGGCTGCAATCGGAGAACGGCCTGTTGGGTATGGGCCCATTTCCGACGGATGAAGAGGTTGATGCGGATCTGATCAACGCGGGGAAGCAGACCGTGACCGGCGTGCCCGGACACTCGTACTTTTCCTCTGCGGACAGTTTCGGCATGATCCGTGGCGGTCACATCGATCTGGCAATTCTCGGCGCGATGGAAGTCAGTGAGCGCGGTGACATCGCGAACTGGATGATCCCCGGAAAGATGGTCAAGGGCATGGGCGGCGCGATGGACCTCGTGGCCGGCGTCAAGCGCGTCATCGTCACCATGGATCACACCAACAAGAAGGGTGAACCAAAGTTCATTCCCGAGTGCACGCTGCCGCTGACCGGCCAGGCGTGCGTCAACATGCTCATTACTGACCTGTGCGTCATGGTTCGCAGTGATGAGACCGGCCGATTCATTCTGACCGAGCTTGCACCGGATGTCAGCGTGGATGAAGTCGCCGCGAAGACAACCGCAAAGTTTGATGTCGCTGACAATGTCATCACGGTTGCGGCGACCTGACTTCTGGGTTTCATCTTCATATCGGCCGGTATTCAAGGACAGACACAAATGAACCGCCGCACGACCAGTTGAGATCGTGCGGCGGAGTTCTTTGCGGAATACAGGAACGGAATCTGCTTGCCTCAGACTTCCTTCACCCGGTGCTGCATCTGCGCCTTCAGGCGCGCAAGTATTGATGAGTGCATCTGGCTCACGCGGGATTCAGACAAGGCAAGCGTTGCGCCGATCTCTTTCATCGTCATCTCTTCGAAGTAGTACAGGACAACGATGAGGCGCTCGGCGCGAGAGAGGCCTTTGGTAATGAGTGATTTCAGGTCATCACGTTGCAGACTCAGCAGCGGGTTCGTCTGCCGATGGTCCTTGATTACATCGATCTCGCGCACATCCTTGTTGGAATCAGTCTCAAACCACTTGCGGTTCAGTGATACCAGGCCGACGGGTCGCGAGTCTTTCTGCAGCTTCTCGAACTCTTCGCTGGAGACGCTCATGCGTGCGCAGAGTTCCTGCTCGGTGGGCTTGCGGCCGAGTTCCATCTCGAGCGCCTTGCGCGCGCGATCGACCTTGGCAGTGCGAGCTCGCACCAGCCGCGGCACCCAGTCCATGGCGCGCAGCTCATCGAAGATTGCTCCGCGAATTCGCTGTGTGCAATACGTCTCGAATTTGACCCCGCGTTCAAGATCGAACGCATCGATCGCATCCATCAGGCCGAACAGGCCCGCGGACATCAGATCATCAACATCGACTTCGTTCGGCAGCCGCATGTGCATGCGCTCCGCCGTATAGCGAACAAGGTCGAGGTATTGTTCGATGAGGAAATTGCGGATTGCCTCGGAACCGGTCTTGCGGTACTCACGCCAGACTTCTTCCCGCGGCATCTCATCGTACGAGACGGCAGCGGAGGTGCGACGAGACATCGACGAACGAACGGACGATTTCGGCATCGGTCGGCTCCTTGACCCTGGCCTTCTCTCTCAATCGCCAGCCAATCCTTTGGTGGCGGTCGTCATCAAGTTCCACAGACTATACCACCGGATTCCACCGATGCCTACACGAATCATGAAGTGGGTGTGACTTCTTCTCCGTCTTCCTCTGAAAGAATTTCGACATCACCCAACTCACTTTGCTGAACGGTGATCCCATCAGCGAGCGAACGAGCGTGATCTTCGACGATGCGCCGACACACCATGCCAAAAAAAAGCCCCACCGGGTAGCAGAGGAGAAGAGCGAGGATCGCTCGCTGCAGAATGAGATCCGCAGCGTTGCCTGCGAAGAGACCCGCGAGGATCGCCACTGCAAACGCGGTGAGCGCAAAACTTGCGCCGACTGCGGTGGCAGGAACGCCCTTCATCGGAGTGTGGTCCTGCTGAATCGTCTCATGCTTTGGTACTGCTCCTGAGGTCGTTTCTTACGACCCGCATCATGCAATCCCAGACACCAGGTCACTTGGCGCACAGGCCGCGCCCAATGCTTGAGGGGACCTAATGCCTTCGACCAAACCAGCCGAGTAATCGAGAAAGAAATCCGGAAGTCTCCGACTGTTCAACCTGCTGGCGAAGTAATCGGGCCGCAATCTGCCGTAACTCACGTGATGCAATGCAGTTGGGATAGTTCACCAGAAATGGAGTGCGAGAGCGAACTGCTTCTCGGACCCGCGCATCATCCACAATCGTTCCTGCATGTCCAAGCGATGCGTTCAAGAACGTGCGGCTCACGCGATCCAAACGGCGATACACGGCCGCGCCTTCCGACTGGCTGCGCGCCAGATTGACGACGACTTCAACGTTCGCCCGCGGTGCGCGCGCAAGAATGGCCTTCAGCGTGCCGTAACTGTCGGTCATGGATGTCGGTTCTGGAGTGGTCGTCAAGAGGACCGTGTGGGCCGCAGCGCAGAAGCCAAGTACGTTCGCGCTGATCCCTGCCCCGGTATCGATGATGAGATAGTCAACCTGCTGTTCGAGTCGCGCAAGTTCGCGCAGCAGACGGGACCGACGCTCACCACTCAAATCTGCCAACCGTGACACACCCGAGGCGCCGGGCAACAGCAAGAATCCACCCGGGGCGCGCAGGACTGCATCCTCATATCGAGCGGTCCCGTGCACAATGTCATCCAACGTCATGCGCGGCGTCAGGTTGCACAACACATCGGCGTTCGCCAGACCAAGGTCCGCATCAATGAGGCAGACTTTCTTTCCGACTTCCGCCAATGCTGCCGCAAGGTTCACGGCGAGATTGCTCTTGCCGACACCGCCCTTTCCGCTTGTCACCGCTATGGTGCGAGCGAATCGAAGATCCGGCTCCGGGGATTTCTCAGCATCTTCTCCACGCTCAGCGGTCTGTGGTCGAAAGCTCACCCGCCCGGTTGGCATGCTCGGGACATGATGTGAATCCATCACCATCCCGACCGGACCCGCGGGTGCACTGCCTTCTTCAACCAGTCGGCGTAACTTCGTTGCCTGATCTATCACCCCTGCAGCGCTCCCTCGAGAACCAACTCCGCCAGCCGATCGGCTCGCCCCGGCTCGATGTGCTCCGGCACTTCCTGTCCCATCGTCACAAAACTCAGCTCCTTCCCGACCTTCTTCATCACACTGACCAGCATGCCGAAGCTTACGGCCTCGTCAAGCTTGGTGAGGATGATCTTGTCCGCACGTACATCAGAGAATGCCTCCGCCTCCTGCATCAACACCTTCTCGCTGGCGGTGCTGGAGAGCACCAGATGCACCTCGTGCGGACTCGCAGCGTCAAGGAACTTCTGCAGCTCGCAGAGCTTATCACGATCGCGCTGCGAACGCCCGGCAGTATCGATCAGAATCACATCACAGTCGCGAAGAGCGTGGCATGCCTGGGCCATTTCCGCGGGAGTCAATGCGACTTCCAGTCGCAAGCCGATGATGTTGGCGTACGTGCGAAGCTGTTCCACGGCGGCAATTCGGTACGTGTCGCTCGTGATGAGACCCACGTTCTTCCGTTGCTTCAGCTTAAACGTCGCGGCAAGTTTCGCCACCGTCGTCGTCTTCCCCACACCCGTCGGGCCGATGAGGGCAAGGCGTAACGGCCCGGTTTCAGGCCACGAGATAATCGGTTCTTTGGAAATTGGAATCAACGCCATCAATCGCTCGAGTACTGCGCCTCGGACGATGGAAGCATCTTCAAGCTGCGACGGCTCAAGTGACCGCTCGACTTCACAGACAAGGGCATCGGCGAGCTCTTCGGACATTTCCTGAGCGATGAGGTGCGTGTACATCTCGAACAACTGTCCCGGCGTGCGCGGTGTAGATCGCGCCGTTCCAATTGACTGTCGATCGAGAATCTGCCCGACCATTTTTCTGATCGCAGCCATTTCATCCTGCAGTCCATCACTGCTCGAAATGGGCTGGGGGCGAACCTCTGGTTCCGCCGGTGAAGGGACCGCCTCTGGAGCCTCTTCAGGAACAGAAGGCTCCTGCGGCGCGGCGGGCACACGGTCCCGAGCTCTTTCGGAAGCATCCGATTCCCACAACGGCAGGTCGCGAGCATGCCGTTCTGCAGAAGATGCATCGCGAGCGTCCTGGTCGGCCTTCAGAACAAATCTTCGTGCTGCGGGAGGCGCCGATGCGCTCTCCCGCGGCGGCGCGACCGAGGTTGCACGAACAGGAACCGGTGAAGGTATCTGCCTGTCCTTGGAGGTCACTTTCAACTTCGGTGCAATCGCTTGCTCCGTATCAAGCGGAATGAAGCGCGTGCGATCTGCTTGCGACGGCACCACGCCCTGAAAGTCGGGGCTCGTGGTGTCTTTCCTGATCTGCGGTT
>CBFGRU010000109.1:0-10042 GCA_965651255.1 uncultured Phycisphaerales bacterium
GAATCCGCTGCCGCCCTTGGAGGAGAGCGTTTTTATCGTGGACATCGTTGCGCTGCCCGGCAGAGCATACGGGTGCTTCGCCAGTCCATTGAACAGACGCCCGGTGATCACGGGCTGGTCGGGATCGCCTTCAAGAAACTCCACGATGACTTCCTGTCCGATGCGCGGCAGGAACACCGTGCCGTACCCTTTCCCACTCCACGCCTCGGACACTCGAATCCAGCAAGAACTATTTTCATCAGCCGAGCCGTAGCGATCCCAGTGAAACTGTACTTTGACGCGACCGTGTTCATCAGTCCAGATTTCTTCACCGGCCTTGCCGACCACGGTGGCCGTCTGCGGGCCAGAAATCTCGGGAATCTCGGTCAGAGATGTAAGACGATATGGCTGCTTCGACTCGATGACGGTGAACTCGCAGTCATACGGCTCGTCGCTGCCTCCGCCCGTACCGAACTCATCTGAGAACAGGTGGTGTCGCGCGGAAACGATCAGGTACTCGCGATTCTGATCCTGCCGCGGATACTCTATCATCTCCACCAGATCTCCGACTCCAAGCGGCCGCGCGTCCATTCGACCCGTGGCCAATTCATGTCGGCAGGCCTCCTGTTCAATGCGCAGCCGCGCATTTCGCTCGCCCACACTGGTTGATGCGTACGCGCCGGGGTAGTCATAGAGTTCAAACTGCGCGAGCGCGTGTTCGCGAGCAATGGCTGCGCGGGTCTCCATCGGTGCGCGAGGACGAACAAAGTCGTAGTCATTCAACGCGACTGACCCGGAACGAAGCTCCTGGGTCACCTGCCATGCGTAGATATGCTCTTCGATGCGTCGCGTGCCATCATCCCGAGGGAAGTATCGAAGCGTCTTGCAGTCGTCAACCCGCGTGTGCGATGACTGACCATCGGCAAGCATCAACTTGTGTTTGCCGTTCTCGTGTTTGAAGTAGTAGTAGATTCCCTCTCGCTCCATCAGTCGCGTCACGAAATCAAAGCTGGTTTCGCGATACTGCACGATGTAGGGCATCGCATCATACTGACCGGACAGTGACTCCTCGAAGTCGGTGAACCCAAAGTCGCGGAACACGGTCTTGATGATGTCCGGAACAGAAAGGTCTTGAAAGATTCTGCAATCGCTGGTCCGGGTCAACAGCCAGATCCACGGCCGAACTTCCGCGTGGTAGACCGCAAATCGTTCACGGGCGCCGACGTGCGCAAACCGTGACACGAACCCGTTGAAGTAACGTGTGCGGTTCTGCTGGGGCATTTCCAGCCGTACCGTGACGTTCTGCCCGATGAGGTCTTTCAGCGGAATCTCGTGATTCTCGCTGAGAAGCTCGAGCTGATATTCAAACGGGCGACCAAGTTCCTCGTACCCCGTCATGCGAGCCAGAAGAAGGACATCTTCGCCAAGCGGCGTGTCGATTGCGATTTCCCGTTGACTCTGTGTTGCCGGCATATTCCTCACCTCTCCCGGGCACCGCCCGATGGTACCGTACCTCGGCTGGTCGTGGTAGGGGGCAGGACGAGAGATTCGCTATACTCTGGCCCGAACAGGCGGAAGGTAATCTCCCACGATGGACGAATTGTTTGATACAGCACGGTCGTTACAGCGCGCCGGGCAACTGGAAGAGGCCGAGTCGGTCTACCGGGAACTGCTTGCCGGCCATCCGGACTGTTTGAAAGCATGGAACAATCTCGGTGTGTTGCTCGAGCGGACGGGGCGTCCAGATGAAGCGGTGGATGTGTACCAACGGGCGATCGAGCTCGATGGACAGCAGGCCATGCTGCACTACAACCACGGTCACGCCCTGCATGAAGCCGGTCATCTAGTTGATGCGGTTGAGTCTTATCGGCGCGCCCTTACCCTGCAGGAGGATGATGGTGACACCCACGCCAACCTGGCGATGGCGCTGCATCAATCCGCGCGGGCCTCGGAAGCCGTTCCGCATTATCAGCGTGCCATGATGCTACTGGGAACCGATGCGGTGTTGGCCACCCGCCTGGGGGAGTGTCTGTACGTCGTCGGACACGTCCGACCCGCCCGCGAGGCATACGCCAGGGCAACCAGTACCGACCCGGACTACGCGGAGGCGTTCGCCGGTCTGGCGCGCTGCGATGAAGTGCTGCGCGAGTTCAAACCGGCGCTTCGCTGGTATCAGCGCGCATGCAAGCTCGATCCGCAACTGACTGCGGCTCACGAAGGGTCCATACGCTGTGCTCATCGCCTGGGTCTGGTCGAGGAGATTGAACGAGGATTCGCTGAATGGAATCGAGCGCAACCGGATCACCCCGTCGCTGAGCACATGCGCGCTGCGCTCCTTGGCGACATTGTGCCCGATCGCGCTTCGGTTGACTACATCGCGAACGTGTTTGACGGATTCTCAGTTACGTTTGACCAGACACTCGAGCGATTGCAGTACCGAGCACCGGAACTCATCGGCAGACAACTGAAGAGTTATCGTCCCGATGGTGCTCTGGATGTCCTCGACCTCGGATGCGGAACGGGTCTTTGCGGGCCACTGGTCCGGCCGCTTGCGAAGAAGTTGGTGGGCATTGACCTCTCCTCAGGTATGCTCACCAAGGCGAAAGAGCGCGGAGACTACGATGAACTTATTCAGGTCGATATCCCTGCTTACCTTGCACTGAACCCCCAAGGGTTCGACTCCATCATCGCGGCCGACACCCTTTGCTACTTCGGTGATCTGCGCGAAGTTCTTCACGCTTCCGCGAGTGCGCTGCGTCAAGGGGGAATATGCATCTTTACCGTCGAACGCGCTGAACGCGAGGAAGCAGGGGAACATGGCTTCATTCTGCGGGCACACGGACGGTATGCACACGACGAAGCTTCGCTGCGCGCGCTGCTGAACCAATCTGGATTCAACGTTCTTGAGATGACCGATGAAGTGTTGCGCCACGAGGGTGGTGAGCCGCAGCACGGGTGGTTGGTAACCGCTGAACGTACGACGGATGACGTCACTGGCTGATGTGCTGGCGCGCAGCGAGCCCTACGTCAAGTTGCTGAACCCATCCCGATACGCGCTGTCACAAGGAAAGTGCGTGGTGAGTTGCCACGAGCCACCTTTGTTGAAGACAAGACACACCAGGTCTGCCTGAGTGTCTTCGCCACGACGATGCGCAGTTGCTGCTTTGTACGGATCGGTCAGTTCTGCAAAGTACAGGAATCGACTGTCAGGCTTCTCCGGGTGCTGCTTATACGACGCAGTACTCTTCTTTCCCAACGCCGTTGTCACGATGGAGAGACAATCGTCCACAGTGACGGGATGCCGCTGCTCGTACGTGACGCGCTTCCACTGCGACTTCTTGTCCTTCTTTCCCAAGCGGTCCTTCTCAACCGTGGGATCAGCAATTGACTGCCAGGCGCCAGTGGATGATGTCTTGTAGTAATAGCCGCAAGTTGGTTTGTTGTTCAGCGCGGCGCGTGCGTTGTGTTCCGAGAAGTGGCTCTGGTCATGGAACGTATTGTTCCCTTTCAACAGACTGAACATCTCGCCACCGGAGAAAGCGTTCAACGTGGCCTTAGCGTCTTGCAGAGTGATGGGCATGTTCGATCCCCTTGTAGCATGTGTGCAAACTCAACCGTGCCTTGCGATCAGGCGAACTCGTAGCCGAAGTCGCCGTCATTGACGGTAATGTGAACTTTCTTGACCGGTTGCCCCTCCATCATGTGGTTCAGAAACTCACGGCTGATGGTGGGAAGCATGGTGTTGGTCAGAATGGCATCGATCATGCGGCCTCCCGACTCAAGCTCCGTGCACCGGGATGCAATCAGATCCAGCACATTATCGTCGTACGTGAACGGCACGCGATGGTTGCGCTCCAGTCGTTTCTGGATTCGTGAGAGTTGCAGCTTGGTAATGTTGCGCACCATCTCATCTGACAGCGGGTAGTACGGAATCGTGACCAGTCGGCCGAGCAGAGCTGCCGGGAAGACCTTGAGCAGCGGTTCGCGAAGCGCTTTGGCAATTCCTTCCGGATCGGGCATGAGTTCCGGGTCACGACACATGTTCATGATCAGATCGGAACCAACGTTTGATGTCAGCAGAATCAGCGTGTTCTTGAAGTCGATCATTCGACCTTCACCGTCTTCCATGACGCCCTTGTCGAACACCTGGAAGAAAATCTCATGAACATCGCTGTGCGCCTTCTCCACTTCATCAAGGAGCACAACCGAGTAGGGTTTGCGCCGCACTGCTTCGGTCAGAATGCCGCCTTCACCGTACCCGACATATCCGGGGGGTGATCCCTTAAGCGTCGAAACCGTGTGGGCTTCCTGAAACTCACTCATGTTGATTGTGACAACATTGTGTTCGCCGCCGTACATGGCTTCTGCCAGCGCAAGGGCGGTTTCGGTCTTGCCGACCCCAGACGGCCCCGCGAGGAGAAACACGCCGACGGGCTTGGAAGGATTGTCCAACCCCGCCCGCGAGGTTTGCACGCGCCGGGCGATCATTTCGAGTGCGTGCGTCTGACCGATGACGCGCTGATTCAGGTGATCAGCAAGTTTGAGAATCGTCTCAATCTCATTCCGGACCATTCGTCCTACCGGAATGCCTGTCCAGTCCGCGACCACGCTGGCGACCGCCTGGGCATCGACCGAGGGAAGAATGAGCGGATTCTCACCCTGAAGCTCCGCGAGTTGCGCCTGAAGGGTCTTCAGTTCATCGAGTACCTGGGCCCGCTCATCTTCAGAAAGCGGAGTTCCCGAATCCTTCTCAAGCGTTGCCGTACCGCTCCCGCTTGCCTCCGATGCCGAGACTTCGCCCTTGGCAGTTTGCACCTTGGTTCCCACCGCGGCCTGTGCGGTGCGCTCTTCGATGGCAGAGTGCGTTCCCTCAACTGTTCCCGCAACCCCTCGAAGCTTGGCTCGAAGCTCAAGGATCTGCTCGACGAGCGTCTTTTCCTCGTTCCATCGCTCTTCGAGTGTCGCAAGACGAGCGCGCGATTCTTCCAGCGCTGTCTGAGCACGGGCTTCGCGCTCATCAGTTTCCACACCAACCGCTCGCTCGCGACCGATGATTTCGAGTTCAGTTTCCAGTGCTGTGATTCGCTTGCGCGTGTCATCGACATCAGCCGGAACGGCGTACTGAGAGATCGCCACTCGCGCGCAGGCCGTATCCAGCAGCGAAACGGACTTGTCCGGCAATTGTCGCGCCGGGATGTATCGATGCGACAGCCGAACTGATGCTTCGATCGCTTCATCGAGCAATTGGACTCGATGGTGTTTCTCCAGCGTCGAGGCGATTCCGCGCATCATCAGGATCGCCTTTTCCTCGCTTGGTTCATCGATCTGAACCACCTGAAACCTTCGTGTCAGGGCCGGATCTTTCTCGATGTGCTTCTTGTACTCAGCCCATGTGGTGGCGGCAATGGTGCGCAAAGTGCCACGCGCGAGCGCCGGTTTGAGCAGATTGGCAGCATCGCCTGTCCCCGCCGCACCGCCGGCCCCGATGAGCGTGTGCGCTTCATCAATGAACAGGATGATCGGCTTGGGAGACGACTGCACTTCTTCGATCACCTGCCGAAGCCGATTCTCGAATTCGCCCTTCATACTTGCGCCCGCCTGCAGCAGGCCGATGTCGAGTGCGAGCAATCGAACGTTCTCAAGCGGTGGGGGGACATCGCCCGCTGCGATCCGCAGGGCGAATCCTTCGACGGCCGCCGTCTTCCCGACGCCTGCCTCACCCGTCAGAATGGGGTTGTTCTGACGCCGACGCATCAGAATGTCAACGATCTGCCGGATCTCTTCATCGCGACCGACAATCGGATCAATCTCGCCCTTTCGCGCACGTTCCGTCAGATCGACTGCGAACTTCTTCAGCGCTTCCTGCTTCCCCATCTGCGCCGGGGCAACACCGTCGCCGCCTTCCGCGCCGCCGGATTGTCCCGAGCCGAAGGTCGTGCCGTCCTGCGCCGACATGGATTCTTCAGGAGACGCGGAGACGATCTTGCTGAAGTCATCGGCAAGTGCTTCGGGCTTGATCTTCGCGAACTCACTCGAGAGAGAAAGAAATGCGTTACGCAACCCCGTTGTTTTCAGAATGCCGTAGACCAAGTGCCCCGTGCGCACCTGCGACTCGCCAAACTTCAGTGTGCCGTACACCCAGCCGCGTTCAACGGCCTCTTCCACGTGGGCTGAGAGGTCGCTTACATTCGTCGCCCCGCGCGGCAGCCGGTCGAGGGCCTCGGTCAGATCCTTCGCGAGGCGCCCCGGTTCGAGCCCGAAGTGACGAATGATGCGATGGAGGTCGGAGTCCTGCAACTGCAGTACCTGGTGAATCCAGTGGGCCAGTTCAACATACGCATTACCGCGCATCTTGCAGTAGACGGTCGCGCTCTCAATAGCGCGGTAGGCGAGTGGATTGAGCTTGCCAAACAGATTGACGCGACTGATTTCGCTCATGTGGTGGCTCCGACAGTCTGTTGAGTACTCTTCGTAGCGATTGTTGAATAAGCAGTATGACGGTCTCGACCACTGACACGCCGCTCAGCACGACGCACACGGATGGCATCGATCGTCAGGTCATCAGGGTCATGTGTTGGATCGGTCTTGCCGATCCACGTGGTCCAGCCGAGGAGGCCGGATTGGCCGAGTGCGGTTCCGGGCACTTCATCGCGGCGAAGGACGAGCGTGGCTTCCCAGGTGAACTCTTCGCCGAGGTAGTTTCTGATCCAATCCGCAACCACTGACAGCCCACCCCCACTGGGCAGGAATCGTTCGTATTGCTTCAGCGAAAGCGGACCAAAGGTCAGTGAGAACTTGTGCTGACATTCCCACATGGTGGAGCCGACAATCGCACTCTCGCCGAGTGTCCCCGCGTCAGGTCGCATGCCCAGTCGCAAATGGCACTCCGACGGAATCTCCATCCACTGCCCGGCAAACTGATCGAGCCGAACGGGAACCTTGAAGTAATCACCAAGGATTGCTTCGAGTCCTTCGGCATTCCGAGTTGGTGCAGCCAGGCGGCCTGCGTAGTACAGCTTCGCGTGATCCGGGACACGATCGAGTTCGCGGAGTGATGACTGCCCCACGCCGATGAATGCGCCAATGTAGTCAAAGAAACGATTGGTCTCAGGTCTGTCGAACTGCACCGTTGGCTGCGCTGCTGCCCACCCGCGGTAGAACAGGCAAAGCATGCGGTGATGAAACAGGTCCATGAATCGCGCGAAAGTCGGATCCCGATGCTGCCGGATACGATCGCGGGCGTACTCGGAGAGATGCAGTGGCAATGGTCCGTTCGGGCCGAACAGGCCGAAACAGAGCACTTCCAGGCGCGGTTTGTTTCCTTCCGACGCAGGCGTGAACCCCGAAATGGAGGCCGGAGCGAACGAAACCTCCGGCGACTGTCCCAGTCGAACTGGTTCTTCCGCGGCGTGGGCGGCATTGCCCAGGCGCGGCATGGCCGGATGCGCGGCTTCAATCCAGCGCAATGCCTGGAACATCTCGTAGCGCCACGGTTCGCGCGCGATCGCGTCGAACAGGCCTACAGGATCGGGCGTCGTCCGAGCCGGGCCGGCCATCGGATGATCTCCCCTCGTTCAAGTGTGCGAACCACCGTTTCGGTGAATGAGTTCATCGAAACGTAACGGGCGAAGAAATCCTCCATGACCGCCCCGAAGACAAACACCCCGCTCCCCTCGAACGCGGTTTCGTCAAAGGTGATCGTGATCTCCAGCCCACGCGCGAACGTGATCGGCCCTGGCGCCTGAACGCGCCGCGTGAGCGGGGCCGATTGAATGCTGTGAACCCCTTCGATCTGCTTTCGAACCGCAGGGTCGGATGTCTCGCCGTACAACATGAGCATGTCACGCAGTGCGGAGGCACCTTGACCATCCGGATGATCGATCAGTGATCCGTAATGCAGCGAAAGGTGAGAGAGAATTCGCCATGTTGTCTGGCCTTCTGCGGGAGATGGGCGTGGTCTGGTCGGGCCGCTGAGACAGCGAATCGAATCAACCGGGGCACCGGACTCCAGGGTGAAGTCCGTTCGACCCTGACCAACGGGCATCTGCAGCGGCAGGTCGCGATTCGTGCAGAACGTGTTGACCGCAAGTTGACGCAGATCAGACCGAATCGGGGCGGTATTCGCATCAACCAGCGAAATGAAGGTTTCTGTTCCGGCGTATGTTGATCGGGGACCGACGAGTCGCTGCTTCTGCGATGGCAGACGTGGCATTCGCCGAAGTGCAAAGTACGCGCCTTCCTCCTGCGTGTTCATCATGTCATTACATGCGTAGAACGGGAGGAAGCGGCGCTCGCTGTCCACGCCACCGGTTCCGAAACCGGTTGCTTCTTCAACGGAGTACACCTCGAAATCCAGCGGCCGGGTTCGGTCGGGAACAATGTGATACTCCGGCTGATGTTCCGTCAGATGAATGCGGTCGGTCAGCTTCGGAAACAGATTGATCGCAGGCGTGCAGTGAAGTGCAAACGTGGAAACATCGATTCCGGACTCCAGCACGGGGTCAACACGATCCAGCAACACAATGAGATCGAGCGAGTTGTCATTGAGTTTTCGGATTGCCGATCGCAACTCGCAGAACTCAACGAAGAGGAATCGCTCGGGGAAGGCAAAGTACTCGTGCAGAAGTCGGTACCCTTCAAATGTTCGCGGACTCCGCGGTAGAAGGGCTTCTTCGTTTCCGAACCCCATTCGGCGAATGGCTGACTTGCGGCGCCACTCGGTCCACGGGGCCGGCCGGGTGATTGGGCGAACTGCGAACGAGATTGCATTGGCCAACAATTGTTCGTACAGGCGCATGGCGACACTGCCACCACGAAGGTGAATGGCCAGATGATCGAGCGCGACTTTGCTGAAGGGGACGTTGCCAGTTGTTCGCAGGCGAAGACGGATGGCAGCGCGCACGCCGTTTGAAGACTTCAGGTCGAGCGATGAAACATCGCGGGTGTAGTACTGGGCTTCCGTGATTTCGATCGGATGAAGTGTGACATCATGAGCCGTTCGATACTCGCAAGCGGTCTGCATGCCGCGGCCAAGTTGGGAACGCATCGCTGAGCCGCGGGGAACAACATATCCCTCGACCAACGAACCTTCGCCGGGTGAAGGATTCAGTTGCACGACTGCCATTGACGGCGTCGGACAGAGGTAGTGGGGGAAGATCGACTCGAAGAGATGTTGGGTAAAGGTTGGAAACTCCGCATCGATCTTGAGCTGAACCCGAGCGGCCAGGAAGGCAAACCCCTCGAGCATCCGCTCGACGTACGGATCAGCGCACTCGAACCCATCGAGCCCCAGGCGTCCCGCAATCTTCGGAAACTCCCGCGCAAACTCTCCACCCATTTCACGGAGGTGCTGTAACTCGCGGTTGTAGTAGCGAAGGAGGCGTTGATCCATCAGCCGCCTCCCCGGCCGGTGTCATCATCCACACGGGTGTGACCACTTTCGAGGTCAACCTGTGTACGTAGATAAAGTCGCTCAGGAAGCGGCTGTGACCACAGTTCACCTTCAATCACAAATGTCAGCGCGTTGTAGGTCATCGAATCAGGATCAATCTGGGCGCGAATGCGAAGTGAGTTCCGGAGAATGCGCGGCTCGAAATCGAGTATGGCCTGTCGGAGCGCGCGTTCCAGGCGCACGAGATCCGCACCGGACATCGTTGAGCCGGCATAGTCAGGCACGCCGTAGTTCAGCACGCTGCTCTGAACCTGCGGATATTCTTCGAGATCTTCAGTTTGCGCGAGGTGGCAGGTGTTCAACAGCCAGCCAAGATCGCGCAGTACTGACTCACGCAAACGAGGGAGCGAAAGGACCCGGCGATCACGCGCTTCGACCTGTTTCTCGGGCTCATCATCCGTCAGGCGATCGAGCAACGATGGCTGCAGGCGTTCGGTTGGGGTCAGCTCAGCCATGGCCCGCGTCCGAAGACTCTTCAATCGGTGGATGATTCAATTCGATGCGTCGCACATCGAGCATCGCGAATTCACCCCCATCGGTCGCGAACATGCGCTGGCCAAGGCCAAGCGCGGTGCCATCAGGACACTCTTGCCAGTCCGTCTTGCGCGCCAG
>CBFGRU010000110.1:0-9996 GCA_965651255.1 uncultured Phycisphaerales bacterium
AGCTCTGCCTCGGCGAGGTAGGCCGGCCAGTACAGGCGATCGAGTTCCGTTCGCGCCTGCCCGAGCAGGTTCATCATCGTCTGAAAGTCCTTGGCCGGCTGGCCGAGGATGCGAGCACGCAGCACGAGACTTTTCACCCCTTCGACGAGAACGGCCGGGTCATCAGTACGACCCGCGAGGAGGAGGCGCACCGGCTCATCCACCGCGCGGTTGGCTTCGTCCGTTCGACCCATCGCGTACCACGCCTCGGCGCGAATGCGCGCGGCGGTGATCGTCTCCACATCCCGCAGCAGTTCGATGGCCCGTTCGGCATCGCCCCGGAAGAGCGCGGCTTCGGCCCGAATCTCCGCCGGAACATCCTCATTCTGCAGCGCCGGATCGGCGAAATCCCACGCATTGAGCGCGACGATCGCCCTCAACGTCGGCGTTTCCAGATCCTGAGCATTCCACACCCCGTGAAAAACGCGCAGGCCTCGGCGTTCTTCTTCCGTGCGATACTCCGCATCGATCGTCTGGCGTGCTGCCTCATCAAGCGGGAAGACTTCCGGCACGAGCGGTTGCTGCTGCGGTTGCTGTGCGGCGGCCCGGCTGCTGATCAAGAGCAGCATGATGACCAGCCCGCACACGGTGGGGACTCGTGCGGCTGTCCATCGAGACGACTTCACGATTCGATCCGATCGCATGCTGACCTCCGTGTCGAACGGCCCGACGTGGGTTCGCGCGGGCCATCGGTTCTACCGGCTGTGGCGGGCAGCGCCGCGGAGAGGAAAAACTCCTGTGACAACTGCACCGCTTCCAGTAGACTAACGGTATGAGCACGATGTCCGCCAATCGCGTCTCGCCGGATGCCTTTCCACGCCTCCAGCCGCTGATCGAGTATCTCGACTCGCTCACCGGTCGGGCGGACTTGTCGGTCCTGGAACGACTGTTGACCGAGTTGGAGGTGTCCGAGGCAGACCTTCAGCCGGTCTGTCGATTCAAGTCTGAACGATACCAGCGAAACACGATCCGGCAGACGGAGTGGTATGAACTCGTTGCCCTGTGCTGGGAAGCCGGCCAGCGCACACCGATTCATGACCACCGCTCATCGAGCTGCGCGTTCAAGGTGATCAAAGGTGTCGCCAGCGAGACGCGCTTTGATCGCACGCCATCGGGACTGATTCGGCCGATGATCACTCGTGATCTCGAGCCCGGGTACCTCTGCGCTGCGGAAGATGCGGACATTCACCAGGTCGCCAACGCACAGCCCGAAGGGGCGCCGCTGATCACGCTGCACATCTATTCACCGCCGCTGCGTCAGTTTCATCGGTACACACTTGATACGCCATGCGTTGACGGTCAGGAGACAATTCAGGAACTCACGGCCAGCGGGCCGGACACCATCGTCTCATGCGATGAATGAACTTCGAGTGTTCGTTCAGACGGTCTCGGCGAGTCGCTGACCGAAGTGCGCATCCTGAACCGGAACAACGACCTCAAGCACGTGCATCAGGACTTCCGCCGGAGAACCGCTGGCATCGACCTTGTGGATAATCGCATCGTTGTAGTGTGCAAGCACCGGTGCGGTTTCGCGCTCGTACACCTCGAACCGGCGGCGAATGACCTTCTCATCAGCATCATCCAACCGGTTTTCCTTCAGTGCGCGACGACGCATGCGGTGAACCATCTCTTCCAGATTGGTGCAGACCAGGTGTATCACGCAGAGGACGTCGATATATCGGTCCATCGCCTGCGCCTGCCCGGCGTTGCGCGGGATGCCATCGAGGATGAGCAGATCATCCTTCGGCTTGTAGAGACTCAGCACACTCTGGGCGTGCATGTTTTCCCGCCACATGCGGATCGTGAGATCATCCGGCACCAATTCGCCGCGCGAGGAGTGTTCGTAGAACGCCTTGCCCAACTCGGTGTTGATATCAATTGAGCGAAAGACATCGCCGCAGGCAAGGTGGAAGAATCCGGGGATGCTGCCGAGAATCTTGCCCTGGGTTCCTTTGCCCGCACCGGGAGGGCCGAACAGGAGCGCGGTTTTGTAGCGTTCGGGCATTTGGCTCAGAACTCCATCTTTCGATTCGGTACGGAAAGAATCAGCCCGCCGCGTTCTGCGCCGGGCCGGGATGAACGAATGATGGTATCTTGGACCCGGTCTGAAGGGAATGCAAACACTGGCTCAGGGAAGATGCCGAAAACCAGTCCGCCCAGCCCGCAAACCGCTCCGAATTCTCCACCGATGCTGCGCGGCTTGACGCGACGCTGGCGCTATCGGACCGATGCGCCTGCGACGACCGGCGGCATCGAACAAGGTGACCTGCTCACCCGGTTCATGGCCGTTCGGGGGTTGAGTGATCCGGAAGAGATCCAGCGGTTCACTCGGCCGAAACTCTCTCACCTGCACCCGCCCAATCTACTCCCCGGCATTGAGCGCGCCGCCGAGCGACTCGTCTACGCGATCAGACAACGAGAACGCATCGTCATTTACGGCGATTACGATGTGGATGGTATCACCGCGACGGCGATTCTGTACCACATCCTGAAAGCGGTTGCTCCCGATGCCGATCTCGTGTGTTACGTGCCGCACCGGTTGGATGAGGGGTACGGCCTGAACTCAGACGCGATTCGTCAGCTTGCCCGCGAGGGAGCACGGGTCATCATCACCGTGGATTGCGGCATCACCGCGGTTGAGCCGGCGCGAGTCGCCCGCGAACTCGGCGTGGACCTGATCATTACCGATCATCACAACCCGCCGGAAGAGGACTGTGACCAGCCCGATGCATTCACCATCGTGCATCCCCGGCTGAACGGAAGCAGATACCCTTTCCCCGAGCTTTGTGGCGCAGGGGTTGCGTTCAAAGTGGCATGGCAGTTTGCCATCGCGTACAGCGGCAGTGATCGGGTTGGTGGGTCCCTTCAACAGACGCTGCTTGATCTTCTGCCATTGGTCGCATTGGGCACAATTGCGGATGTCGTACCACTCATCGATGAAAACCGCGTGCTGACCGGATTCGGTTTGCAGGGCATCAAACAAAGTGCATTCATCGGCCTTCGTGCACTGTTGCAGGAGTCAGGCCTGCTGGGTGAACACGTTGACAGCGAAGCGGTGGGATTCATTCTCGGCCCACGGCTGAATGCGTGCGGCCGCATGGGTCACGCCGCGGAAGCGGTTCAACTCTTTACGAGCGCGAACGCCGATGAATCGGCGTCCATCGCCGCGAACCTCGCGAGACTCAATCGCGAGCGGCAACAGACCGAGCGGACGATCTGCGCCGAGGCGGAGCAACTCGCCATTGATCGCGGCATGACCGAAGACGATCGACGGATCATCATTCTCGCGCATGAGTCCTGGCACCCCGGCGTCGTGGGAATTGTGTGCTCACGACTGGTGGAACGATTCGGACGCCCCGCGATTCTCCTGCAGCGGAACAGTGGAATCTGCAAGGGCTCGGCGAGGAGCATCGACGGTTACTCGATGTCAGCGGCCCTTGCGCACTGCAGCGAGTATCTGCTGACCCACGGCGGGCATGACATGGCGGCCGGACTCTCGCTCGAAGAAGAACAACTTGAACCGTTCATCGAAGCGCTCACCGAACACGCCAACCACTTCATCAGTCCGGAGCTGCTCACGCCGAGTTCGACAATCGACCTTGATGCCAGTCTGGCGGACCTGACGCCCGCGGTGGTGAGTGAGTTATCGGGATTGTCTCCGTTCGGACGGGGCAATCCTCGCCCCGCGATACGATTGCGCGACATGCAAGTCACCTCCGTGCCTCGTGAGATTGGTCGAAACGGTCGCCATCTGAGCGTGACCGTGACGTCCGACGATGACCATTTACGGAAGAATCTCCGCGCTGTGTGGTGGAATGGAGCGGCGCATGCCATGAACCTCGCCATGGGGACGCGATTGGACCTCTTGATTCACCCCAAGCTGAACCATTGGAACGGTCGAACAACGGTCGAAGCGGAAATCATTGATGTTCGCCGATTGGCTTGAATCGTCCAACAAGAACTCTGTGCTCATGGAGTAGAGTCTTCGTATGCAACTGGTTGGACATGGAGTTGACCTCGTTGATCTCGACCGGATCGGTGCGCTGATCGAGCGGCACGGTCAGCGGTTCATCGACCGAGTGTTTACCAATGGGGAAATCGCCTACGCCGATGCGGGCGGGCGACGACGGACAGAACGGTTCGCCGCGAGATTTGCCGCCAAGGAGGCCGTGTTCAAGGCACTCGGGACGGGCTGGCGCAGCGGAATCACATGGCGGGATGTCGAAGTCATCCGCGAACCGTCTGGCGCCCCCCGCGTACGACTTTCCGGTCGATGTCTGGAGATTGCCGAAGAACGTGGAGCCACGGGTTGGATCATCTCGTTAAGCCACACCGACCGGACGGCGATCGCCAGTGTGATCGCGGTGAGTGAAACACGGTAGAATGGGATGGTCGGAACCTCTCCTCCGGCCGAAAGGATTGTGACGTGTCGAAGCAGCGCGGGAAGCCCACGCTCTACGAACACCTGGTGCGAAAGAACCGGGAGGATGGCGGTCTGCCCCCATCGGCCCCCGTTCCAGAGCCGGTATCGCCAGTCGGCCCAAGCTCGGGAGGCGCAGACCTCGCCGGATTGCTGCGCGGGGGGCGCACCGTCCGACTGCCGGTGGGCTACCTGCTCGTCGGAGCGACACTCGCAATTCTACTGGTCGTGATTGCCTACTCCGTTGGCTACAGCGGTGGGAAACGTGACCAGATCGCCGCTCATCAGCGAGACCTGGATGCCCTGACCGAAAATGAGCGAATCGCCAACGAACTCGCGCGGGGTACCGATTCAGGGACTGGCGAACGGGTCACACCGCCAACCCCGCCGAACCGTGGCGACCGAACGGATGGGACGAACCGAACGGGCGGAAACCAGACCGGGAGTGGCAACCAGTCCAACTTGCCAGTCGGAGGGAACAATCAGCCCCGAAATCCTGGCCCAGCGGTCCGTCCGATCGAGACTGACCCCCGTGAAGCCGGATTGAACTACTTCTATCTCGTGACGACCAGCCATGAGAATGCAGTCCGAGTGGCCGAATTTTGCCGCCGGTACGGTGTGGAAGCGTATGTGGTGCGCGCGAATAATCTTTCTCGTGTCCTCGCCGTGCCGGGCTTCCGGCCGGAGGATGATGGCCTGCGTCAGCGCGTTGAAACCGACATTCGTCGGGTGAAGGAAGCGTGGCGACAGGAAGTCGGGCGGGATGAAATCGGGCTTTCGCCCGAGCGTTACCGCGGTTAGCGACCAGCAATTGCCGCACGAAGCATTCGACGGTTTTGAGGATCCTTTACAATGAGTCTGCACCGAAGTCTGAAGACCAAGTCCGGCGCCCTTGAAGCGCACCGCAATGTCCTGACCCGGCCGGAGCGCATTGCCAAGTTGACTGAGGAAGGGCGATTCGGTAACGAGGCCGCACCGATCGGCCTGCCGAAAGTTCGCAACATCAAGATCTCAACCGGCAAGAAGAAGGCCGAGGACAAGGAAGAAGGCGCTGAAGCAGCACCGGCGAAGGGCGCCAAGAAGTAGTCAGTGACACTGCCGCCTCTGGTGCGGCATGGAATGAGTCGATTTCAAGCACCGCCGGTGAGTACCATCCCGGCGGTGTTGTTGTTTCCGCATCTCCTGCATTGGCGATTCCTTTCACCATGGAGCATTCTGTGCTCGACTTGAAGACACTGGTTTCCTCACGCAGCCGCTCGATTGATGCCTCGGGAATCCGACGAGTCTTTGAACTCGGCGCCAATCTTCGAGATCCGATCAATCTGTCGATCGGGCAACCGGATTTTCCGGTCCCGGAAGCCATGAAGGACGCCGCCATTGCTGCCATTCGCGCGGACCGCAATGGCTATACGCTGACGCAGGGCATCCCCGAACTCCGCGCTCGGATCGCAGCACGACTGCTGCACGAGGTCAATTGGCCGCTTCCCTCGGAAGAACTTGGCTTGGTCGTCACCAGCGGGACCAGCGGCGCTTTGCTGTTGGCGTTCATGGCCTTACTCGACCCGGGCGATGAAGCGATCATTCCCGATCCCTATTTCGTCATGTATCCACAACTCGGGAAGATCATCGGTACCCGTACCGTGCAGTGTGACACCTATCCGGATTTCCGAATGACCGCTGAGCGTGTGGAGCCGCTCATCACCGAACGGACCAAGGTTCTGCTCGTGAACTCGCCCGCCAATCCCACCGGGGTGGTCCTCAACTCCAACGAGCTGAAGGAATTGGTTGAACTCTGCGACTCGCGCGGCGTCCTCTTGATCTCCGACGAAATCTATGATGAGTTCACCTACCGCGAAGGGCTGGAGGACGGGCAATTCCCGACACCCGCACGGTTCAGCGATCGTGTGTTGTTGATTCGCGGTTTCGGGAAGAGTTACGGCTGCACCGGCTGGCGGCTGGGCTACGCAGCGGGTCCGAAGTCCATCATTGATGAGATCGCCAAACTTCAGCAGTATACGTTCGTCTGTGCACCGTCAGTGGCGCAATGGGGCGCAGCCGAAGCATTCGACTGCGATCTTTCGCCGATCGTCAACAGTTACCGGGAGCGACGGGATCTGGTGCTCGATACGCTTCGCCCCGTCACCGAAGTGACGCTGCCCGGCGGCGCGTTCTATGCATTCATCAAGGTTCCCGAGCATCTCGGCGAGACCGCGACGCAGTTTGTTGAACGCGCGATTGCGCGCAGCGTACTGGTGATTCCGGGGGCGGTCTTCAGCCAACGCGATACGCACTTTCGACTGTCGTACGCAGCGCCGCCGGAGAAGCTGAAGAAAGGCGTTGAGATTCTGGCTGAGTTGATGACCCCCGGAAAGGGAGATCGATGACACCCGCCACCGAGCGTGACTATGACGCACTGGCGCAGCGCTTGCAGGAGTTGATTCCGCCCGATGCACCACGCCAGATACGGATGGAGGTGTTTGTCGATTGTCTCTGGGATGCGCTGGCGCCGACCGGAATGTCCTGGGGCGGATTCTATCTGGAACAACCAGATGCGCCCGAGGAAGAACGCCTCATTCTTGGGCCGCGGCGTGACAAACCCGCCTGTTCACCGATCAGTCTGCACGGAGCGTGCGGCCAGTCGCTTGTGAACCGCCGCGTGATGATCGTGCCCGATGTACGCGAACTTGGTGAAGGGTACATCGCCTGCGATCCGCGTGACCTGAGTGAAATCGTCATTCCGCTGATTGATGCAACCGGCCGCTGCTGGGGCGTACTTGATCTTGATTCATACGATGTTGGATCATTCGATGAGAATGACCGTTACGGTCTTCAACGCGCCCTGCGCGCGGCGGGATTACTGCCAGAGGTTCCACATTGAACACGGGGTTCAACGGTGTCACATAAGATTCACCAATCGCAGGCCGAATCCCATGCCCAGCAGAATCCTGTGCGTTGCGCGGTGCTGACCATTTCTGATACGCGGACGATGGAAACAGACTCGGGCGGGACGCTGGTGATTGAACATCTGCGCAGCGCCCAGGCCGAAATCGCCGTTCGCGCGATCCTGCCCGATGATCCAGCGCAGCTTCGTTTTCAACTTCAGGCATGGCTGGCCGACCCGACGATTCAGGCAATCCTCACGACGGGCGGGACCGGAATTGCACAGAGAGATTCGACAATTGAAGTCGTGCGCGACTTGCTCACCCATGAACTCGAAGGATTCGGTGAACTCTTTCGAATGCTCAGTTGGGAGCAGGTGAAGGGTGCCGCCATGCTCAGCCGGGCAGTTGGAGGCCTGGTAGTGCAGGAACCGGATCGCGGCGGCGACACTTTTATCTTTGCGATGCCCGGATCAACCAATGCGGTTGAGACCGCAATGGTCAATCTCATCGCACCACAGCTCGCTCACCTGGTCTGGGAGCGGGCCCGCAGCGCACGTTGATCAGGGCAGGTTGAGCGTCCGTTCCCACATGGACTTCGTGCGCTCAACTCCCTCCCATGGGTTCAACCATTGGCGTGCATCAATCACGATTGGACGCTGGTATCCCGCGACGGACAGCGCAATCTTGTAGCGCAGCACATCCAACCGTCCCTCGGCGCGAAGGCCGATTGGTCCGCGCAGCCCTGTCGTCAGAAGGTCATTCAGTCGACATGAAACGACCGAGTTGGCGTGTTTCATGATTGCTTCATCGGGTGCCTCGCCAACCGCGATGTAGGCAGCCGGGTCGATCCCGATGCCGATTCCGTCACGAATCGAAACTGGAATCGTGTGATCTGCCACCTGGATGCCGCATCGATCGCCCGCGGCGGCGATCGCTTCGACCACGACATGCCCCGCAGCTCTTTTCAGATCTTCCTCTGTCGGGAGGTTCATGCACACCGGAATGCGGCCGAGATCTTCTGCCAACGCAATCGCGCTGACAACCGCATGAACAGCCCGATCGACGGTCTCGCTGGCAAGAAAATGCTCGGTCGGAATGAAACAATCAAGCCCGCTGCACAGCAGCTCAGCTCGACGAAGCGCTGCGTTCAGGTCACGACGCGCGGTCCGATCAAGATCCCCGGGTCGCAGGCCCCGTTGCGTTGCCGAGAGCTGAACGCAGCGGAAACCAGCTTTTGCAATTCGTTGCAATCCTTCCCGTGGGTCATTGCCCAGCGGTTGAAGGGTCGGAGCAAGGAAGAGTGCTTCATTCATCCGAAGAAAGGTAGGCAGTTATGCGGGCGATGTCCGCTCGGGGACGACTCCCGACTCTTACCGACGTTACAATCCACTCGTGCACCCGTTGATTGATATTCAACTCGTGAACGAACCGGTCTCCGCGGGCACGATTTCACCCTTTCCGAAGTCGTGCGGGGCCGAGTGCATCTTCCTCGGTCGAACCCGCGAAGATGCGCATCCAGAACACGGCGATCTGACCCTTCTGGCGTACGAAGCGTATGAGCCGCTCGCGCGGGCGGTACTTCGCCAACTGGCTGATGAAGTGATTCGCCGGTACGGCTGCCGTGCGGTGCGAGTTCATCACGCTCTGGGTGAAGTCCCCGTTGGTGCGGCCAGCGTGTTGGTTCAGATAGCGGCCGGTCATCGGGAGCAGGCGTTCGATGCGTGCCGTCTGGTGATCGATCGATTGAAAGAAGAGGCGCCGATCTGGAAACGTGAAGTCTGGGCAGATGGCACGACCTGGTCACAAGGCATCGAGGTCGAACAGAACACCACTTCGCCACAGGAGTCGGAATGAAAGGCCTGGTGCTTCCCATCGTGAACGCGCTGTTCTGGCTGGGGCTGATCGTTTGGATCGGCGTCATCCTGTCCGCTGGCATTGCCGCGATGAACACATTTCCAACACTGCAGTCGCTCGACATGACCCTGCATGAGTATGAGCAGTTTCGACCCGAACGTTCTGACGGAGTTTCCGTTCATGGACGTCTTGCGGCGGGCATGGTACTCGAAGGGGTCTTCTTCCTGATCAACATGGTGCAGATGGCCGCGGTGCCGCTGGTCATCATCGCGTTGTTCATGCAGAACTGGCTGATGCCAGGCGCCTGGCGCGCCTGGTCGAACCGACTGCGGGCGGCTGCCATCCTGGTGGCCGCAATCCTGTTTGCCTGGCATGCCTTCATTCAGTTTCCACGCATGAATCGAGAGCTGCGTGCCTACTGGACGAACGCGGAAGCCGGATTCATCGAACGGGCGGAACAGCATCAACGTGCCTTCGAGGACGACCACCCGGTCGCGGAGAACATCCTTCAGATCAACCTGTGGCTGCTGTTGTTTGCCGCTGGAGCAACCGCCTATGCGCTCACTCCCGGGATTCATGAGAAGAAAACAGCATCATCAGGACTTGAATCGCCAGCCCTGCTTTCCAGGCGTTGAGCGTCCCGACCAGACGACATGCCCACCCACCGAAAGAAAAAGGCAACGAGCGCGAATCGCCGGTCACGGGCGTCACGCGCTTCTGACCTACCGAAGAAAACGGCCGCACAAAGAAAACGAGCAGCCGCTATCTATGACGACCTGATGAAGGAGTATCCGGATGCTC
>CBFGRU010000111.1:0-9929 GCA_965651255.1 uncultured Phycisphaerales bacterium
TTCTCTTTCCGTAACCGCTGTTCTATCATCCTTCCCGGGTTTGGTGCCCGCGTTGCCTGTCTGTTTGCCTATTGCCTGAACCGGATGACCCCATGCTTCGTTTCCTGCGGAAGTACAACAAGTTCATTCTGGCCGTCTTCGGATCGCTGCTGCTCGTCGTCTTCCTCATTCCCGAGGCGATTCAACGACTTGGCAACTACAGCGCCCGGGGCGGGACGACCTGGGGTACCTATGTCAACGCCAACGGAAAGAGCGTGACCGCAACCGGCTGGGATCAGGAACAGGCCCAGCAGGCGCTCCGTCTCTTCGAGAAGCTTTCGCCCGATGGAAGCATTCTGACCGTGCTCGGCGTTCGTGAGCCGGAACACTGGTTCCTGCTTGCACAAGAAGCGCGAAATGCCGGCCTGATGGGTGGTCCGACCGAAGCCCTTTCGATCCTCAGCGGAGGAGAGCAGGATCCGCGGCAGATGCTGGTCCGACTCGCGTCTGAGGCGCAGATTCCTGACTCGAATCGCGCCCTTGAGATTCTGAACGAAATGCTCGCCATTCAGCGACTTGTCTCGCTCTATGCAGCTGCGGGCAAGTTTTCTGACATTCGCCTCAAGAGATTTGCCAACGATGAACTTCTGAGCGTCAATGGCGAATACGTGCTGATCCGCGCGAATGCGGATGCAGAAGGAATCCCGGATCCGACGATCGCAGAGATTCAAGCGCAGTTCGAGTTGTACAAGGATCTAGAGCCAGGTGAGGGAGATTACGGTTTCGGTTATCGCTTGCCGGATCGTGTGAAGCTGGAATGGTTCGGCGTCACCGCGACGAGTGTGCGCGAAAGCATTGAGCGCGCGGGTTTGCCATCCTCACTCGATGTTCGCAAGCATTGGCTGAAGAATCGTGCGCGGTTCAGCGCTCTGCCGGGCGGCAATAACGCAGATGAAGAAGCTGCATTCAGCGCCGTCGAGTCGCGCGTGCGGGGTGATCTGCTGGCGGAGCTGACCCGTGAGAAGATTGAATCCATCAAACAATTCACCGAGGGCGAGCTGAACAAAGAGCTGCGTACGCTACCCCGTGATGGCAACTATCGTTCGCTTCCCGAGAACTGGTCAGATATCCGGGTTCGCTTCACGGAACTGGCTGAACGCCTGCAGCAGGAGTTTGGAATCGAACTTCCCGCGTACCGCGCACGGGGGAACGAATGGCTGACGCGGACCGAAGTCAACGCCCTGCCCGAGATCGGTTTCACGCGCACCGACCGCTACGGCCAGTCACGCCGGCTGGCAGAGGTGGTCTTTGCCGCACGAGAGTTCGGCCGACGCGATGTGGCAATCATCCAGCAAGGGGTCGCTGGCCCGCCAATGACCACGAGTGACGGGTCGTTCTACTTCTTCCGAATACTTGATACTTCGCCGGCACACGCGCCGACGTCGGTTGATGAGGTTCAGGAGCAGGTTGTCCGCGATCTCAAGCGACTGGCGCACCAGAAGCAACTTGCCGAGCAGCTTGAATCTCTGCGCGATCGCGCATTGACCGAAGGGTTTGACACAATCGCTGATGAGTTCGATGCATTTCCCCAGTCGGCGCGCAACGTCGCCCGGGTCGATTACGTATCCGCAATGCAGTTCGGACGGTCTGGTCCGACACAGATTCCCGGCCTCAGCGATCGACCCGACGCAAACGAAGCAGCGGTCAACGCCATGACCTCGTTCGGGCGCGACCTCGTAAGCAAAGCGATCAACGAACAGACACCGATTGCTGATATCCCATTGAGTGATCGTCTCCTGACCATTGATCTGCCGGATGCACTGGCGGTCATGATCTTCCGCGCCACGGATGTGCAGCCGATTTTCAAGGAAGATTTCGCATTCTTCGCGAATATTGCGATGACGACGCTGATGCAGGAAGAGCTGGAAGATGCGGTAAATGCATTCAACCTCGATGCATTGAAGTCGCGTCACCAGTTCGTTCTGGCAGCACGGTCAACGGATGAAGACGATGCGAATGAAGGCGATCCCGGTTCAGAGAATCCCCCCGCGAACACGGGATCGTGATCTGTCAACGATCGGATCAATCTCGAATACGACAAAGGGCGCGCTCGGATGAGCGTGCCCTTCTCTTTCGAGATTGTGAAATGTGATGCGGTTCTACCGGAGTGTTGCCCCGGCGATCAGCTCACCGTCGAGCCCGGCGTGACAGGTCTGCCGATCGTGAGAACGACAACATCCCGTTCGGTCGGATCTCCATCCTCGTTTCTGGCCTTAACATCACTGGCGGCCAGGATCATTCCCTGGCTGATTTCGCCCCGAATCTTCCGCGGTTCGAGATTCGCGACAATGATGACCTGCTGGCCGATCAACGTCGCCGGGTCATACCACTGCTTGATTCCCGCGCAGACCTGTCGACCACTTTCTGTGCCATCATCGAGTTGAATCTTCAGCAGCTTGTCTGCATTCGGGTGCGGCTCCGCATGTCGAATTGTCGCAACGCGCAGATCGAGCTTGATGAACTCATCGAACGTGATCGTTGGCTTTTCCGGCGCGGTGGTTGCGGTGGTCATCGAATGCATCCTCTCAAAGTAGCCCGCCGAAGCGAGATTGATAAAGGGGTATGGTAGCGCGTTGGTGCTTGGCTTCTGTGAACACGCACCACTCGTTTGACCTATCGGACGACAACTCGCCCTCGAAGCACGCATCGATACTGCCCATGTTCACAGCTTTTCCCAGAGTACGCCTGAATCGCTGTAAATGCATTCAAAATAAAGAGTTACGGCTTTGAATCCGGCGGATAGCGAGTATCTTCCTCACGGCTGACGATCTCTCGTCATCCGCTCGTACAGTGGGCACGATCGGCGCGACCTGCTCAGGAGTCGTGCAGAGACGATGCAGTGTGGCTGTAGAGCGTCTCGTTTCATTGTGACTCAAGAGGAGATTCGAAAGATGAAGAAGAAGATGCTTGTGTTGTCCGCTGCGTTTGCTCTCACTGGCGCGGCTGCCAACGCACAAATGGACCAGATCGGTAACGACGGCTCGGTCTTTGCCACGTCTGCCGTCAGTGCATCACAGTGGTTTGAAGAAGCCAACGCGGGCTTCCGCGTTGCGGTCATCGACAATTTCACCGTCGATGCAACCAACAACAACCTTCAGTCGTTCGCGGCAGTGGTCGGCGGCTGGAACGGTTTCGTTGGTCAGTGGAACGATGTTCTCGGTTGGCGCGTTGAAATCTATTCCAGCCCGCAGGCCGCCGAACTCAACCTCGTCGGCGATGTTGCCAGCGTCCATTACGGCAACCAGGGCTGGTCGTCGATCGACACCGACTTCGTTCCCGGCAGTGCGAACTTCCATGCGTTGGTCGAGTTTGATCTGAACAGTCTCATCCTGAACCCGGGCGAGTACTGGATCGGCCTGACAATTGATCACACGTTCACTGGTGGTGGCGGTCAGGTCGGTGTCGGAGCTCGCGCTTCCGGCGGCGTCCCCGGCGACCTGAATGCGATGCAGGCCAATCCCGGCGGCGGCTTCGACTTCACGCTCCAGGCGTTGAACCCGGCTGCGGATGCAGGTTACCGCCTCGTCGGTACGGCTGTTCCGGCCCCCGGCGCGCTGGCCCTGCTCGGCCTCGCAGGTCTGGCTGCCCGTCGTCGTCGTCGCGCGTAAGTGTGATCGACGATTGATGAAAGTCTGATCAACTTGGATCCGACCTCAACTCCAACCGCCCCGGTCCATGCCGGGGCGGTTGTTGTTTACACTTCTCCCTCGCCGTCGCATCGACTTCGCCATCCATGATCGATCTGCGCGTATCCTTGTCCATGACGCGCCTCTACCTATTCATCGGTCTTCTTGCGATCAGTCTCCCGCTTGGACTCATTTCCGCACGAACCGCAGTATCTTCTGCTTCATCATCTCCGCTCGCTGAGGTGGCAGACTGGAGAAGTGATCCTGCGTGGAACGAGGGCAAGGCGGAATGGGCTCTGTACGATGCTCGCCGCACAGTGTACGGAACACCTCGCTCATATGAAGCGACCATGTTTACGAACAAGCAGCACATGGATCCCGCTACGATGACGAAGGCATCGGACTGGCAGCGTCCGGGCATGATTGAGGTATTCAAACACAATCTCAGCGAGATGGTGCCAACCGAGAATTACACGTATCGGTTCCTGACCACGGCGTTTGTAAGCACTGAATCACTGCGGCTGTTCAAGCTCGTCGTCAGCACCCAGGAGGATTGCGGCGCAACCTACAAAGACTTCACTGTCGCGGGTCAGGAACGCCTGCACGCAGTGCAGTTCTCCTACTTCCCGGACGAGGGGCGAAGCATGAAATCAACGCCCATGAGTGAGCGATTCGCTGCGCACGATGCGCTTTCACTCACCCTCCGCGACTTTCCGTTTGCGACCGCCCAACCCGGTACCGCTGTCACAATCGATCTCCTTCCCGATCAAACACATACGCACGCTACACCTTTGGAGTCTTCTCGGGCAACCGTACGCTATCTCGGCCGTGAAACAATCACCGTTCCGTATGGCAATGTTCGGACCCACCGTCTGCTCGTCGAACATGCTGAAACCGGGGAAACTGCGGAGAGCCACTACTGGTTCGCCGACGACTCGGAGAATCTGCGCCGGGTGATGGTTCGTTATGAAGGTCCTTGGGGCGTCGAATACCGCTTGAAGAAACTCAACTGGTGGGCGTATTGGGATCGTGCCAATTCTCGGCCTGACTGAGACCCGGGAACGGCCGCCTAACTTTGCCTTGCTTCCAGTTCCGCCCAGCGGTCATAGAGTCGGGCAACTTCCTGCTGCGCTTCTTCGAGTTCGTTGCACGCCCTTTGCAACTTCGCGTGATCAACGATGACCTTCGGATCAGCGATTGAACTCTCCAACCGCGCGACAGTCGCTTCGGCGCGCTGGATGTTCGATTCCATGGCGTCCCACTCACGCTGTTCGTTGTAGGACAGCTTCTTTTTCGTCGGTGTCGGGCTTGCTGGCTTATCGACCACGCGAACTTTCAGCGCGGCGCCCCTCGTCATTGCCTCCCGCTCATGCCGCGCATTCTCCCACTGATAGAAATCCGCATACAACTTGGCCTGCCCCTCTCCATCGAGGCCGAGTACCTCGGTTGAAAGACGCTGCAACATAAAACGGTCATGCGTCACGAGCACTATGGCCCCGGGAAACTCTTCGAGTCCTGCTTCCAGAACTTCGAGAGTGGGAATGTCCAGATCGTTGGTCGGTTCGTCCAGTATCAGAAGATCCGCCGGCTCCAGCATCATTCGCGCCAGAAGGACACGCGCCTGTTCACCGCCTGAAAGCAGATTGATTGGCGATGGCAACTGTTCGGGCTTGAAGAGGAACCGTTGAGCCCACGTGACGATGTGCATCGACTTACCACGGAAGATCACCGTATCCGCATGAGCGCCGAGAGCTTCGGCGAGCGTCTGCCTCGGATCAAGCGTCTCGCGGTGCTGGGTAAACGTGACAACCTTCAGATTGTCCGCTCGCTCGATCGTGCCTTCATCTGGAGCGAGGTCACCTCTCAGCAGCCGAATGAGCGTGGTCTTGCCGCTTCCGTTGGGGCCAAGCAGACCGAGGCAATCGCCGGGCATCAGCTCAATGTTGACACCGCGAAACAACGTGCGGCCGCCAAGCGATTTGGCAAGATTGTGTGCCGTCAAAAGCTTCCGCGTGCGCCGACCGGTCTCACTGAACTCGACTCCGGCCCTCGGCCCCGCATCATTCCGCGCCTTCAGTTGCGCGAGTTGATCCATCCGTTCATGAGAGTCTTCGATTCGTGACTTCGCCTTCGTTCGCCGCGCCTTCGGCCCACAACTGAGCCACTTGATGTCCTGCCGCACGCGGTTCGCCAGGGTCGTCTGCTCCTGCCGCTGTGCGTGCATGAACTCATCACGCCGACGGAGAAACTCATCGTATCCCCCCTGCACACTGAAGGTGCCATCGGGATACGCATGACTCAACTCGATGATGCGCGTGCATACTCGTTCCAGGAAGAATCGATCATGGGTCACAATGACGCACGACATCCCCAGACGGCACAGCGTGTTTTCCAACCACTTGATTCCATCAAGATCCAGATGGTTGGTCGGCTCATCAAGCAGCAGTACATCCGGCTCACGCGCGAGTTCGCGTGCAATGGCCAGACGTTTGCGCCAGCCGCCCGAGAGCGAACCGACCGGCTGATCAATGTCTTCAAACCCGATCTGACGCACCGCGACCATCGCGCGTTCATGCCTGACATGATCCTCGGGAACATCCTCAACGAGTGCCATTTCGACCGCGCTGATCACACTCAGTGAATCGTTGAATCGATCATGCTGCGCCACATACGCCAGTCGCAGATGGCGTCGTCGCGTAAACTCACCGGAGTCCGGTTCTTCCAATCCGGCCAGGATTTTCAGCAGTGTGCTCTTGCCGGAACCGTTTGGCCCGATCAGCCCGATTCGCTCGCCGTCATCAATGGTCAGTGACACCCGTGCGAAGAGTGGGCGATGGCTGAAGGATCGCGAAAGGTTGTCCGCACGAAGCAGCATGGACATGGGCGAAGAGTCTAGGAGGATGGATTCTCCCAAGCGCGACCGGAGCTTCACGTACGCCCGACGGGTCGGTTCAACACCCTACCTCCTGCAGCCCGTCACTCCGCAACCACTCTTGAAGCAGAGACTCGTGCGCCGCGGGCGGACCGACGATTCGCCAACGGCAACAGATTGAGTCGTGTGTTCTCTCAATGCGCTGGTCGATCAGTTTCAACCCATGGGCGCGCACTTGATCATGGAGATCGTCCAGACGCGACAGATCAATATCCACGCGCAGCCGATACTCTCGTTCCATCCGACGGGCGGCAAAGAGCGACTCAAACCATCGAAAGGTCATCAGGACCGTGATGATGGCGGCAGCTCCAACCAGAGAGATTGCATATTCCCCTGAACCAATGCCCATTCCCAATGCCGCGGCCAGCCAGATCGTCGCGGCGGTGGTCAGTCCCAGTACCCGGCCCTTCTCGCGAAGGATTGCTCCTGCGCCAAGGAAGCCGACACCAGTCACCACATTCGATGCAATGCGCGAGGGATCGAAATTCTCTCCTCCGAATCGTTGTGAGAACATGGTGAAAAGCGCCGCACCCACGCAAATGAGAATCATCGTTCGAAACCCGGCGGCCTTGTCACGGAACTCTCGTTCTGCCCCCAGAACGCCACCAATGGCCATGGCCAACACCAGTTTCAGGATGTCTTCAAGGAACGTGTCCATGTGAATGTGACCATCAGGAATTCCCGAATGGTAGCGGCTTGCCATCCCGCGTGTGACATCGAAAGAAAACGGCCCACTTCATGCGTGAGCCATGGAAACACACTTTACTTTCCGGCACCTTCGTTCATGATGACTCTCGATCATCATCCCGGCGCGCACCCTGCCGCTCTTCCGCATCACCAAACTGTTCTTCGAATGATTCCTGATCCATTGTTTCCTCGATGCGAAGGGCGCCAGTGGCATCAAGTGGAATCGATTGATACTCCGGATCATCGATGACCATCAGCGGTTGGACAAACGTATCGTCATCTACCTGCAGCACAACCCGGTAGCTGCCGGCTTCGACCAGCGGACCGCGCCGGAACCTTCCTGACTGGTTCCCCCGAAGCTGGCGGCGAAGGTCCCATTCAACGAGATGAAGGCCGGGCGAGCTGTTGCCTTCAAACTCACGAATCAAACGGCCCGTAATGTCTTCGATGCGCACGGTGACTTCCGCGGCATTCGACGTGAGCGCGTAATAGATCATCGCGCTTGTCGGCGGATTCTCACCCACAAACTGCCGTGTCCCCGCGTTGGCGCGAGCGGGCAGTGTGATCCATTTGATCGCCGTGTTCGGGCGCAACAGCGTTGCCCGCTCGGTCAATGCCTTCTTTGTGAACTGGCGAACAGGTGTCAAGTCAAGAATCCAAAGACTTCGTCCGTGCGTCCCGGCAACGACCTCGCCGCGCGTGGGGTGCTGCGCGAACTCGTGCACTGCGACCGTCGGCAGATTGCTGTTGAACTTCGTCCACGTCTGGCCCCGATCGATGGAGACCCACACCGCAAACTCCGTCCCGAGATAGAGAACATCCGGATTCAAAAGGTCCTCGCGAATCACCCGTGCAGATCCGCGCGGAAGATCCTTCGTCAACAATCGCCACGTGCGGCCGTCATCTTCCGATGCAAACGCATAACACGCATCATCATCCGATCGATGCCCGTCGATCGACATGTACAACCGACCGCGAACATGGCGCGAAGGTTCAAGCGCACTCACCCACATCGGTTTCGGCAGCAGTTGGCCAATCGGCTTCGGTCGGCCGTCATCCGGCGATGCTTGTTGTGTCTCGTTCGTTGCGCGTGCGGGTCTTCGCGAAGGCGTCGTCGCCCGCTCCTGGGTTGGGCGAGAGGCAGCCGTATCCGCGGCAAAGGCGCGCGTCCGCGTCGCCTCGAACGGAATGCTGAATGCACCACCGCCTGCAATCAACTGGCCGGTGATGCGCCCGTTTGCCAGCCGACCCGCAAAGCTGATGGGGCCTTGCGGCGACGAGACGGAGAAACGCACTTCTCCGGTTTCCACACTGAATGTCCCTTCGGTAATCGCACCACCACCGGCCTGCGATTCAACCGATCCCGTCAGAGTTGTACCGGCGCGATTCAACGTGAAACTGAATGCCGCCGCCCCGGGTGGAATCTCATCACTCACGATGCGGCCGGCCCACACCCCCGCTACCACATCATCACCATCCTGCTGCCGCACTGCGAGCAACTCTTCACCGCCCGGCGATGATGCGATCTCTTCACGTTCCGGGTCCCACGCCTCCGCGTGCAAATCACCTCCACCCTTGCGGGCGCTGAACCGAATGTTCAACATCCCGCCGCCCGCCAACACGGTGCCGGACATGGTCGATCCATCCACCCTGCCGGTGAACTCCATGCGACCAAGATTCGAGTTGACCACTATGCGAACTTCACTCTGCTCAGGTTGGTACCGCACCGACTCGACCGTACCTTCCAGCGCGTTTGAACGGGCGGATCCGCGGAGAACTCCACGCTCTCCGCGTTCGAGCGTCAGAGAAATCTCGCTCGAATCCGGCGGGATGCCTTCACCGAGCAACCTGATCTGCCACGTCCCGATCAACGAATCCATCGCGGCCTCGCGACCACCGCCACCCTCAGCGCGCGGCGCGCGGCGATCATTCCCGCCTGCGGCCTGCTCATCCCGTTCGCCGCGCGGCTGCAACGCCTCCCCGGTCCACAGGTCAATCCATGTCTCGCCGCCATCCGCGGTCATCACCAGCGCCCCATCGGTCGTCCCGGCGTACAACGTGTTCTGATCAAACCGCGATTCACCAAACGCTGAACCCGACCCCTGCTCGGTGCGCGTAATCTCCGGCGAAATCGGCTGCAGATCATTCCCGCGATCGATCGAACGGAACACATAGTTCCCCGCCGTGTAGTACACGCGACTGTTGTACTGCGACAGAAGGTACGGCGTCTTCCAGTTGAAGCGGTACTGCACACCGCGCGGCGCGCGGGGGCGAATCGATCCTCGCTCTCCGCTCGAAATGTGCATTCGCCCCATCCCGCCGTTCTGACTTTCAAAGTAAATCCGGTCCGGCTCATCCGGGTCGAAGAACGTCACAAACCCATCGCCGCCACCGACCCTGAACCAGTCGGTGTTGATCGGCCCGCGATCATTCCGCGCCAGCGTCGGCCCGGCCCAGGTGCCGTTATCCTGCAATCCGCCCGCCACGCGATAGTTGGCTTCCGGCGAAACCCCCACGTGGTAGAACTGCCCGATTGCAACGTGGTTCAAATGATCCCACGAACTCATCCGATCGCGCGTGACATAAATCCCGCCATCGTTTCCCAGAATAATGTGCCTGCCATCTCGATGATCGACCCACATCGC
>CBFGRU010000112.1:0-9903 GCA_965651255.1 uncultured Phycisphaerales bacterium
GGCGCGGGTGCATCTTCGTCCTCGACCTGGAGCACTTCGTCCAGTTCAATCCCGGCCTTCGCCGCGAACGCTTCTACGCTGAGCTTGTGCATACGTCGAGAGAACTCGACGTAGCGGCTCAGTGCAACGCGCAAAGCGTTGAACTCGTGCTCTGCCTTCGATGCTGGCGCTCCTCGCCGGTCGCCCGGCGCGGGTGGCATCTCCAGCATCCCGAGCTCGTGTGCCAGTCCTCCTACCGACACGCACCCGTCGTTTGCCTCGAATGCACGCTGGAGGAGGGCGTCGCGGTCACCCGCGAACACGAGCGGCTTGTGCTGCTTGTTGTCGTTGATGTTCGCCATCATTTGCCCTCCAAGAATGTCTTTGCCTGCTCGTCTTCCAACTCGAAATACCGCAGGCGTTGGTACTTCGGGTCGGGTCCCAAATCGGCCATGCCGCAGTTCACGCGGTAGAACCGTTCCGATTGCGGCAGAGAGTGGAGCCCCACCCTGCCCTTGAATCCCTGCTGGTCACTCCAGACAACGGCGTAGGTCATCAGGATGATGCCAAGGCCTCGGAAGCGACGTTGCTGAATAGAGCCCCTGTCTTCTGGCGGCTCGGGCGGTACGTCCCAGTTCCACGGCGCCGTTTCGAGCCATGGGATGTAGGCGAGGTTCCGCTTCGTGTTGCCCAGCCGCGTTCGATGCTCGGCGCCGTGCATGTCCATGGACTCGACCCAGATCAGTCCTTGCCACTGGCCGGCGTGCCGGATGCCGATGAGCCTGGCGTCGCCGAGCGGCAGGAGCCGGCTCTCATCCATGGCGTCGATCTTCCGCGACCAGTCCCAGTGTGTGCTCTGCGGAGCCGCTGTTCTTGAGAGCTTGGCCTCCTTGACCTTCTGCCTGACGCGCACTCTGACGGCTGCCCAGTCCGCTTCAGCGTCGTAGATGTCCGCGAACGTGAGCGCGTCGTGAAGCTCCGCTTCGACGAGCTCGCCAGTGGTGTTGTCCTTCAGCGTCGTCTTCTGAACCGTCATAGCACCATCAGCTCGGCCTTCTTGTCGAGCTTCTCGTCTTCCAGCACGAGCTTCTCGCCATTCGCCGTTCTGGAATCGATCAGCGTGTAGAGCCGGAGTGCCTGTCGAATGACTGCGGTCTTGGAGAGCTCCTTCGCCTTGGCGATGCCCTCAAGAGCCGCCATCTCGGCCTCGTTCAAGTTCAGGGTCATGCTCTTCTTTCCGGCCATCGGGGCGTCGCTCCTTTCAGCACTAGTATACGGCAAATGGGCACGAAGTCAACAGGTTTGGTGTTGACATTCTACATTGGGTGGCTATTGTTTGGCCAGATTGTGCCCACGAGACCGTCCCGAGCGTTCCCGGGGCGAGATTCTGGGACCTCAAACAGGAGAGCCACAATGGCCACCCGAAAGCGAAACGTACACGTCGTGCCGCAGAAGACCGGGAACCCCTGGGCGGTGAAGCAGGCCGGGAAGTCGAAGCCTGAATCGAGCCATCGCACTCAGCGAGCAGCCCAGCAAGCCGCGCAGATCATCGCGAAGAAGAACAAGAGCGAGGTGGTGACGCACCGGCCCAATGGCCAGATCCGGGACTCGGATTCGTACGGAAACGACCCGAATCCCCCGCGCGACACGAAGCATTGATCGAGGCTGGCCGTCGCTCACCTGAGGTCGGCCCCGGCCACTTCTCCAGGCTTCGGTTCATATGCGTCGAGGCTCGGCAGCGCCTCCAGTGCCCCGGCAACGTCCAGCAGCTTCGGATCGGTGTAGACGTTCGCCGTCAGGCTCGGGTCGCTGTGCCGCATCGCGGCCTGGGCGGTACGGAGCGGGACGCTGGCGCCGCACCGGTTGGTGCCCTGCCCGAATCCGGTCATTCCTCTTCTGCATCCTGCGGCAGAAACCAGATGTTGCGGAAGCGCACCGGGCCGATCGCCTGCGATGCGTGTGCCTGGAACAGGATCGGATGCAGGCCCGGCGCTTCGTTTTTCGAGACGCCGGTTTTCTCCGGAACTTCGACATCATCATGCACCAGCTCGCCGTTCCAGTACATGCTCAGGCGCGCGTTGCGCACCTTGCGGGTTCCTTCCCATTGTGGGGCGGTGAAGTGAATGTCGTACACCTGCCAGACGCCCGCTCCGAGTGAGGCGTTGACGTCGGCGGGTTTCTGTCGGTAGATCGAACCGGCTTCATTGAAGCGCGCAGGATGCGGCGAACCGGGTGTATTCATGATTTGAATCTCGTAGCGCTCCTGCAGCTTCACTCCGCTGTTGCCATTCTGTTGTGTGGCCAGCGGTCCGCCGGGCGGGCTGAGCCATTCCACATGCAGCCAGCCACTGCCGAATCGCTCGCGGGAAAGCACATCGCCGGCGTCGATGTCAACCGCCATCGACCCATCGGGCAGAATCTGCCAGCCGAAGGGCATTGCGTGATCCCGGGCCATGATCAGGTTGCCCGCATCTCTTCCATCGAACAGGACGACCGCACCCTTCGGCGCCGTGCGCGGCAGCGGACCGATCGGTGAGAATCCGCGATCAGAGAAGGCCGGCCCCGACTCGCTGCCCAGTGCGTTCAGTGTGTACCACGCTTCGGTCGTCCACGGCCGCTCATCATTTCGGCTCATCATGTCGATCAACCGCAGATGCACCACCGTTCCGGCCCGCAGACCGGGAAGTTCGAGGAAGACCTGCCGGCCGTCGCGACTGGGGATCGCGCGCGAGACGGTGTGCACGCGCGGTTCGATCTTCGGCCCGCCGTAATCAACCGTTTCCACGTAGCGCCAACTCTGTACCGCGTACCGGGAGGCATCCTCCAGCACCGCGCGATCAACCGGCTTGGTGAATGTGATGTTGAACCCGTTGGCACGCGCGTGAATCGAGTGCATCTCAAACGGCATGGTGATCCGGCCATCATCCTCTGCATTCCACGCGAGCCGCTGAAGGCCGAACTTCTTCTGCTGATGATGCCAGTTCCCGTTCGAGCCGACCCCGCCGACATACAGCTTGCCATCCGGCCCCCAGATGAGTCGATTGACGCCCGCTTCAACTCCCTGACTGAAGCGAAAGACCGCCCCCTGATATTGATCATTGATTCTCTCGACCATGATGCGCTTGATGCCGCCGTGCGTGACATCGCCGACCAGCATCTGGCTGCGGTACGGACCGTCCGGAATCACCACGGGCTCGCTCGGTGAGTTGCCGATTTCATCCTGCGGCATCCAGACTACGGGGGGATCGGTGGCGTGCCGGCCGTCGGGGGTCAACTGGTGCCCGTAGAAGCCGCCCTCGCGAACAAGGTTGATGCGTGAACTCGGCAGCCACGAACCCTGGTTATCTGCGACAAATATCTCCCCATTCGTGCCGAAGTTCATGCCGTTGGGCGTGCGCAATCCTTCGGCGAAGATGTCCCACGAGCCGGTTCTCGGATCGATTCTGAGAATCGAGCCCGGCCCTCGGCCCACGGCGTACGCCGGATCAGAACCCGGGGTGTAGTTCGTCACGCCGCTCTTGAGGGGGACGCTGGTTGCGGTGAACAGAAAGCCATCTTTGGCGACGAGGTTGAACGTGAACTCGTGGTAGTTGTGCGAGGCAGGCCAGCCGCCGGCCACGACTTCGTATCGATCCGCCACATCATCGCCATCAACATCAACCAGCCGCGTGATCTCCTGTTTCTGCGCCACGAGCAAATGGCCTTCATGAAAGACCATCCCCAGCGGCTCGCCGAGGCCCGCAGCAAAGCGTTGAATCGTCACGCCTCGCTCATCGCCCGGCATCAGGCCATCGATCAGGTACACCGCGCCGACACCATCCCAGGTGGCCACCGCCAACCGATGATCCGGCAGAAAGCACATCGCGCCGACGGGCGGGCGGAATTCCGGTCCGCGGAACTCTTCCAGCGTCATGGATGGGTGCACCGCCACCAGCGGCCGTCCGTCGCCCGGCTCACGAGGGTCTTCGGCAAAGAAGAATCGCTTCGTCCCGGGTGCGGTCACGAACGTCTGCCCCGGCTCGGTGAACAACTGTTCGGTGGGAATCAGCTCTTCACCATCCGCGCCCGGCCGCTGCCAGTAGAGTTGCAGATAGAACTGGCCGTGATCTTCGTAGAACGGAAGGCGCAGCGCGTACCAGCCCGCTTCCAGCTCTGTATCGGCGCCGGCGGTGAACCCGCGGAAGGTTTCGGTATCGCAGATGAGGCGCTCGTTCAGAAAGAGGGCTGCCCCATCATCGCATACCAACCGAAAGCGATACCTGCCTGTTTCATCAATCTTCAGCCAGGCCGTCACTTCGCCCGCAAACTCATCGCGCAGTTCGCCGTGCGACGTGACCAGCCGATCGCGCAGGTCGATTTGCTCGTGCACCGCGTAGTAGTTCGGCGTCTGCCCCTCGGCGATCGTCGGTCGCTGGGGGAGGCGTCCATCCACCGCGAACGCGCGAATCGTCACGCCCGGCGCAAGTCGATCCGGCGGTGAAGCCGCCGTCGCGGGCTGCGCCTGCATCTCCTTTGCGCCGAAGCCGCACACAAGAATCGCGCTGAGGATGATTGAATAACGTAACAACATCATCGCGGTCGCTCCATCGCGTTCGTTTCCTCCGCGGGTACGGTGCGCAGACGAAGCTCATCAGCCGTCCAAACGTACTGCGTTCGTCCGAATGCATCGCGCACCCGTCGGGCGCGCCCGCCCTCAACATCCCGGCGCCAGCCCTCAGCAAGTTGCGGGCACGCATGAACAAGCGTCACCCCCGCCGGCAACGCACGCACGGTCAGCACTTCCTCCAGCCCATCCGCATCGCGCATTCGGTCCACGCGGTGTTCGATGGTGACTCGATCACCGTTGCGCAGCAGCAGGTCGTACTCCAGCACGATCCCTTCGACCCGATTGATCAACTCGTATCCGCGGAAGGAAACCTCGGGCGCGTATCGCTCGGCGGGGCCATCGCCACTCCGCGATTCGATGAACCACGCGGGCCGATCGCCGAAGAGGCGCACGTTCCGAATCGATTTCTCGTGCGCTGCCTGCCGCTGAACAAACCGAAATCGCGCGGCTTCACGGCGCGCTGTGATGAGCTTGAAGTTCCACTGCCAGTCGGTCCCGCTCGTGCCGTGCATGGTCGAATCGAACCACTGCACGATCACCGGTTCATCCGGTGCATCATCAACGATCTCCACCCGCACCGGTCCGCGACGCGAACGCTCATCGAACGCCAGGTACAACCGCTCCCAGCCGGTCAGATCAACCACGGGCGAGGTGATCGATGCGCCATCGCCGCGCATCTTCCATCCGCCATCATCCCACTCGGCGCGATCGAACTCCCAATCGAGCGCATCCATGCCGAAGACTTCATCGTGAAGTGAGAGAAGATCATCCGGCGGGGCGAGTACGGTGTCACCCTCAGCGCGCGAGTTGTCCTGAGAGAAGTCCCACACCTTGCCCCGCAGATCGATCGTGCCTTTCCACACGCGATGCCAGCCCGCTGTCTCGGGGTTGAACGCCAGCCACCACTCTGCCCCCGCGGCGATGAGCACCATGCGCGTGCGGTCTTCAAACAGTGTGCGGAACACCCACGGATCGCGACCACGTTCAGGCGGTTCATCGAGCGTCATGGCCGCGGCGTCAACCAGCCGGTCGACTGCGATGATCCGTCCATCATCATCATGATTCGGCCCCGTCAGCAATACGCCCGCGCTCAGCAGACCGACTCCGACCTTCATCCTGTTTCGCCATCGCATAGCGCGAGTATAGCGGCGCGCAACCGGGTGTACGTTCCATGTCAATCCCCGAACATCATGCGACACCGCATCTTTCACCGCAGGAAATCGTGTGCCGATGAATCCACGCCGCAACACTCGGCGAAACCGACGGGTGGAACGGCCTGTTGGAGCAGGCCACCGCGAGGCGACTCGCGGCGACATTCCTGACCGAAACAGACACGACAGAAGGATCAAGCGAATGAAACATTCGATGGCGATCACTGCGCTCACCGTGAGCAGCGTTTTCCTCGGCGGCGCGATGCTGGCGGGCGCCGCACCGGATCATCATGGCAGCAAGACCGCAACGACCATGTCGAACCGGGCGGACATTGTTGATACCGCCGTGGCGGCCGGTTCGTTCAAGACCCTCGCCGCGGCGCTGAAGGCCGCGGACCTTGTTGATGCGCTCAAGGGTGACGGCCCGTTCACCGTCTTCGCGCCGACCGATGAGGCCTTCGCCCAGCTCCCGGCGGGAACGGTGGAAACTCTGCTCAAACCCGAGAACAAGGCGCTCCTGCAGACCATCCTGAAGTATCACGTCGTCAGCGGCAAGGCGCCCGCATCCAAGGTGCTCGCCATGACCAGCGCATCGTCACTGAACGGCCAGCGGCTGGATATCACGATCGATGCCGGCAAGGTCATGGTCGATAACGCCACCGTGATCAAGACGGATGTCATGGCCTCGAACGGCGTCATTCACGTCATCGACCGCGTGATTCTGCCCTCGACCGATGACATCATCGCCACCGCGGTGAAGGCGGGTTCATTCAACACGCTCGCAACCGCGATTCAGGCGGCGGGACTCGTCGAAGCGCTGCAGGGGGCAGGTCCGTTCACCGTCTTTGCACCCACGGATGAAGCGTTCTCCAAGCTTCCCGCCGGCACGGTCGAGTCACTGCTCGAACCGGCGAACCGCGACAAGCTGGTCGCCATTCTCAAGTATCACGTCGTCAGCGGCCGCGTGTTCGCCGCCGATGCGCTCGCTGCGCAATCCGCCGAGACGCTTGAAGGCCGGCGCGTGCGCTTCGGACTGGCGGGCGGTCAGCTTCAGGTCAACGGCGCGAACATCGTTCAGACCGATGTGGACACCACCAACGGCGTGATCCACATCATCGACGAGGTTATACTTCCCAACTGACCGGATTGCGGATCTCATGGCGGTTGCGTTAATCGCGAATCCGACCGGTCACAGACCTCCGCAGCGCCTCCGTGGCGTTGCCCAGGGTGAGTTGACCCCGAGCGTGAGCGACACTCTGCTCCAGCGCGTTGCGGCCGGTGAAATGGCCGCCATGCAGGAGACCATTGACCGCTACGGCGGGCTGGTGTGGTCACTGGCCCGCCGTTTTTCTCCTTCGCAGGCCGATGCGGAGGATGCGGTGCAGGAAGTCTTCATCGCGCTGTGGGAACATGCCGCCCGGTTCGATCCCAACGTCGCGAGCGAAGTCACCTTCGTCGCCATGATCGCGCGGCGGCGGTTGATTGATCGCGGTCGCAAGCTTCAGCGACAGAAAAAGACCCTCAACGAGTTTCAGATTCAGCTTCCACCCGATGAGGCCGCACCGCCCACCAGCGAGGCCGATGCGGCGCAGGATGATGAAGTCGCGCGCGTCCGCACCGCGATGACCCAGCTTTCCGCCGATCAGCAGCACGTCCTGAACCTTTCCATCCAGTACGGCCTGACGCACGAACAGATTGCTGAGCACACCAAAATGCCCCTCGGTACGGTGAAGACGCACGCGCGCCGGGGACTCATTCGTATCCGTGAACTCCTCGCCCGCACCGGTGCTGCATCCACCGGCGCAGCGGATGTCCAACCATGAGCCAGATGCCCGCCAATCTGGACCGCCTGCACGAGCTGCTCGCCGATCGCGCGATGCAGGGCCTTGGTCGGCAGGACCTCGAAGCGCTCGAGCTGATGCTGCTCGAGGCCGATGATGAGTTCGATCGCGATGAGCTGGATTACACCGCCGCGGCGGTGGACATCGCGCTCTTCGGCGAGGGTGATCGCGCCGCTCTGCCCGAGCAGTTGCGCACCCGCATCGAAGCCGACGCCGCCGACTGGCATCGCCGCGCCAAGGGGCTGGCCTATCCCTCGATGGAAGTGATCAAGGATCGCGCCGCTAGGACGTTCACCGTCGATGAGGAGACGATTCACACCCTCGCCCGGCCGAAAGGTCTCCTGCCGTGGCTCGCGGCTGCGGCGGCCATCGCGCTCGCAGCGATTGCGTGGTGGCCGCGCCTCCAGTCGATCGGCGGCGATCCAACACTGGCCGAAGCGCGCGCGGCGTTCATCACCAACGCACCCGATCTCGTCCGCATCCCCTGGAACGATGCCGCGGACCTCGGCATCGCCGGTGAAGTCGTCTGGAGCACCACCGCGCAGAAGGGCTACCTCACCTTCCGCGGCCTGCCACAGAACAACCCGCAGGATCTCCAGTACCAGTTGTGGATCTTCGATGAGCAACGGCCGAACTTCCCCGCGGTCGATGGCGGCGTGTTCGATGCGCTCGCTGCGGGTGAAGAAGTCATCGTGCCGATCAACGCCAAACTCGAAGTGTTCCGCCCCACGCTCTTCGCCATCACGACCGAACCGCCCGGCGGCGTCGTCAAGCACGATCCCGAGCTGAACCCCGAGAAGTACCGCATCATCCTGACCGCACCGGTCGAGTCCTGACCCGCCCGCGCGGTCCTCCCTCCACCATGCGGGGCTCGCGATGAGAACGAATCCGCCAACGCGAACCGCGCTTCTTCAGCCGGGTCGATCTCCATTCCCTCCGTTCCCTGTGGAGCGGAATCCTGCGGAGCTGTAGCGGAGTGCTGCGGAACTGTAGTGGAGGTCTGCGGCGCTGGAGCGGGCGCCTGCGGTGGTGTAGCGGACCTCTGCGGCGCTGTAGTGGGGGTGTGCCGGTCTGTAGCGGAGGTCCGCGGCGGTGGAGCGGGCCTCTGCGGTGCTGTGGTGGAGGCCTGCGGTCGAACCATCGAACTCCGCTACACAGCCATCGGAGCCGATGGCGCGGTGTTCGAGGTGGGTGAAGGGCGTTTCGAGTTCCACAGGCGGGTTTTCCCGGTCGCGGAACGGCCCGCCGAGGTCGCCGGCCGGTTGGCCGAATCCGCCGGCCGATTGGCCGAATCCGGGGGCCGGTTGGCTGAATCCGGGGGTGGCGCAGGTCGTGCGGCGGTTCGTCGCCGGGGGTCAGGAGCGCTTGGTTCGCCTTCGCTTCTTCCGGCGCGGGGTCGCCGCGACGGTGAGGGGGGCGGTCAACTGTTCGTACAACTCGAACAGGTATTCGAGACGCTGCCGCTCGGTGTCGAACCGGTTCCGGCGGTAACACGCATCCACCGCCCGGTCGAGCGCCTGGTGCGCCCGGCGAAGCCCGACCGGCATTGCGTTCGGATCGTACAGATCAGCGAGCGTCGCCCCCGGATGTTCCGCCCGGGCATCGAGCACTTGCTGCGCCGCTTCCTCCACCCGCGAACGCTGGCGATCCGTCACCTCCTGCGGCCAGGGGAAGTTGTTGTAGACGAGTTTCGCTGAGTAGCGGTAGTCGGACTTGAGCCGACCACAGACCTGTCGAACCCAAGCCATGTGCATGGAGCTGCTGAGAATGCCGAAGTGAAAGAGCGATGCATTGGGCAATACGAACACCAGATCGCTCACCATCGTGTCTGGACTCATAAAGCCCATCGGGATGTACTGACGCCGCTCAGAAGACACTTTCGGTATTAGCAGGAAGTCGTCATTGGGCATGTTCTCAACGTGAAATCGGGTCGGCGTGTCCGCAATTCGTCGAGTCGGCTCGCTCCGGCTCTCCATCCGCAACCGTCGAACGTTCTCGACCCGTTCCATGCACAATGGCATCGAGCGTAGAACTTCGGGAGGACACTTCCCAAGCCAAAGACACCATCGCTCGATCCCGTTGAGAAACTCAACCGAGCCGAGCCATTGTCGAAAGTAGGGTGCAGCGCGCGGTTCTCGCGCGATGAACGCCTCCTTTTCCTCGGGGGTGAAGAGGTAGTTCCCGCCGTCAATCGGTTTGTTTCCGATTCCAATGCTGGGGACCGCGCAGAGTGGCCGGCTGCGATTGACGATCGTCACAACCGGAGCATCTACGAGATACGGGTTGATCACCCTCGCTTCGATGACGGTTGGTTCGTTCGCATTGG
>CBFGRU010000113.1:0-9900 GCA_965651255.1 uncultured Phycisphaerales bacterium
GAAACTCCGGCACGAGGGTTCGTACATCCGCATCCAGATCAAGCATTTCCCGCTCGGCAAGTTGCATCGCCAGAATTGCGGTGATTGGTTTGGAAATCGAAGCCCAGCGATACATTGTCCGATCCGATGCAGGAATGGCTTTCTCACGATCTTCCGAGCCAAAATGAAAGGTCTCAACGACCCGTCCCCCGCGAACTATGCCTATTGACAATCCAACGAGCTGTTGTTCGAGGAATACCGCCTCAGCGCGTTCGCGCACGAGGGTTGCCGCATCAAGCGACTGTATCGCGTTGCCGCGCTCCTTCGCTTCGGGCGCATCCAACTGCAATGTCGCAAGTGCAAACATTACAACCATGCCAACGAGCACCGGCCTGAGGATCTTCGCCGTCATACGGTCCTCCCTCTTTCTGCATCTCGTCGGCTCGTCCATTGGCGTACCTCGTTACGAAAATGCGAGCCGCGACTGTAGCGAACGTTGTTGAAATCAACAATCCTTCAGGAGAATCCACCTTGACTGAGTATGGAGCACTCGAAGATGGACTTCAGCGCTTCGCTTGATGCATCGCCGATGTTGTTTAGGCGGTCAATCATTGGCTGAGCATGGCCGAGGGCTATCTCACCCAATCGGAGAAACTTCGTTGCTAAAATGTCGTCAAGGTCGGCTGTCGTATTCCTGGCGTGCCCCGCTGGGTACATGACCAGCCCCGAGTCATGGGCTTGCCCTTCCTTATCAATGATGACCACCGAGGTCGGAATTCCGTCGGGGTACTTCGCATCGTACTCCGGCCCACCGTGCTCGAATCTGATCTTCTGCATCAGTGCACGGGTCAGCGGATGAAAGATCGCGGTTTCATCTTCCATGTAATCAGCCGGAAGGAGCATGAGTTCCTTCCAAATCTGATCGTTTGCATCACCGCCACTGGGAAGAGTGCCGTGCTGAGCACGAAACTCCAGGGCCTTGCGCAATAATGTTGCGACGATGTAGGCCATCGAATGGTCGGCAGATTGTCGCGTCTTCGGATCCATTTTTGCGGGATTCCCGATAATGCCAAATGCCGGCTCGTACGCCAGAATGCGCATCTCCCGAATGTTGCTTCCATCAGCCATTTCGAGAAGCTTCGGGTTCTTCGCAACCTGGTCGATCATTCCCTGCAGTGCACCCGCGGACTGATGTTCGTACAGGCCGAGCTTGAAATGCATGCCCATGACCGCAAAGTCATCGCCAGAATGCGAAAGGACGAGGTCGAACGGGCAAGGCGCCATCTCTGTCCAGCGCTGTGCACCACTTGTCGTCGGCTCAAAGAAGCGGAAGACCGCCTCGGGGTTGCGAAAGATGTCCTTCGGTCCGATGAATCCGCGCATCGACCGCTGCATGGCGAGTACTGCTACTTCGGTTGAGATTGCGGCGCTGGCACCCTTGGAATCGCTCAACTGCTTCCCTGCCCGAATAGCTCGCCATGGAATGTAATGGGCGACAAACATTCCAATCGCCGACTCGATCTGTTCCGGCGTTGCGCCAAGCATGGCGCCGTACGTTGCGGCCGAGGCGATTGCACCATGAACCACATGGTCAATTTTGTAACTCTTCAGCGAAAATACTTCTGCCAATCGGCCGCGGATCTCGTCCAGCAGGATCATTCCGCGCAGGGCATCCGCACCACTCTTCCCGGATATCTGCGCCGCGGCGACAGGCACCGCGTAGAAATCATTGTGGCCAAACTCCCCGGCAGTATGCCCAAGCGTTGGGTTGTAACCGAAGTTGGTTCCATTGGAATCCCATTCACGCACAGCCGAGCAGTTTGCGACGATCGCCTTCTCCGGTGCGACGGACGTGCGCGACCCGAACACGAATGCACCCGTCGCTTGCGGATACTCCAGCGCCTCGTTTCTCAACAGCGTGGGAGCATTCGTACCCAATGACAACGCGCTGAGTCCGCAGAGCACACTGTCGGTGAAGAACTGAGTCGTCCGCAAGAGAACCGATTCCGATGGTTCACCTATCCGACCGCTCATGAAGTCGCAGGCAAACTGGCCGATGCCAAGCGCCTGATTGGTATCGCGCCCGAGGGTGACACTCGTCGTACTCATAATCGTCATGACTTCTCCGAATCGTAGATGACAGTTGACTTCAATTGGCTCAATCAGGCGCCGCGCAGATGCCGACAGACATGCTCGACCTCTTCGCCGGATCCCATGATCACACTCACACGCTGGTGAATTCCGCTCGGCACGATGTCGCGAATTGGTTGATCCGGTGCCGCAAGGGCGCGGCCGCCGGCCTGTTCAACCAGCATGGCCATGGGATTTGCTTCGTACATCAGCCGCAACTTTCCTTCGGGGTTCTTCCGAGTAGGTGGATACATGAACACGCCACCCTTCAAGAGAGTGCGGTGAATGTCCGCCACCATGGATCCGATGTACCGGCTCGAGTACCCGTTGGAGTGGGCCCAATCGAGATAGCGATGGTAACCCGTTGGAAAAGTCTCCCGATTGGCCTCGTTGACCGAGTAAATCTTGCCAGTCGGTGGAATCTCAATACCGCGCTTGACCAGCACGAACGAGCCGATGGATTGATCCAGCACAAACATGTCAACGCCGGCGCCGGTGGTCAGCACGAAGACAGTCGATGACCCGTAGAGAATGTATCCGGCTGCGACCTGCTGAGACCCTGGCTGGCACAGGGTTTCCACTGCACCGGGGATTGCCGGGTCGTTCCGAAGGATGCTGAAGATTGTGCCCACACTGACACACACATCAAGGTTCGAGGAACCATCGAGCGGGTCGAAAATGACACAGTACTTTCCCCCCTCGTGACCGCGACGAATGATCGTCGGCTCTTCATCCTCTTCCGAAGCCACGACCGCGACACTCGGGCGATTTCCAAGACAGCGCAGCAGGATTTCATTGGCGATCACATCCAGCTTCTGCTGCCCCTCGCCATGAATGTTGTGTTCACCATAGTCTCCGAGTACATCCTCGATTCGCGCGCGACGAACCTTGTTGGCAATGGTCTTGGCCGCCAGCGAGAGAGCAGAGAGAATCCACGACAGGTCGCCTTTGGCACGCGGATGTTTCTGCTCCTCGGCGAGAATGTGGCCCTGGAGCGTAGCCAGATTGTCGCGTGTGTATCGCGGAGTCGTGATCGGTGTTTCGATCGGAGCCTGGGCAGTCTGCGCCGGATTCATCGAAGACATGAGGGATACATCCGTGCCGGACGAAAGGAGAAAGGACGCCCGCCGCATGCCGACGATCGGCGGAGCCGGGGGCTAGAATCGCGTTCTTTGGCGGAACGGATTGTACGCCGCGTGCTGCACAGGGCCGCCGAAGGTCTGCTGATTCTGACGCCACTTTCGTTCTTACCTCGACCCTTGGAGTTCTTTCGATGCCGGACATTGTCATTCTCGCCGCCAAACGCACACCAATCGGTCGATTCCTTGGGGGATTCAGCAGCACGCCCGCTACTGCGCTCGGTGCACATGCGATTACCGCCGTGTTAAACGAAGTCCCCACGGCGAGAGGCGCAATCGATGAGTGCATCATGGGTTGCGTCCTGCAGGCAGGCCTGGGGCAAAACCCCGCGCGGCAGGCGGGACTGAAAGCCGGCCTACCGAACTCATTGAGCGCCCAGACGGTGAACAAAGTCTGCGGATCGGGACTTCAGGCGGTCATGCTTGCTGCACAGTCAATCAAAGCTGGTGACAATCAATGTGTCGTGGCAGGCGGATTCGAGAACATGACACTTGCGCCACATTTCGCGTACCTTCGTGGCGGTGCCAAGTTCGGGGCGGTTGAGTTCAAAGATCACATGCAATTCGATGGGTTGACGTGCGCCATCGAGAACTGGGGCATGACGAACGCCGCCGATCACATCGCCAAGAAGCACGGCCTCAGCCGTGAGAATCTCGATCGGTTCAGCGCGCAGAGCCATCAACGTGCTTCGACCGCGACGAACAACGGTTGGTTCAACAGCGAAATCACTCCGCTGACAGGCGAACAGGTTGGTAACCGCCGCAATCCCGGCGCCGAGGGCGGTGTAAACCATGATGAGGGCATCCGCGGCGAAACAACCGCAGAGGTACTTGCCAAACTGCGGTCGGTGCCCGGGCACGAGTGTATTACGGCTGGAAACGCATCTCAGATTTCCGACGGAGCCGCTGCGATCCTGGTTGCAAGCGCCGAGAAGGCGAGTGCTCTGGGCGCATCGCCGATGGCGAGGATTGTTGACTATTACACCTCCGGTGTTGCGCCCAAAGATATCTTCGATGCCCCGGCAGCCGGAATCGGCGCGCTGTTGCAACGCAACAACCTCTCCGTGGCTGACATTGACCTGTTTGAGTTGAATGAAGCGTTCGCCGCACAGGTCCTGGCAAATATCGGCGAATTGAAGATTCCCGAAGAGAAGCTCAATATTGCCGGCGGTGGAATTGCGCTCGGCCATCCGATCGGAGCAAGCGGCGCACGAGTTTTGACCACATTGGTCCATCAACTCGCAAGGACAGGTGGTCGGCGCGGTATTGTGAGTCTCTGCCTCGGAGGCGGCAACAGTGTCAACATGCTGATTGAGCGGCTCTAGTCCGAGCCGAGTGAACGAACGCAGAGCCGCAGGAGGCGAATCTCCTGACACTATGTGAAAGTATTCAGGTCTGGTGACTTCGTGTCAGGTCGGCACGGATTGCTTGTTGACTGATCCAGGATGACCGAAGCAGAAGGCAATCAAGTCGTCCGTGCATCAATGCCCTCTGACCGGGCCGTTCAATTGCTTTTCCAGCAACACGGCGGCCGCCTCTTTGCCCTGGCGCGTCGACTCTGCACGAGTGAACATGAAGCAGAGGACCTCGTACAGGAGACGTTCCTCCAAGCATTTCGGAGGTGGGAAACGTTCGACGGTCGATCCGACCCTGCGACTTGGCTTTGGACCATCGCTGCTCGTATGTGCCAAAGAATGCACCGTCGGCGCGCCGGGGAGCCGAACCGACTGACGTCGTACCAAGAGTTACTCCCCTTCCGAGATACGCAAGTCGCATCACTCGATGCAATGAGTGAAACCCTTCGAGCGGAAGCACGCGAAGGAATCGAACGCGCCATCCTGCAGTTGCCCGTCGAGTTTCGGCTGCCGCTGGTACTGAAAGAGATTGTCGGCTTCTCGATTGACGACATTGCAGGAATGCTCGCGATCAAACCGGCCACCGTCAAATCGCGCCTTCACCGTGCACGAATGAAACTGCGCCAGACAATCGATTCGGTTCTTCCGAAAAAAGCTGGGCACGCACCCGCACCGGCATACTCGAAACAAGTTTGCCTCGATCTTCTTGAGGCAAAACAAGCTGCACTGGATCGTGGAATCGCGTTTGACCAATCGATCATCTGTGACCGATGCCGGTCGATCCTTGCCGAACTCGACCTCACTCAGTCCATTTGTCGTGACCTTGCGGAGGGCGAGTTCCCCCCTGCAGTCCATGCCCGAATCAAGGAACAACTCAAGGCGCAGCGCTAATGGTCTCAGCATCATTCGAGTAGAATCATCCGTATGCCTCAGCCGGGTCACTCCAATGTGCGCAATTCTGTTTCTGAACCGATCCAGTTCAGTGCCACACTGCACCGGCCACTGTCGCCATCGCGCGCCAGTTGGATGTTCCTGAGACTCCCCTCCCACGCGAGCAATGCACTACCTTCGCGCGGCCAGGTCACCGTTGAAGGTCTGTTTAAAGAGGTTCCGCTTCTCGCGACGCTCGCACCAGACGGCCAAGGTGGTCACTGGCTGAAGGTGGACCTCGACCTGCTGAACGCCAGCAATGCACGCGAAGGCGATGTGGTTGCACTGTCAATCGCGCCAGTGCCAACTGAGCGCGAGCCCGAGCCACTCGTCCCCGTGGAATTGCGAAAGGCCCTGGCATCAGCGCCGCAGAAAACAAGGGACGCCTGGTCAAGCATTACGCCGGTTGCGCGGCGGGATTGGATTCATTGGATCACATCCGCCAAGCAGGAAGCAACACGTGTGCGGCGAACGAATGCTTGCTGCGACATGCTCGCCAAGGGCAAGCGACGGCCATGTTGCTTCGACCGTTCAGGAATGTATAGCAAGAGCATGAATTGTCCGGAACCTCGTGACAAGAATCAGGCATGAAGGAATGAGTATTCACCCGGATATCCTGGCGTACAACGAAAGCCAATCATCCGAGTTTCAGCAGATTTGTGCAGTGCTTGCTGAGACGATCGATCGTTCACTGTCGAAAGCGGGTTCGGAATGCAAGATCTGGCATCGACATCCCGTCTGGTTTCTTGATGGGAACCCGATCGTCGGATTCAGCACGCTGAAGAGTCCAAAGCCAACCGGGTGTGTTCGTCTGCTTTTCTGGAGCGGTCAGTCCTTCGACGAACCGGGTCTCCGGCCGGAGGGTACTTTCAAGGCAGCCGAAGCTCGGTATATCAACGTGGATGAGATCATCGCCCGGGACCTTGATACATGGCTGAAGAAGTCCATCGAAATTCAATGGGATTACAAGAACATCGTGAAACGCAAGGGGAAGCTGGTCCGGCTGAAGTGAAGTTCAGCAGATCACCGAAGGGAGAGCAGAATCGGTCTCGAAACACGCCCAGAACTCGTCATCCTGCGGCTCGAAGAATTTGACGAATCTGGGGAACCTCGCTGCTCATCTCTGGCTCTCATATGCTGAAGGGATGTCCAGCATCCTTTACGAAGGGAGACACTGCCGATGTTGATGCGAATGATCTATGACGAAAAGCTCGCCCAGGCCGCGTACCTGCTAGGGTGCCAGCGAACCGGTGAAGCAATCGTCGTTGATCCGGAGCGGGATGTTGATCGGTATGTTGACCTGGCACGGCAGCATGGATTGAGGATCACCGCCGTTGCCGAGACGCACATTCATGCCGACTTTCTCTCGGGCGCGAGAGAATTGGCGGAGCGTGTCGGTGCCAAGGTCTATATCTCCGATGAGGGTGATGCGGATTGGAAGTACCAGTGGCTCAATCGCAAGTCTGGCGGCGGTTCCTATTCGCACCAACTGTTGAAGCACGGCGATTCGTTCCGCATCGGCGGCATCGAACTGAAGGCGGTTCACACGCCCGGCCATACGCCAGAACACATCGCGTTCCTGGTTACCGATCTTGGAGGCGGTGCGAGCGAACCGATGGCGATGATTACGGGGGACTTCATCTTTGTGGGAGATCTGGGACGCCCGGATCTGCTCGAATCCGCTGCGGGTCAGGTCGGCGCACGGGAGCCATCAGCCCAGCGCCTCTATGAGACCGTCAAGAGCCTTGATGACCTGCCAGATTTCCTTCAGATCTGGCCGGCGCACGGCGCAGGGAGTGCTTGCGGCAAAGCCCTGGGAGCAGTGCCGACATCCACCCTTGGGTATGAGCGCCGGTTCAACTCTGCAATGCTTGCGGCGACGAGCCAGAAGGCCTTTGTTGACTTCATACTCGCTGGCCAGCCCGAACCGCCGCTTTACTTTGCGCGAATGAAGCGGGACAACAAGCTCGGGCCGAAAGTGCTTGGGCGCCTCCCCACTCCAGCACGACTCAGTCACGATGACCTCGATTCCATTGACCCGACGAAGGTCGCGGTCATCGATACCCGCTCGTGGGATCAGTTTCGCACCGCGCACCTTCCTGGCTCACTTTTCATCCGGCAGGTATCAAGTTTTCCGAGTGATGCGGGTTCGTTCATCGGCGAGAACGAACCAATCTACCTCATCGTCGAACATGCTCGCCTGGATGAAGCTGTGCGAGACCTGGTTCGTATCGGCCTGGACGACATTCGCGGCTGGACCACTCCGGAAGACTTGACGGTGTACATCGCGGAGAGCGGGCGACGCGCATCACTGAACGAAGTCTCAGCGGAGCGCGCACGGGAACTGCTTGATGCTGGCTCATTGCGGCCACTGGATGTGCGAAGAAAGTCTGAGTTCGACGAAGGACACATCGACGAAGCGACCAATATCGCCCATACCAGACTGGCTGATCATCTCCGGGACCTTCCCAAGGATGAATCATTGCTGGTCAACTGCCGGAGCGGCTACCGCAGCGGCATGTCGTGTAGTCTGCTGCAACGGGCCGGCTTCAGCGTCACCAACCTCGCGGGCGGGTGGCTGGCATGGGAGAAGGCCCATCACCCAACCGAATCCGCCAAAGGAGTCGTATCCCGATGACCACTACAACCACGCCTCCCGTTGAATCACGGATCGTCGATGTCTCTCCGCTTCAATTGCAAGACTGGCTTACGAAAGATGAAGCGATCGTGGTCGATGTCCGTGAGGACTTTGAGCACGCCAGTGAGCACATCGCAGGATCAACAAATCGGCCGCTTTCAAAGTTTGATGCGAGCGCTCTACCGAAAGCGAGACCTGATCAGAAGGTCGTGCTTCATTGCCGGTCTGGAAAACGATCATCGCAAGCCGCGGAAAGACTGATGCGCGAAGGAGCATCGACGGCATACCAGCTGGCGGGTGGGATTGAGGCGTGGAAGGGCGCGAATCTCCCCGTGGAACGCAGCGCCAAAGCGCCGCCGATCGATGTGATGCGCCAGGTTCAGATCGTTGCCGGCTCGCTCGTTGTCCTTGGCGTCGTGCTCGGAGCGTTCGTCTCGCCGTGGTTCCTGATTCTGAGTGGATTCGTTGGCGCAGGGCTGACTGTCGCGGGTGCAACGGGTTTCTGCGGCATGGCAAAAGTTCTGGCGCACATGCCATGGAATCGCTTGTCCTGAATGGCGGCGTGTGGATCTCGACACTGAGTTCGCTCTCGCTATCCGGTTATCTACAAGACCATGAACGTTCTGCTCATCATTGCAGCGATTCTCATCGGCTTGACAATCGGCGTGTTTGGCTCGGGCGGATCGATCCTGACGGTCCCTGTCCTGCGGTATGTACTCGGCCACGAAGACAAGGCCGCTGTCGCCGAGTCATTGGCAATCGTCGGGCTGATCGCCCTCGTCGGGTCGTTTCCTTATGCAAAACGAAAGTTGGTCGATTGGCCCAGCGTCATGTTCTTTGGCCTGCCCGGCATGCTCGGCACATACGGCGGAGCGTGGCTTGCGAAGTACATTCCCGGGCCGGTCCAACTGGTGTTCTTTGCAGGAGTGATGCTGCTGGCGGCAGTCGTCATGTGGAGACACGAGGCATCCGCATCTCAGGTCGAGCAATCTAACACACACGCCAAACGCCCGAAATGGGTCATCATCGTGGAGGGCTTGTTGGTTGGTGTACTGACCGGGCTGGTCGGAGTAGGCGGCGGATTCCTGATTGTGCCCGCACTCGTGGTGCTCGGAAACCTCGAACTTCGTCGGGCGGTTGGGACCAGTCTGGTCATCATCGCACTCAAGTCCGCCGCCGGATTCGTGAAATACTTCAGCGTGATGAATGAGCTGAACATCACCCTGAACGGCAGGGCCATCTTGACTCTGGCGGCGTTCGGCGTCATTGGTTCGCTCGCAGGTCGCCGCCTCTCCGACTATCTGCCGGTCGCGGCACTGCAGCGGGCGTTCGTCATTTTCCTCTTGCTGATGGCGGTCTTTGTTCTTTCGCAGGAGATTCCCCGGCTCATGAGTGTTGATCCGGTCAATCCCGCCCCCGCAATTGCGCCTCGCACAACGCCGACTGAGAACTAGCCGAAGCGAGACTACGCTTCGTCGATGCAAGAATGCATGGAACATGCCGATATCGTGATCATCGGTGCGGGTGCAGCTGGCCTGATGTCAGCCATCTGGGCAGGGCGCACGCATCCGGATGGTCGCATCATGCTCCTCGATGGGGCCAGATCACTCGGTGCGAAAATCCTGGTCGCTGGGGGCGGGCGATGCAATGTCACGCACGACCATGTGGATGAGAACCAGTATGCGGGCTCATCGCGAAAGGCGATTCGGAAAGTACTCAAACGATTTGA
>CBFGRU010000114.1:0-9883 GCA_965651255.1 uncultured Phycisphaerales bacterium
GCCGGCCCGGATGGTCGATCACTCATCTCCCGCGGCTGGCTCGGGAACGAGACCGGCATGTTCGAGCACGGCGCAACCCAGGTCTGGATCGAGCCCGGCACCGACCAGGTACGCTTTCAGTCCATTGATGAGAACGGCGGCATCGCCCGCGGGGCCATCGCCCTCAATGATGCCGGCACGATCATCTGGGAATGGAACCAGCACGCCGCGAACGGCACCATCACCACCTTTGATGTCCGCATGCATTTCACCGGCAGGGACACGTACGAAATGTCGATCACCCGCCCGGGCTCGGATGATGAACGCGCCATCCTGCCCCCGGTAACCTTCCATCGCACCTCGAACACCCCCGCGCACTTCCTGAAACAACGTCCCGCGCAAGCAGCGAACACAAGCCGGCAACGATGAGGCCCCGGCAAAGGCCCGGCCAGACATGAAGCGAGCGAGAGGCAGTTGCGACTCCCGCAGGAGACGCGGCAGCTCGCGATGCGCGATGATTCATGCATCATGCATCCGGCGCTCGCGATCGCAGAAGGGGGGCGGGTGGGGTGATACGATGCGGGTAAGGCCGGGACCGGCTGGCCGATTCATCCGTAGAGAAGAGAAGCGCTGGAACCGCACGCAGGAGGAGCGACTGGCATGTCACTGACCATCACGTATCTCGGCCACTCGGGTTTTCTCTTTTCCGATGGTTCGACGACCATCGCGGTTGATCCGTTTCTCACCGGGAACCCGAAGGCGACGATGACCGCAGGGGAGGTGAAATGCAACGCGATCGTTCTGACGCACGGCCACGCCGATCATGTCGGGGATACGGTGGCGATCGCAAAGAAGAACAGCGCGACGGTGTTCGGCGCGTTCGAGTTGTGCAATCACCTCGCATCGCTGGGGGTGGAGAGTCTCGAGGACATGAACCCCGGCGGGCGTGTGAAGGCATCGTGGGGATGGGTGGCGCTGACGCAGGCCTTTCATTCCTCGAGTTACGATGCGGACGGCCAGAACATTTACACCGGTCAACCGTGCGGCGCGATGATTCATCTCGGGGGAAGAACGATTTACCACGCGGGTGATACCGCGATCTTCGGGGATATGAAGTTGCTGGGCGAGTTGTACCGGCCGGAAGTTGCGTGCCTGCCGATCGGCGATCGGTACACGATGGGGCCGGAGCATGCAGCGCGGGCGGCGGAGATGGTGAAGCCGCGGGTGGCGATTCCAATGCATTACAACACTTGGCCCCCGATTGCGCAGGATCCGAAGCAGTTTTCGCCACAGGGAGTGGAGGTGAAGGTGATGCAGCCGGGCGAGACATGGTCGGTGTCGTGAGGCGATGATGATCGCTCGGTGAGATTGGCCTTGGGGTCGGTTTTCTCGTTCGAATGGCGCCCGGATCATGTGTGATCTGGTAGGTTTGAGTCGGTCCGCGTAGGATTGCCGGCCCGCAGGGGCGGTGAAGTTCGCGATCGATGATGCCGATCGTGTTCATGCGGCCCGTTCGCGGACCGATTCAACGAATGCATTCGAGAGGAAGGACGCCGTTCATGCCGAGTTCAGCCGCGGTGGAACCATTGGTTGCAGAGCAGTTCGTGAAGAGCACTGCGGTTTCCGAGGCGGTAGACCAGATCGTCGCGGAGCTGAAGCGTTCGCAGGCGTCGATTACCGCAGCGCGACCCCCGCAGGATTCACACCGGGAGACGATGGCAGACTACCTGAAGCGCCAGGAGGCAGTGAAGGGCAAGGGCGCATGGTACCCATACGTCGGCAGCGGGATGGGCAACGGGCCGTTGGTGGAGTTGATTGATGGATCGGTCAAATGGGACATGATCAACGGCATCGGCGTGCACATGTTCGGCCACAGCGACCCGGAGATGGTGCGTGCGGCGTTGCTGGGGGCGATGGGTGATACGGTGATGGAAGGGAACCTGCAGTTCAACCGCGGCACGGTGGATTTCGGCGATCTGCTCGTGCAGGAAGCGTCGCGCAACTCGAAACTGGCGCATGCGTTCCTGATCAACTCGGGGGCGCTGGCGAATGAGAACGCGCTGAAGATCTGCTTTCAGAAGAATCATCCGGCATCGCGGGTCATCGCGTTCATGGATTGCTTCATGGGGCGCACGTGGACGATGGCGCAGATCGGCGACTCGGCGGGCGCGCGGGCAGGCCTGCCGTTGAACACGCTGATTGACTACATGCCGTTTTACGATGCGGATCGTCCGGAGCAATCGATCGAACATGCGGTGTGGCATCTGAAGCAGTACATCGCGCGGTATCCGAAGCAGCATGCGTGCTTCATCTTCGAACTGGTGCAGGGTGAAGGCGGTTTCAACGTGGGAACGAAGGCGTTCTTCGAGCCGCTGATGCAACTCTGCCGGGAGAACGGCATCGCGGTGTGGGTGGATGAGATTCAGACGTTCGGCCGAACGGAGGAGATGTTCTTCTTCGAGCAACTCGGGCTGGGTGAATACGTGGATGTGGTGACGATCGGCAAGATGAGCCAGATCTGCGCGTGCCTGTTCACGGAGGCGTACAACCCGAAGCCGGGGCTGATGAGCGCGACGTTCAGCGGATCAAGCGTGGCGTATGCGGTGGGACTGCAGGTGCTGGAGCGGATGCGCGCGGGCGGGTACTACGGAAAAGATGGTCGCAATGCGAAGTTGCAGCAAGCATTTCGCCGGCACGCCAAGGCATTGGTGGACAAGCACCAGGAATGGTTCCCGCCGGTCCCGCGGATCGCGGGTCTGCCGGGTGTTTCGCATCGGCATGTGGATGGCGTCGGGGGCATGATGCGTCTGACGCCGTTCGGCGGCGATCGCGCGAAAATCATGAAGGCGCTGAACATCCTGTTTGAAGAAGGGGTCATCGCGTTCGCGTGTGGTCACGGTCCGTTCCACATCCGGTTCCTGCCGCCGGTGGGGGTGTTTGAAGAGAAGCATTTCGGACCGGTGTTTGAGATCGTGGAGCGTGCGCTCGCGAAGGTGTGAAGGATTTCTGATCTGGACGACACCGCGTCGATGCGGACGCGGCTCGCGGTTTGACCCATGTTCATCATTCGACAAGCGACAATCGACGATGCGAGTACGCTGCTGAAGCTGGCACGGATGGTGCACTTCATCAATCTGCCCGCGGATCCGGACATTATCGCGGGCAAGATCAGCCGCTCGCGGTTGAGTTTCATGGGCAAAGCGCGCGATGAGCGTGAGCGCAGTTTCATGTTCGTGCTGGAAGACAGCGAGACGGGGAACGTGATCGGGACGAGCGCGTTGATGTCGTGCATCTCCTGGCCGGGACATCCGCATACGTTTCTGCATGTGCGCCGGCGAGAGTTGTACAGCGAAGACCTGCAGACCGGGGCCGTTCACGTGACGCTGCAATTGGATACGGATGAGACCGGGCCGAGCGAAATCGGCGGGTTGATTCTGTCGCCTTCGTACCGCGGGCATCGAGAGAAGCTGGGTTCGTTTCTGAGTCTGATTCGCTTTCACCTGCTGGGGCTGCATCGCTCGTGGTTCAGCGAACGCATCATCGCGGAGATGATGGCCCCGCTCACGCCCGACAGCCGCAATACGTTGTGGGAGTATCTGGGCCGGCGGTTCATCAACCTTTCGTATGCGGAGGCGGATCGATTCTGCCAGCACTCGAAGGAGTTCATCACGGCGCTCTTTCCGCGCGAAGAGATGTACGCATCACTCCTGCCACCGGAGGCGCGGAACCTGATTGCGCGTGTCGGGCCCGAAACCCGACCGGCACGGGCGATGCTGGAAGCGCTCGGCTTCCGGTACATGGGTCACGTTGATCCGTTCGACGGTGGGCCGTACCTGGAAGCGAAGGTGTCGGAGATTCCTCTCGTGCGAGATACCGGCCGACTGACGTTGGCTCCGCCGCGAGAGTCAGGGCACGAACAACGAGGATTTGTCAGTTTCATGAGCGATACGGGCTTTCGCGCGGTGCGCACCACGTGCACGGTGGATGCGGAATCGCAGACGCTGACGATGCCCGACGAGGTCATGAAGGCGATTCACGCATCGAGCGGAGATGAAGTGGGCTTCACGCCAACGCCGAGCCGCGCCCGACCTTCGGAAGGTGCCAAGGCAGGGTCGGCACGATCGGCCTGATCGCGCGGCGGCTGGCTATGCTCCTTCATGACGAAACGGAACGAGCATCTTTCCCACGCGCCGAGTGACTACATCAACGGCCGCTTCATCTCCATCGAGGGCGATGCATGCCGCTCGCATGATCCCGCGCAGCCGGATCGCATTCTTTGGCAGGGCTCACCAAAGGCGGAGCATGTGGAGCAGGCGATCGCTGCGGCGCGAAACGCCCTGCCCGCGTGGAGTGCGCGGTCGATGGCCGACCGTAAGGAGGTGCTGCTGCGCTGGAAGGATGTGACCACTCGGCACGCGGCGCGCATCGCGTCGCTCATTACCGACGAAATGGGGAAGGTGCTCTCGGAGTCGACGTTTGAAGCCAACGCCCTGGGTGGGAAAGTTGATATCACGTTCGATGAAAACTCGTTCCGCCGCGTGAGTGAATACGAAGTGGCGGTGAGTGCGACGCGCGCGGGATTCTGCCGGTTCAAGCCGCACGGCGTGATGAGCGTCATTGGGCCGTTCAACTTTCCCGCGCACCTGCCGAACGGGCACTTTGTGCCGGCGCTTCTCATGGGAAACACCGTCGTGTTCAAGCCGTCGGAGAAGACGCCGGCCACGGGGCAGCTTCTGGCGGAACTGATGGATGAAGCGGAGCTGCCGCCGGGAGTCTTCAACCTGGTGCAAGGCGGAGCAGACATCGCGCGGACGCTGGTGTCGCACGACAACGTTGATGGGATTCTCTTTACGGGTTCCTGGCCGGTGGGTCGAAGAATACTGGAAGCGAACCTCGATCATCCGGGTCGCATCGTGGCGCTTGAGATGGGCGGGAACAACCCCGCCGTCGTGATGCCTTCGTGCGATCTGCGGCAGGCGGTGCTAGAGTGTCTGCGCGCCGGCTACGCCACCAGCGGGCAGCGCTGCACCTGCACCCGACGACTCATCCTGCACCGCGACATCGCGGATCGGTTTATCACCGCGTTTGCCAAGGGCGCTTCAACGATCGTTGTTGCACCCGGCAAGGCGAAAGAGCCGGTCTTCATGGGACCTGTCATTTCCGAAGACGCCGCGAACGCAGTGGTCGAGTTTCAGCAACAACTCGCTCAGCGCGGCGGCAACGTGGTGCTCGAAGCGGCGCGGCTCGATCGAGAAGGGCATTTCGTCTCGCCCGGGCTGGTGGAAGTTGCTTCGTTTTCGCTTGATTTCGACCGGGAGGTCTTCGGTCCGCTGGTGCAGTTGACGATTGTTGATTCACTCGAAGAAGCCATCGCGCAGGCAAACGCGACGCGATACGGGTTGGCTGCGTCGATTTTTACAAACGACGATGATGAGTACGAGCGATTCTTCCGCGGATGTCGCGCAGGGTGCATCAACCGTAACACCGGGACGGCCGGCGCGAGCAGCAAGCTGCCCTTCGGCGGGCTGGGACACTCCGGCAACCACCGCCCGGCCGCGGCGTTCAGCGTGGATTACTGCGCCTATCCGGTCGCGAACATGGTCGAGCGCAGCTCCGAGGCCGCCGTTCCTCCGGGCCTCCTCTTCGATGACAACTGGCTGCGGTAAGCACCGGTCCCGTTGACGTTGATTTCGCGGGTGAAGTGTCGGCGCGCGAGTCACATGTGGTCGTTGCACCGTGCAGCGCTACACTCCTGCTGCATTCTCTGTTCAGAAATGGATCAAGTGTTGGAGAAGGAGATTCGATGCCGCTTTTGGTAACGGGAACGATCGGAATTGACACGGTGCACGCCCCCACGGGCAAGGCGGAAAAGGTTCTCGGCGGTTCGTGTGCGTATTTTGCGGCGGCAGCGTCGTTTCACGCGCCGGTGCGCGTGGTGGCGGCCGTGGGGGGTGACTGGCCGGATGACCATCGAAAGACGTTGTCATCATTTCCAAACATCTGCCTGAGAGGTCTGGAAGAACGCGCGCAGTCCACAACGTTTGCCTGGGGCGGGCGCTATTTCGACAACATGAATGAGCGTGAAACGCTCTTTACTGAACTTGGCGTCCTGGAAGAGCCGCCGCCCGCCGTGCCTGCGGCGTACCGCGACAGCGAGTACATCTTCCTTGCCAACACCCATCCGGAAGTGCAGCTCGAATTGCTCAGCCACTTTCCCGGCCGCAAGCTCGCGGTGGCCGACACGATGGATCTCTGGATCAACATCGCGCACGATGAACTGACCGCGCTGATGAGCCAGGTCGATGGAATCGTGCTGAACGATGCCGAGGCGGAGCAGTTCACCGAACTGCGCAATCCCATTTCCGCCGCGAAGAAGATTCTCGAGATGGGGCCGTCATTTGTCATCGTAAAGAAGGGTGAACATGGCTGCGTGCTGGTGCACCGGGACGGCATCGCCGCGCTGCCGGCGTATCCCGCTGAAGCGCACCAGGTCATCGACCCCACCGGCGCGGGTGACAGTTTCGCGGGCGGTCTGATGGGGTACCTGGCCTCGAACGGCGCGACCGACTTCAAAGCCATTCGCCGCGGTCTGGTGTTCGCGACGGTGACGGCGAGTTTCACCATCGAGTCATTCGGCCTCGAAGGCCTGCGCCGGACGCCGAAAGATGCGATGGATGATCGAATGCGCGCGTTTCGCGACATCGTTTCGACCGTCTGAATCGCTCGTTCGGTGGTCAATCGCAACAGAATCATCCATTCATCGTTAGAATCAGGGCCCGGCGCACCACGCGCCGGGCCCTGTTTGTCCTTGGGATGGAGGTGATGCGCATGCGGCTGCAAACACTGCTGATCGGAGCGTTGACCGGCGCGATGCTGCTGGAGTTCAGTGTGAGCACTGCGGTCGCACGCGGGAATGGTCGAATCGATGCTCGTGCTGATGAGGTGCGCGATGCCCTCGCCGGGGAGATTTCGTCCCACCGCCTGGGAAGGGACATCGAACGGCTCGTTTCCTTCGGAACTCGACACACGATGTCGGAGACCGAGTCCGAGGCGCGCGGTATAGGGGCTGCCCGACGTTGGCTGTTGAGCGAGCTGGAAACAATCGCTGCAGAAAGTGGCCGCGATGACATCGTCGTTGAACTGATGCGCCACGCCCAGCCGCCGGCGCCGCGCATCGCGGAGGAAGTTGAGATCGCGAACCCGGTGATGATCATTCCCGGTTCGATGCCCGAAGCGGCGGGCCGCATGTATGTTGTTCTCGGCCATTACGATTCCCGCGCCTCGGGAACAAACGATGCGGAGAGTGACGCGCCGGGCGCGAACGATGACGGTTCCGGCACGGCGTTGACGCTGGAGTTGGCGCGCGTGTTCTCGAAGATGAAGTGTGAGTCAACGGTGGTGTTTCTCATGACCGCCGGTGAAGAGCAAGGGCTGCTTGGTGCGCACTGGTTTGCGCGGACGGCGGTTGATCGCGAATGGAATATCGCCGGCGCGCTTTCGAATGACATTATCGGCGACCCCACGGGTCCGAACAATCGGCACGAGCGTCATCGGGTGCGCGTGTTCAGCGAAGGCATTCCGCGCAACGCGAGCGCCCGTCAGTTGTCGCAGATTCGTACGCTCGGCGGCGAGAATGATTCCACTTCACGTCAGCTCGCGCGGTACATCGAGGAAGTGGCGATTCAGTACGAACTGCCCGTCAAGCCGTGGCTCATCTTTCGGACCGACCGCTTCCTACGCGGCGGTGATCACACCGCGTTCAACGAACAAGGCTTCGCCGCGGTCCGCTTCAGCGAGGTGGATGAGCACTACGACCGCCAGCACCAGGATGTGACGCTGCGCGATGGGCTTCCGTACGGTGATACGGCGGAGTACGTTGATACCGGATATCTCGCGGATGTTGCGCTGCTGAACGGGATGGCGCTGTACTGTCTGGCGAACGCGCCTTCGGTACCTGAGAACGCGCGGCTGATCGCTGCGGGGCTCGTGCCCGATACGACCATTCGCTGGAGCGCCGTTCCTGAACCGGATGTCGCCGGCTATGAGATTGTGTATCGCGACACGACCGCTTCCCGATGGGAACATGTGGTCGATGTAGGCCTCGTGACGGAAGCGACCCTTGACCTGTCAAAGGACAACTGGCTCTTTGGCGTGCGGTCATACGACCGTGATGGCATGCGATCACCGGTGGTGTTCTGCGGTGTTGGTCAGCGGTGAGTGTCGGCGGTGGAATGGAACCAACCAATCGCTCCAGAAGGGGCGTGATGAAGGAGAAGGAAGTGATGCGAGTTGCGCGCCCGTGGATGATGGTGCTGATGTTCGTGGTGCTTATGCTGCCGGTCCATGCGCAGGATCGTTTTGAGCAGTTGCCCGGCTACGAGCGCTATGACGCGGTGCGCCGCCAGTCCCGCTCGCTCGCGCAGGGCGGCAACGTCAGTCAGATCATCTGGCGCGAACAAGGTGTGCAGTTTCGCTCCGGCGGTACGACACTTCAGTACCTGTTTCAATCGGGTGAGACGATCGAAGTCAATGCGGAAAGTGAACGCTGGACGGTTGAACCGGATGAGAACGCCGGGCCCCGGCGACCCGTTCGACGGGCGCCGCGCGGTCGACAGTTAACGGAAGAGCCCTCTCCCGACGGCCGGTGGAACGCCATCTATCAACGCTACAACCTCGTTCTTCGGCCCACCGATGAACACCCCGAAGGGAAAGAAATTGCGGTCACGACCGATGGGAACGAAGATATCAAATTCGCCACCGCCAGCTGGGTGTACGGCGAAGAGTTGGATCAGAATACCGCGATGTGGTGGTCGCCCGATTCAAGCATGATTGCATTCTATGAGTTTGATGAACGGGGTGTGCAGCCGTACTACCTCACACCCGGCTTTACGGATGTTGAGAATCGTCTGTACACCGAGCGCTATCCCAAGGCCGGTTCCAAGAACCCCATTGCGCGACTGCGGCTCTACCACATGGCTACCGGGAAGACCGTCAAGATAGATGTAGGCGACGATGAAGAGCAGTACATCTACGACATTGCTTTTTCGCCCGACAATCAATGGCTCATTTTCCATCGCACCAATCGTCGGCAGAACGTACTCGAACTCTGTGCCGCGGACCCTGCGACCGGCCAGACGCACATCATCCTCACCGAAACGCAGGAGACCTGGCAGGAGAACAGTCCCGAGATGCGCTGGCTGAGTGATGGTCAACGTTTCATATGGGCGAGTGAACGCACCGGCTGGAAGCACTACGAACTCTGGGATACTTCCGGCACGCGCCACGCCGTGCTCACCCATGGCGAGTTTCCGTGCGGGTCGATTGTTCAGGTCGATGAAGACCATGGCTGGATGTACTTCACCGCCTTCAGCGCCGATGTGAAGATCAGCCAGCAGCTTCATCGCGCCCGTCTCGATGGCTCGGCTCACGAGCACCTGACCTCCGATGATCTTCACTACACAGGATTCGATATCAACCCGGCGCACACTCATTTCATCGCCCGCGCGGAAGACTACGCCACCGCACCGGTCACCTATCTGTTCGACATGCAGCAGAAACGACTGGCCCTGCTTGCCGACAGCGATACTTCACGCATGACGGAACTTGGCATCACGCCGGCGGAACTCTTTACGTTCAAGGCCGATAACGGGACGACGGACCTGTATGGCCTGTTGTATTTCCCCTCAAACTTCGATTCCTCGAAGCAGTACCCGCTGATTATCGACGTTTACGGCGGTCCGTTGTCACAGGGTGTGCGCAATACGTTCAGTCCCGCGAATCCGTACACCGAATTCGGATTCATCATTGCCAAGATTGACAACCGCGGGACGCGCGGCCGCGGCAAGGCCTTTGAAGGCGCTACGTATCTCAAGCTGGGTGAGGTCGATCTGAAGGATCAGGCCGA